>JBEEJT010000043.1:0-17549 GCA_041169085.1 Pseudomonadota bacterium | reverse complement strand
GTCAAGCGCCGCGACACCCCCGTCAACGCCACGGGCGGCAGCGGCGCCTTGTCGTCCATCGTGTTGCCGGTCGACCAGCTCCACCCCATCACGGCCAAGGTCAACAACGTGGACGCCCCTTACGCCCTGCACCCCAGCATGGGCGACATGGCTTCCATGTACCGCGGTGGCAAGCTCGCCATCCTGGGCAACGTGGGCCCGCTGCGCACGCCGCTGACCCGCGAGCAGTACAACTCGGGCAACCAAGACCTGCGCGTGCCCGGCCTGTATTCGCACAACGACCAGCAGACGCTGTGGCAATCGGGCCGCACCAACATCGACTCGGGTGGTTGGGCCGGCCGCTTTGTGGAGACCATGAACAAGTCGGGCTTCGTGGCTTCCTCGCCCTTCCTGTCGATCAACACCGCAGCCCAGAGCTCCAACTTTGGCAACGGCGACAGCCTGCCCACTTACGCGCTCACGCCCAACACGGACGGCGCCATTCAGATCGGTCTGGCCCGCGACGCCAATGACCTGGTCTTCAACGCCGCGCTGCGCAGCAAGCTGGTGACCCTGGCGCGCGGCGAAGCCGGTGGTGCGCTGACCAACATGCTGGAAGCCGACTACGCCAAGGTGGTGAAGAGCTCCGACGAGGCCCGCAAGCTGCTGGCCGCGCGTCTGCCCGGCCTGAGCATGGCCTCCGTGACCCGCCCCGCCGGCATTCCTGGCTATGGCACCCCGATGCTGGACGAGCTGGACGTGATCGCCCGCATGATCAAGTACAACGTGTCCAACAACATCGCTGGCCGCCAGGTCTTCTTCGTGCGCCACGACGGTTTCGACACCCACGGCCCGCAGCTGGAAGCCCACGCACGCTTGCTCAAGCAGCTCAACGACGCCATGTTCTATTTCCAGAGCGTGCTCGAAGCCAACACCATGAGCAACAACGTCACCACGTTCACCGCTTCGGAGTTTGGCCGCCAGTTGGCCAACAACGGCGACGGCACGGACCACGGTTGGGGCGCCCACCACTTCATCATGGGCTCCGCCGTGCAAGGTGGCCAGATCTATGGCCGCGTGCCCAGCTACCTGCGTGACAACCTGGGCAACTACCTGGACCCCAACATGGTGGAAGCGTCTGGCGTGATGCTGCCGCAAGTGTCGGTGGACCAGTACTCGGCCACCTTGGGCACCTGGCTGGGCATGCGCAGCGACGACCTCAAGCAAGTGCTGCCGTACCACTTCGGCACCACGAACCTGGGCTTCATGAAAGCCTGACCCAGGCTCGCACAGAAAGGCCGCCCCACGGGGCGGCCTTTTTCATGGCCGCAAGCCAAAGCGGGCGGGCAAAAAAAAAGAGCCGGGCGGTGCCCGGCTCTTCGTGGTGGTGGCGGCTCAGCGCTTGCCGATCACTCCACCGCCTTGACCATGTCTTCCACGACCTTCTTGGCGTCGCCAAACACCATCATGGTCTTGTCCATGTAGAACAGCTCGTTGTCCAGGCCGGCGTAACCGCTGGCCATGGAGCGCTTGTTCACGATCACGGTCTTGGCCTTGTAGGCTTCCAGGATCGGCATGCCGTAGATCGGGCTGCCCTTCACGTGCGCGGCGGGGTTCACCACGTCGTTGGCGCCCAGGATGATGGCCACGTCGGCCTGGCCGAACTCACCGTTGATGTCTTCCATCTCGTGCACCTGGTCGTAGGGCACTTCGGCTTCGGCCAGCAGCACGTTCATGTGGCCCGGCATGCGACCGGCCACGGGGTGGATCGCGTACTTCACGTTCACGCCCTTTTCGGTCAGCTTGGCGGCCAGTTCCTTCACGGCGTGCTGGGCGCGGGCCACAGCCAGACCGTAACCCGGCACGATGATGACCGATTCGGCATTGCCCAGCACGAAGGCGGCGTCGTCGGCTGAGCCGCTCTTGACGGGGCGCTGCTGTTGCGCGCCACCGGCGGCGGCCGGGCCGGCTTCACCACCGAAGCCACCCAGAATCACGTTGAAGAACGAACGGTTCATCGCCTTGCACATGATGTACGAGAGGATGGCACCGGACGAACCCACCAGCGAGCCCGCGATGATCAGCATCGAGTTGTTCAGCGAGAAGCCGATGCCGGCCGCAGCCCAGCCCGAGTAGCTGTTGAGCATCGACACCACGACAGGCATGTCAGCGCCGCCGATGGGGATGATGATCAGCACGCCCAGGATGAAGCTCAGCGCCAGCAAGGCCATGAAGGCTTCGAAGCTTTGCGTGGCCATGAACACGCCGATCAGGCCGATGGCGGCAATGCCCAGCACCAGGTTCAGCATGTGCTGGCCGGCGAAGTTCACCGGGGCGCCCTGGAACAGGCGGAACTTGTACTTGCCGCTCAGCTTGCCGAAGGCGATGACCGAACCCGAGAAGGTGATGGCGCCGATGGCAGCGCCCAGCGCCACTTCGAGGCGGTTGCCGGTGGGGATGGGCTGGCCTTGTTGGACTTCCTGCAGCAGGGCCCAGGGCTCGGCCACCACGGCCACGGCGATGAACACCGCAGCCAGACCGATCATGCTGTGCATGAAGGCCACCAGCTCGGGCATCTTGGTCATCTCGACGCGGTTGGCCATGATGGCGCCAGCGGCGCCGCCCACGACCAAGGCACCCAGCACATAGGCGATGCCTTCGCCGCAGCTCACGTGGAGCACCTCAGCCTGGCGTTGAATCAGGCCCACGGTGGTCAGCACGGCGATGGTCATGCCGACCATGCCGAACAGGTTGCCGCGACTGGACGTGGTCGGGTGGCTCAGGCCCTTCAAGGCCTGGATGAAGCAAACCGAGGCGACCAGGTACAGCAGTGCGATGAGGTTCAGGCTCATTTACTTGGCCCCCGCCTTCTTGTCTTTCTTCTTGAACATTTCCAGCATGCGGCGCGTGACGAGGAAGCCCCCGAACACGTTCACCGCCGCCAGCGCGACCGCCAGCAGGCCCATGGCCTTGCCCAGCGGGGTCACCGTCAGGGCAGCAGCCAGCATGGCGCCCACGATCACGATGGCGGACACGGCATTGGTCACGGCCATCAGCGGGGTGTGCAGGGCAGGCGTCACCGTCCAGACCACGTGATAGCCCACATAAATGGCCAGCACGAAAATGGTCAGGTTGATGACGACGTGGGAAACAGCTTCCATCGTGGTCTCCTGGTCAGAAGGTTTAGAACTTGCGGATTTCTTTGATGTGGTTCTGCTCGTCGAGCAACACCACCTTGGGTTTGTAGCTGCTGACTTCTGCTTCGGTCATCGGCGCGTAAGTGCAGATGATGAGCAGGTCGCCCACATGGGCCTTGCGGGCCGCGGCGCCGTTGAGCGAGATCACCCCGGAGCCACGCGGGGCCTTGATCACGTAGGTCGAAAAGCGCTCGCCGTTGTTGATGTTGTAGAGCTCGATGTATTCGAACTCTTTCATGTCGGCGGCGTCGAGCAGGTCTTCATCGATGCCGCACGAACCTTCGTAGTTCAGGTCGGCTTCGGTGACGGTGGCTCGGTGCAGCTTGGCACGCAGCATGACGCGTTGCATGGCTTATCTCCAGGGGAACTTCTATTTCAGTGAGGGCAAGCCGAGCGCTCAGTTGCGCAGCAGCTGGCCGTCGCGGCACATCAGGCAGGCCTTGACGATGTCGTCTTCCAGATCGACGTGGAACTGGCCGTCCTTGTTGATGACGAGCTTCAGGAAGTCGATGACGTTGCGGGCGTACAGCGACGAGGCGTCGGCGGCGACGAGCGCCGGCAGGTTGGTCTCGCCCACCAGGGTCACGCCGTGTTTGATGACGGTCTGGCCCGCTTCGGTCAGGGGGCAGTTGCCACCGGCCGGTGCGGCCAGGTCGACGATCACCGAACCCGGCTTCATGGACTTGACCATTTCTTCGGTCACCAGCACCGGCGCGGCACGGCCCGGGATCAAGGCGGTCGTGATGACGATGTCGGCCTGGGCCACGCGCTTGGCGACTTCGGCCTTCTGGCGGTCCAGCCAGCTTTGCGGCATCGGGCGGGCATAGCCGCCCACGCCTTCGGCGGCTTCTTTTTCTTCGGCCGTTTCATACGGCACGTCGATGAACTTGGCGCCCAGCGACTCGACCTGCTCCTTCACCGAAGGACGCACGTCAGAGGCTTCGATGACCGCGCCCAGGCGCTTGGCCGTGGCGATGGCCTGCAAGCCGGCCACACCCACGCCGAGGATGACCACGCGTGCGGCCTTCACGGTGCCGGCGGCCGTCATCAGCATGGGGAAGAGGCGCTGGTACTTGTCGGCCGCGATCATCACGGCCTTGTAGCCCGCCAGGTTGGCCTGCGACGAGAGCACGTCCATGCTCTGGGCGCGGGTGGTGCGCGGCGCGGCTTCGAGGGCGAAAGCGGTGAGCTTCGCGTCGGTCAGGGACTGCAGGCCGGCCTTGTCGAACGGGTTGAGCATGCCCACCACCACGGTGCCCGGCTTCATCAGGGCGAGTTCGTTGGCGAAAGGTGAGCGCACCTTGAGCACCATGTCGGCGCTGAAAGCGCCTGCTGCGTCGGTGATCTCGGCGCCGACGGCCGCGTAGGCCTCATCGGTCACGCTGGCGGCCACACCGGCACCAGACTGCACACGCAGGGTATGGCCCTGCGCCTTCAATTTCTTGACGGTCTCCGGGGTCACGGCCACGCGGGTTTCGCCCAGGTGGGTTTCCAAGGGAATGCCGATGAGCATCCAAGTCTCCTAAGGTGTGGGGGCCGCCTCGAAGTCTGCACGCGGCTTTCCGCGCGAATTCAAACATCTGTTTGATTTCAAAGACTTAAGGCGTGAGTCATGCCAAACTTGCCAGCATACACAATAGTTCATGAACTTCCTGGGAGATGGCTGCACTTCGCCAGCGTTTTGGCGCCTGGTGGCCTGCTTTGGCGCCCCGCCCCCCGCGATTTGAGGATCAGCGTTGTCACATGGTGGACCCGCGCACAGGTGGACACCCACGGTCTGATCGCCGGGCGAGGGTATCCCAGCGGGTCAGCCCGCTTTGCATGCATTCGTCACGGGTTTCGCGGATAATGTTTGATTCATGAAATCCGCCCAAATCGTCGTACCAAGCGTGATGCACGCTTCGGATCAGGGAACCGACGCTGGCTCAGGTCCGTCCGTCGTGTCTTCTGCACCTGTTCATGCCGTGGCTGCGAACCAGCCGGGCCAGTCGGCTGCCGCCGGCCACAAGGTGCGCTGGAAGCCCAACGTCACCGTGGCGGCCATCATCGAGCGAGAGGGGCGCTTTCTCCTGGTCGAGGAAGAAACCTCCGACGGCCTGCTGCTCAACAACCCGGCCGGTCACCTCGACCCGGGCGAGTCCCCGCTGCAGGCGGTGATCCGTGAAACCCTGGAAGAGACCGCCTGCGGCTTCACGCCCACCGGCTTCCTGGGCCTGTACATGTCCCGCTTCCGTCGCACCCGCACGGGCGAAGACACCACTTACCTGCGCCTGGCCTTCGTGGGCCACGTGGGCGAAGCCGACCCGACGCTCACCCTCGACGAGGGGATCGTGCGCACGGTCTGGATGACCCCGGAAGAGATCCGCGCCAACCCGCAGCGCCTGCGCAGCCCGCTGGTGCTGGAATGCCTGGAGAGCTACCTGGCCGGTCAACGTTTCCCGCTGGACATCCTGACCGTCCACGAGAGCCTGTTCAGCGCGCCTTCGTACAACCGCGCCGCCTGAAACGCCTGGCGCCACCAGGCCGGCGCCGCGAGGCCCCGGCCGTTTTCTTTTGAAGAGCCCGTCATGACCTATGCCATCCCGAAAGCCGACAAGCCCCAGCGCGTGGTGGTGGGCCTGAGCGGCGGGGTGGATTCGGCCGTGTCGGCCTGGCTGCTCAAGCAGATGGGCCACGAGGTCATCGGCATCTTCATGAAGAACTGGGAAGACGACGACGACAGCGAATACTGCTCCAGCCGCCAGGACTTCCTGGACGCCGCCTCGGTGGCGGACGTGATCGGCATCGAGATCGAGCACGTCAACTTCGCGGCCGACTACAAGGACCGCGTCTTCGCCGAATTCCTGCGCGAATACCAGGCTGGCCGCACGCCCAACCCCGATGTGCTGTGCAACGCCGAGATCAAGTTCAAGGCCTTCCTGGACCACGCCATGCGGCTGGGCGCCGAGAAGATCGCCACCGGCCACTACGCCCGGGTGCGCGGCGTGGCCGACGCCCGCTTTGACGGGGGCCAGCGCTTCGAGCTGCTCAAGGGCCTGGACCCGCTGAAGGACCAGAGCTACTTCCTGCACCGCCTGAACCAGGCGCAGTTGAGCAAGACGATGTTCCCGGTGGGCGAGCTGCCCAAGACCGAGGTGCGCCGCATCGCCGCCGAGATCCAGTTGCCCAACGCCAGGAAGAAGGACTCGACCGGCATCTGCTTCATCGGTGAGCGGCCCTTCCGCGAGTTCCTCAACCGCTACCTGAGCAACACACCCGGCCTGATCCTGGACGACCGCGGCCGCAAGCTGGGCGAGCACGTGGGCCTGAGCTTTTACACGCTGGGCCAGCGCAAGGGCATCGGCATCGGCGGCGTGAAGGACAAGGGCACCCCGCGCGGCGGTGGTGAGCACGAGCCCTGGTTCGTGGCCCGCAAGGACATGGCGGCCAACACGCTTCATGTGGTGCAAGGCCACGACCACCCCTGGCTGCAACAGCACACGCTGGTGGCGTCTGACCTGAGCTGGGTCGACGGGGTGGGGCCTCAGGTGGGCGAGCAGCCTCTGGGCGCCAAGACCCGCTACCGCCAGGCCGACGCGCCGTGCGAGGTGACGGCCGCCAGCGCCGAGGCGATCGCCTTGCGCTTCCCCGAGGCGCAGTGGGCCGTCACGCCGGGCCAATCGGCCGTGCTGTACCAAGGCGAGGTGTGCCTGGGCGGCGGGGTGATCGCGCAAGCCGCCTGAGCGCCCCGCTCAAGTCACGGCCCCGGTGGCCGATGTCAAGCCACACGCGGTGACGTCACCTGCGCCTGCTTGCAGGCCCCGGTGCATGGCTTTGCCGCCCCAACCCCCATTCGGGAGGCCGCCTTGCACCTCAACGACCTGCGCATTTCTTCACGCCTGCACTTGCTCTCAGGCGCCCTGTTGGCCTTGCTGGCCTTGGGCCTGGGGCTGTCGCAATGGCGCCTGCAACAGGCTTCCGCCGACGCGGCTGCGGCCCAGGTGCGTCAGGTGCAGTTGGCCGAGGCCAGCGACGCCGCACGCGCCGCGCAAGTGCACTTCAAGATCCAGGTGCAGGAGTGGAAGAACACGCTCTTGCGCGGGGGCACGCCCGAAGGGCTGGCCCGCTACACCAAGGCCTTCCGCGCCGAAGGTGAACAGGTGCAGGCCCATCTGGAGCGGCTGCAGGCCTTGTGCCGAACCTTGGCCCTGCCCAGCGAAGACGCCAAGCAGGCGGGCGCTGCGCTGCAACAGCTGACCCAGACTTACCTGTCCGCCCTGCAGCACGCCGCCAGCGAAGACGCCGATGAGCGGGCCCACGCGGTGGACGCCGCCGTCAAAGGCAAGGACCGTGGCCCCACCCAGGCGCTGGACGCCATCGTCGCGCGGCTGTTGCAAACGCAAAAGGCCGAAGCCGAAGCCAGCCAGGCGCAACTGGCCGACACGGCCCGCGCCGGCATGCTGGCGTCGCTGGTGCTGCTGGCCTTCAGCCTGGCGGTGGGATGGGGGCTGAGCGCGATGGTGGTGCGCAGCATCACGTCGCCGCTGCGCGCTGCGGTGAGCTGGTCGCGCGAAGTGGCGCAAGGCCGACTGAACGCGCGAGGCTTGCCCGCTTCGCACAACGAGCTCGGTGAGCTGCTCGACGGGCTGCAAGCCATGGTCCGCAACCTGGGCCAGGTCGTTCGCCAGGTGCGACACAGCGCCGATTCAGTGGCCCACGCGGCAGCAGACATCGAGTCGAGCAACAGCGACTTGTCGCACCGCACCGAGCGCCAGGCGTCTGCCTTGCAGGAATCGGCGGCCACCATCGAACACCTGGCCAGTGACGTGCAGCGCAGCGCCGCCCACGCGGTCGAGGCACAAGGGCTCGCGCAAACGGCCAATGCCCAGGCCCGCCAAGGGGGTGGCGCCGTGCACGAGGTGGTGCAGACGATGCAAGACATCCAGCACAGCTCTGCGCAGATCGCGGACATCATCGGCGTGATCGACGGCATCGCGTTCCAGACCAACATCCTGGCGCTGAACGCTGCGGTCGAGGCCGCGCGCGCGGGCGAGCAAGGCCGCGGCTTCGCGGTCGTGGCCGGCGAGGTGCGCAGCCTGGCGCAACGCAGCGCCGAAGCGGCGCGCGAGATCAAGACCTTGATCCAGAGCAGCCAGGGCTGCGTGACCCGCGGCGGCACCTTGGTGGACCAGGCCGGCGACACCATCGTGCAGGCTGTGCAGGCGGTCGAGCAGGTGCGCGCGGCCATCGAGTCGATCACGACTGCAGCCGCCCAGCAAGCCAGCGGCATCGCCGAGGTCAACCGGGTCATCAACCAGTTCGACGGCGGCATGCAAGAGACCGCAGCGCAGGTGGAAGAAGCCGCCGCAGCCGCCATGGCCCTGAGGCAGCAATCGGCCGCCCTCAAACAGGCGGTGGCGGTGTTCGAGGTGTGAGCCCCCTGCGCGCCGGTCGCGGACAATCGCCCCCATGACCGCTGCGCCCGTCGCCCCCCCCATCGCCATCGTCGACACCAACGCCTTGCTGGACTGGCGGGTGTTCAAAGACCCAGCAGCCCTGCCCCTGGCGCAGGCGCTGGCCGAGGGCCAACTGCGCTGGCTGGCCTGCCCTTCGATGGAGCAGGAGTGGCACCAGGTGTGGCCGCGCAGCTACCTCAAGCGCTGGGCGCCTGAGCCCATGCTGACGCTGACGGTGTTCGGGCACGCCACCTTCGTGGACGAGCCGCCGCGTGGCCCTTACCGCTGCAAAGACCCGGACGACCAGGTGTTCATCGACCTGGCGCTGCACGTGCGTGCGCAATGGCTGTTCACCAAAGACGCGGCGCTGTTGAAGATCGCCCGGCGCGCGTTCAACACCCACGGCCTGCGCATCTTGAGCTTGCAAGACTGGGTGGCGCGCCACGGGGGCGCCTGCGTGCTCACCGAGCCGTGAGCGCCTGGGCCACTTCGTGGGCAACGCTGGCCCAGTCGCCTCGGGCCGGCTGACGGAACAGCCGCATGACGCCGGGGTACCAGGGCGAGTCGGCGCGCTCGGTGAGCCAGCGCCAGTCGGTCTTCCATTGGGGCAGCATCACCCATACCGGCACGCCCAAGGCCCCGGCCAGGTGGGCGTAGGCCGTGTCCACGGTGATGAGCAAGTCGAGCGTGGCCAAGGTGCGGGCGGCGTCGGCGAAGTCGTGCAGCAGTGGGCCGTCGGTCACGGGCCACGCCGGGTCGCCTGGCTGCAAGTTGACGAAGTCGATCGCGCCATCGCCTTGCCCGAGGGCCAGCAAGGGCGCCAGGGAGGCGAGGCCTGGCAGGGAGCGCTCGGCGTCGTTTTCATGGCGGGGGTTGCCGTGCCAGACCAGGCCCACGCGCCTGCGGCGTGGGGCTGAAGGCGAAAGAGGAGAATGAGGCGACAGCGGCGTGGCGGCAGGCGCTGGCACCCGCAGGTAGGGCAGCGCCTGGGGCCAGCCCGGCCCTTCGGGCTGCGCTTGCGCCGCGTGGGGCGCGCACAGCCAGGGCAAGCTCAAGACCGGTGCCCAGACCTGTGGCGCTTGCGGGCCCGTCACGCTGTCGGGGGGCAAGGCGTCGCCCAACACGTGCAGGGGGCCCACGCCGGGCTGGGCGCTCAGCAACGGGATGAGCGGCGCCTGCACCAGCCAGCTCACCTGGCTGGCGCCGCGCGCGTGCAGCCAGGGCAGGTAGCGCCACATCTGCAACAGGTCGCCGTGGCCCGCGTCGTTGACCAACAGCAGTCGCCGGCCAGCCAAGGGCTCGCCAGCCCACCGCGGCCAAGGCAGGTGGCGGGTGAGCCCGTGGTTGCGCACACGCGACTCCAGGCAGGCCCAACCTTCGTCGAAACGACCCTGGCGCAGCGTGAGGTAGGCGAGGTTGAAGCGGGCGGCTTCGTTGTCGGGCGCCAAGGCCAGCGCGTGGCGCAGACAGGCTTCGGCGTCGGCGTCGCGGTGCAAGCAGGTCAGCAGGCCCCCCAAGGCGGACCAGGGCGCCGCGGCTTGCGGCTGGGCCCGTGCAGCCAGCTGCAGGTGGAGTTCGGCCTGGGCGGCGGGATCGGGCTCTTCGGCGTCTGGCGGCGCCTGCAGCCACCACTGGCCCAGGTGCAACCGGGCGGCGTAGGCTTGCGGCGCCAGGGCCAACGCCGCTTCGTAGGCGGCACGGGCCTGGGCGCGCTGGCCCCTTTCTTCGTGGACCATGCCCAGGTTGGCCCAGCTGGGCGCGCACACGGCGTGGCCGGGGGGCGCTGCGGCCAGCACGGCCTCGTAGGCGGCCAGGGCCTGCGCCCAGTCGCCCTGGTCTTGCCAGGCGCAGGCGCGTTCGAAGTCGGCAACGAGGTCGGGCGGCATGGGCCCCAGCTTACGGGCAGCCCGCTGTGGCACCAAGCCCGCCATCGCACCATGAGGCCCCGCAAAGCCGGCCAGTTCCGCGCATACTGGCCGCCATGCTTCGCTCGTCCGCGTCTCCTGCCGCCGCCCCCAGCCGGGCCCCCTCGACCCTGGCCTCGCGCCGTCGCCTGTGGCGGCTGGCCCTGGCCACCTCACTGGGGCTGGGCCTGGCCGCCTGCGCCAGCTGGATGGGGCCGCGCACCATCGAGGTCTCTCGCGAAGACCTGCTGGGCAAGCTCAACCAGAAGTTCCCCATCCAGAAGCAGGTGCTGGGCTACCTGAACGTCACGGTCAGCCACCCGCAGCTCACCATGCGGCCCGACGCCAACCGGGTGTCCACCACCGTGGCCCTGCTGC
This sequence comes from Pseudomonadota bacterium, assembly GCA_041169085.1. Classification (GTDB taxonomy): domain Bacteria; phylum Pseudomonadota; class Gammaproteobacteria; order Burkholderiales; family Burkholderiaceae_C; genus Aquabacterium. The sequence continues at coordinate 6,656 of JBEEJT010000043.1, read as the reverse complement.
TCGACGACACGATGTTCCACAAGCTGCACGACGGCCACGTGACCGGCAGCTTCTCGCTGCGCTACGAGCCGCGCGACCTCACCATCCGGCTCGACCAGGTGCGGCTGGACGAATTGGCCATGCCCACGCTGTCGCCCTTCTTCCTGGATTCGCTGCAGCGGCTGGGCAATCAGTTTGCGCAAGACGTGCTGCAGGGCTACGTGGTCAAACAACTCAAGCCCGAAGACTTGCGCCGCGCCGACCGCCTGGGCTATGAAGTCCAGGGCCTGCGCGTGACCGCCACGGGCCTGGCGGTGGACCTGGTGCCCAAGCAGGCCGCCGCCGCCAGCGCGCCGCGCTGAAGTATCGGGCTGGGGCGGCCGATATCCCGAAAGTGGCGTTGTGCCCTTTCGGAGTTTGCCCCCATGTCTCAAGGATTCACCCTTCGCAAGAAGTTCCAGCTCGGGCTGACCTTGGTGGTGGCCGTTTCAGCCATGCTGCTGCTGGGGGTGCGGTTGCTGAGCAAGGCGGCCCTGTTCCATTACCTGGAGCGCGAGCACGTGGCCATCGTGCTCAACTTGGCGCAAGCCCTCGACCACGCGGCTGGCGTGGGCGCCGGCAACACCCTGGACCGCGCAGACCTGCGCAAGCGCATGGGCGAGGCCCAGGACCTGGCGCGCCGCGCCGACAGCGAGCTGTTCCCGCCCGAGCAGTGGGCCTTCCGCCTGCTGGGCTTCGGGGGCGTGCTCGATTTGCCTCGCAAAGACATCGACGATCTGGAGCGCATGCGCGAAGCGGTGAGCGCGGCCAGCGGACCGGTGATGCCCGAAGAGGTGGCGCAGCTGCAAAAGGACATGGCCGTGGTGCTGGACAACTCCAACCGCTTTGGGCCCCTGGTGGCCGACGCCGCCAGCTTCGTGAAGGTGAGCGTGGTGTTGATCGACCTGCTGGGCATCGGCGTGCTGTGCGGCATCTTCTGGATGATCCGAGCGGCCACGCTGGCGCCACTGGAGCAGGCCTTGGCCGTGTCCAAGCGCATCACCGACGGCGACCTGGCCACCCCGGTGCCCCGGCCCACCGACGACGAGCTGGGTGACCTCATGCGCGCGTTGGACCAGATGAAGTCCCGGCTGGCCCACGTGGTGGGCGACGTGCGCCACCGCACCGAAGCCGTGGCCCACAGCCTCAACGAAGTGGCCACGGGCCATGGCGACTTGTCCAGCCGCACCGAACAGCAGGCCAGCACCATCCAGCAAACGGCGTCCAGCGTGGTGGAGCTCACCAGCGCCGTGGAACACAGCGTGCAGAACGTGTCCACCGCCGACCAGCAGGCTGCCCAAGCCGCACAGGTGGCCGCTCAAGGCGGCGAGACGGTCAACCAGGTGGTGGCCAGCATGTCGCAGATCCTGCAGTCGTCCAAGAAGATCTCCGACATCATCTCGGTGATCGACGGCATCGCCTTCCAGACCAACATCCTGGCGCTGAACGCGGCGGTGGAAGCCGCCCGCGCCGGCGAGCAAGGCCGGGGCTTCGCGGTGGTGGCCGGCGAGGTGCGCCAGCTGGCCCAGCGCAGCGCCACGGCCGCCAAGGAAATCGCCAGCCTGATACACGACTCGGTGGAAAAGGTGGAATCGGGCGCGCAGCTGGTCACCCAGGCCGGCCAGACCATGGGCAACGTCGTCACCTCGGTACAGCAGGTGTCCACCCTGATCTCGGAGGTGAACGTCTCGCTGAGTGAGCAAGCCGCGGGCATCCGTCAGATCGACCACGCCATGGGCCAACTCGACCACGCCACGCAGCAAAACGCCGCGCTGGCCGAAGAGTCGGCCGCGGCCGTTGACCACGTGCGGCAGGAAACCACCGCGCTGGTGGCCACGGTGCAGCAGTTCCGCCTGGGCTGAGGCGGGCCGCCGCGCTCAGGCGTAGACCGGCTTGTTGGCGTCGTGGCGCACGCGCAGCTCGGCCAGCATCTGCTTTTCGGTGAAGTCGCGCGCCCAGGCCGGGCGCAGCTGGAAGTGCGGCGCGTCGGCGAAGTCCTTCCAGTTGCCGCCCCACTCCAGGCCCAGCTCCTGGCCCAACACCCCCACCGCCTTGTACTTGGGCGATTCGCCCAGGTAAGCGCTGCCCTCGAACACGCCCACATCGAAGGCGATGCCGAAATTGTGGTTGGACTGCCCGCCACGGGCGTTGGTGACCTTGGGGCCCGGTGCGGTGCGCCCCTTCGCGTAGAGGGCGTCTTGCTCGGCGTAGGTGCGCAAGCCGCTGAGGATGCGGATCTTGATGCCCGCCGCAGCCGACTTCTGCACCAGGGCGCGGGCCATGGGCTGCACTTCGGGCAACAGCGTGGCGATGACCTTCTCGCTGCGGGCATCGACTTCGGCGATGGCCTGGGCGGGCGGCACGCCCTCGATCTTCTTGGCAACCAGCTTCGCGTAAATCGCGCCCCAGGTTTGCGGGCCCGCCTTGCCGTCGGGCTCGACGCCCAGGGTGGTTTGAACGGCGGTGATCATCTCTTCCAGCTTCATGTCAGGCTCCGTGAGGGTAAGCAAACATCCGGTTCATCGACCAGCTTGCCCCCGGCCGACAGGCGCGGCCATCCCACGTTTCGAAATCATGGCTTCCTCACTGACGTTAACGTCAACTCGCGCCCGCTTTTGTGGACAATGGCGGCTGGCATGAGTTACCGAGCTTGAACGCACCATGAGCATCTTCACTGGCGACAGCCGCCGCACCTGGGTCGAGGCCTTCATCACCGGCATCCCCTACGCCGCCGCTTCGGGCATGCGCTGCACCGACATGGGCGACGGCCACGCCACCTTGCTGCTGCCCGCCCGCGACACCTGGACGGGCGACGCCGAGCGCGGCCTGATCCACCCCGGTTGCCTGAGCGTGTTGGCCGACACCGCCTGCGGCCTGGCCGTGGGCACGGCCCTGGCGGTGCCCGAGCCCTTCGCCACCCTGGACTTGCGCATGGACTACCTGCGCCCGCCGGTGGCCAACACCGATTTGTTGTGCCGGGCGGTGTGCCACCGCATGTCACGCAGCGTGGCCTTCGTGCGCGGTGAGGTGTTCCAGCCGGGTCAGGACGAACCGGTGGCCACGGTCAACGCCACCTTCATGCGCGCCACGCCCAACCGACCGCGCCAGGACATGGCGCCCAAGCCCGCCGACGCGTCTTCGGCTGCAGCGGCCACCCCCACACCGGCCCAGGCCGCTGCCACCCTGCAGTCGCCCGCCAGCATCGAGCCCAGCCCTTTCGCGGTGAGCCGCCCCGCCGACGTGCCCGAGGCCCTGGCCTTGCCTGTGGGGCGCTCGCCCTATGTCGACTTCCTCGACATCCGCTTGCAAGCGCAGGCGGACGCCGGCCCCGTCTTCCGCCTGCCCTTCAAGCCCGAGCTGATCGGCAACCCGCTGCTGCCGGCGCTGCACGGCGGTGTGCTGGCGGGCCTGGGCGAGTCGGCGGTGATCCTGCACCTGGCGGCCACCAACCCGCAACTGCAGGCGCCGGCGCGCAGCGTGGACTTCTCGATCGCCTACATGCGCTCGGCCAAGCCGGTGGACACCTTCGTGCAAGGCCGCACCGTGCGCCAGGGCAACCGCGTGGCGCTGGTGCAAGTCCACATCTGGCAAGACGACCCGCAGCGGCCCGTGGCGCAGGCCAGCGGCCACGTGCTGATGCCCCAGGGGTGAGGCCCGGCAGCGTTCAGACCTCGGGCCGGCTCAAGGCGCTGTGGTGAAAGCCTGAGGCCTCTTCGTCGCGCTGCGCGGCGAACCAGTCGGCCACGGCCTGGCGCTGTTCGGGCGTGTAGTGCAGGCCCAGCTTGGAGCGGCGCCACAGCACGTCGTCGGCCGTCTGCGCCCACTCGTTGCGCTTGAGGTAGTACAGCTCCAGCTCGTACAGGTCGGGGGCCACTTCGGCCCCCAGGTCGTCGCGGCTGCCCACGCCGTCGAGCAGGCGCAGCACGCGGCTGCCGTAAGCGCGCGTCCAGCGGCGCATGAGGCCCAGGTCCATCCAGGGGTGGCGCTTGCGCAGCCGTTGCTGGAACAAGGCCAGGTCTTCGACCGGGTTGACCGGCTCGTCGACCAGCTCTTCGAGGTGGCCGCCGGGCAGGCAGGCGTCGGCCGTCCAGGGGTGACGCGGGTCGCCCAGCAGGCGGCCCACTTCGTCGGCGGCCTGTTGGGCCAAGACGCGGAAGGTGGTGATCTTGCCGCCCCACACCGTGAGCCAGGGCGCCGGCTGGGCCTGCACCTGCAGGCGGTAGTCGCGGGTCACGGCAGAAGCCTTGCCGCTGGCGTCGTCGAGCAGCGGGCGCACGCCCGCGAAGCGCCACACCACGTCGCCCGGCTCGACCGAGCGGCGCAAATATCGGCTGACTTCGCGGCAGAGGTAGACCACCTCCTGGGTGTCGACCTCGACCTCGCCCGGCGGGCCGCGGTGTTCGGTGTCGGTGGTGCCGATCAGGGTGAAGTTGCGCTCGTAGGGGATGGCGAAGATGATGCGGCGGTCCAGCCCCTGGAAGATGTAGGCGTGGTCGTGGGCGAACAGGCGCGGCACCACGATGTGGCTGCCCTTGACCAGGCGCAGGTGAGACTGGCTGGCGCGGCCGGCTTCGCCGCGCTCGACCTTGCCGCGCTTGAGCGCGCCGCCCACCGCAGGCTTGTCGCCCACCACCTCGCGCAACAGCTGTTCGGCCCAGGGCCCTGCGGCGTTGACCACCAGCTTGGCCTGCACCGTCAGGCGGTGGACCACGGCGTGGGTGTGGGCGTCGCGCTGGGTCAGGCCCACGCGCCAGCCCCCGGCGTGCACCGCCATGCGGTCGCAGCGGGTGCGGGTGAGCACCTGGCAGCCCTGTTCGGCCGCGTCGAGCGCGCACAGCGCCACCAGCCGGGCGTCGTCCACCCAGCCGTCGGCATACACAAAGCCCTTGGTCCAGGTGGACTTGAGCGGCTGGCCCAACTCGCCGTCTTGCAGCGCCACGGCGTGGCTGCCCGGCAGGAACTCGCGGGGCGCCAGGTTGTCGTAGAGCCACAGGCCCAGGCGGATCAGCCAGGCCGGGCGCATGCCGGCGTCGTGGGGCAGCACGAATTGCAGCGGCCACATGATGTGCGGCGCCGAGCGCAGCAACAGCTCGCGCTCCATCAGCGCCTTGCGCACCAGGCCGAACTCGCCGTATTCCAGGTAGCGCAGCCCGCCGTGGATCAGCTTGGTCGAAGCCGAAGAGGTGTGGCTGGCCAGGTCGTCTTGTTCGCACAAAAGCACGCGCCAGCCCCGGCCCGCCAGGTCTCGGGCGATGCCGGTGCCATTGATGCCGCCACCCACCACGAGCACGTCGCAGTGGTAGTCCGCCTCGCGGGTGGCGTCATCGGGGGGCAGTTCAGGCGTGTCTTGCACAGTCGCAGTTGTACGCCATTTGCAACGACGTGGATGGGCGCGTGATCGGTTCTTTTCGGTTGGATTATCTTCGTATACGCTCCGCAGGTTCACGTTTTGAACCCAGGAGCCCGCGCATGCCCAACGCCAACTGGAGCCCGAACCCCCGCCAGCAGTCGCTGCTGGAAGAAGTGCGGACGCGCGGCGCCGTCTCTGTCGAGCGGCTCGCCCAGCGGCTCGACGTGACGATGCAGACGGTGCGGCGTGACGTCCAGCGTCTGGCCGACGCCGGCTTGCTGGCGCGCTTTCACGGCGGGGTGAGCCTGCCCAAAGAGCCGCCCAAAGTCGCCGCCTGGAAGGAGCGCCAGGCCCTGCGCGCCGACGCCAAAGCCCGCATCGCCCGCTCGGTGGCGGCGGCGGTGCCGGAAGGCAGCACCTTGATGCTGGGCATCGGCACCACGGTGGAAGCCGTCGCCCGCGAGCTGATGCACAAAAACGGCTTGCGCGTGATCACCCACAACCTCCACGTGGCCAGCATGTTGAGCGAGCACGCCGACTGCAAAGTGCACGTGGCCGGCGGCGTGCTGCGGGCGCGCGACTCTGCCCTGGAAGGCGACAGCACGGTGGCCTTCCTCAAGCAGTTCAAGGTGGACATCGCCATCGTGAGCGCCGTGGGCATCGACCCCGACGGCACGCTGCGTGACCGCGACCTGCGCGAAGCCCCGGTGGCGCAAGCCATGGTGGAGCAGGCCCGCGAATCGTGGCTGGTGGCCGACGTGAGCAAATTCAGCGAAAGCGAGCTGGCCGCCGTGGGCCACCTGCAACTCATGAAGCGTGTGTTCACCGAAGCGCTGCCCCCATCGCCCTACGCCGCCCAACTTCAAGATTGGGGGGTGGGCTTGACGATTGCGGGGTGAGGCCGTCCGATTCGCCTGCCACATCGTTGATGATCCTGCACTCAATAGCCCAGAGATTCCATGCACACACGCCTTCGGATTGGCCTTATCCCCATGTTGATGGGCCTGCTCAGCAGCCTGTTCTATTTGAGCGTCTCCTACCCGATCTTTGAGAGCGGCCCAGACGCGATCGACCAACTGGCCGGTGCATACAGCCTTGTCATGGGGCAAGGCTACGCAATGGAGACAGGCGAGCCGGTCCGCTATTGGCCACCGTTGTATGCGTTGACCACGGCGCTATTCATCAAGATCAGCCCCACCTTCACGATGGTCGCCTTGTCCAACGCCCTGTTGCTTGGGGGGGTGGCCATCTCCTGGTCCCTGTTCATCCTCTGGGCTTCCAGCACACT
>JBEEJT010000042.1:0-27969 GCA_041169085.1 Pseudomonadota bacterium | reverse complement strand
AGGGCCGCGCCAAGTTCAACCCGATGATCGAGTGGACCTGGGGCGACGTGTGGCACTACGTGTCCGTCAACCACGTGCCCTACAACCCGCTGCACGACCAGTTCATGCCCAGCATCGGCTGCGCCCCCTGCACCCGCGCCATCGCCGTGGGCGAGGACTTCCGCGCTGGCCGCTGGTGGTGGGAAGACGAAAAGGCCAAGGAATGCGGCCTGCACGTCCACAAATGATTTCTGAGCGAGACCAACATGAGTGATGTGAACCAACTGCTGGCGGAAGTCGACCACCGCCACCTGGATGCGCTGGAAGAAGAAGCGATCTTCATCCTGCGCGAAGTGGCCGCCACCTTCGAGCGCCCTGGCCTGCTGTTCTCCAGCGGCAAGGACTCGTGCGTGGTGCTGCAGCTGGCCGAAAAGGCCTTCAAGATGAAGAACCCGGCCACAGGCAAGCTGGAAGGCAAGCTGCCCTTCCCGCTGGTGCACGTGGACACCGGCCACAACTTCCCCGAAGTGATCGAATTCCGCGAACAACGCGTGGCCGAGATCGGCGAGCGCCTGATCGTGGCGCACATGGAAGAGTCGATCAAGAAGGGCACCGTGCGCCTGGCGCACCCGCTGGAGTCGCGCAACGGCCACCAGACGGTCACCCTGCTGGAAGCCATCGAAGACAACCGCTTCGACTGCCTGATCGGCGGCGCCCGCCGTGACGAAGAGAAGGCCCGCGCCAAGGAGCGCATCTTCTCGCACCGCGACAGCTTCGGCCAATGGCAGCCCAAGGAACAGCGCCCCGAGCTGTGGAACCTGTTCAACACCCGCATCAAGCCGGGCGAACACTTCCGTGCCTTCCCCATCTCGAACTGGACCGAGCTGGACGTGTGGCTCTACATCGCCCGCGAAGGCATCCCGCTGCCCAACATCTACTACAAGCACGCTCGCCAGGTGATCCGCCGCAAGGGCCTGCTGGTGCCGCTGACCGAAGTCACGCCGGCGCTCGAAGGCGAAACCGTTGAGACCGTGGACGTGCGCTTCCGCACCGTGGGTGACATGACCTGCACCTGCCCGGTCGAGAGCGACGCCCAGAACCCCGCAGACATCGTGGCTGAAACGCTGCACGTGACCGTGAGCGAGCGCGGCGCCACCCGCATGGACGACCGCACGTCCGAGGCCTCGATGGAGCGCCGCAAGAAGGAAGGTTATTTCTGATGAGCAACGTGAATCACTGCGAAGCGGGCGAAGAGCTCGCTCACAAGGCCCTGCGCTTCCTGACTGCTGGCAGCGTGGACGATGGCAAGAGCACCCTGATCGGCCGCCTGCTGTTCGACAGCCGCGCCATCCTGGCTGACCAGTTGGATGCGCTCGAAAAGCGCGCCGCCGGTGCCCCGATCGACCTGTCGCTGCTGACCGACGGCCTGGAAGCCGAGCGCGAGCAAGGCATCACCATCGACGTGGCCTACCGCTACTTCGCGACCAAGACGCGCAAGTTCATCATCGCCGACGCCCCTGGCCACGAGCAGTACACCCGCAACATGGTGACGGCTGCCGCTGGCTCGGACGCCGCCGTGGTGCTGGTCGACATCACCAAGATCGACTGGAAGGCCAACCCGGTGCCCCTGCTGACGCAGACCAAGCGCCACAGCCTGCTGGCCCACCTGCTGCGTGTGCCCTCGATCGTGTTCGCCGTCAACAAGCTGGACGCCATCGACCAGGACACCGAAGCCGCCTTCAACGCGGTCAAGGGCTCGCTGGAGGCTTTTGCGGCCCAGGCTGGCATCGTCAACAAGGGCGTGATCCCGGTGTCGGCCCTGCGCGGCGACAACGTGACCACCCCGTCGGCCAACTGGACCTGGTACCAGGGCCCGACCCTGCTGCAGGTGCTGGAACAGCTGCCCGTGGCAGACGAGGCCCACGACGGCTCGCTGCTGCACCCGGTGCAGTACGTCACCCGCGACGCTGTGGGTGAAGGCGAAGCCACCGCTTCGGGCACCGGCCACCAGTACCGCGCCCTGTGGGGCCGCATCGCCCACGGTTCGGTCAAGGCTGGCGACGAAGTGCAGGTCTTCCCGAGCGGCCAGACCGCCATCGTGGCCGAAGTGCGCCACTCGGCCCTGGTGGTCGACCAGTGCGAAGCCGGCCAATCGGCCGGCATCGTGCTGGACCGCCAGGTCGACGTCTCGCGCGGCGACTGGGTGCACACGCCCGGCTCGATCAAGCCGACCGACACCTTCAGCGCCACCCTGGCCTGGCTGGACACCGAGCCCGCCGCCATCGGCCGCAAGTACTGGGTGCGCCACGGCAACCGCTGGGTGCAGGCGCGCATCACCGCGATCGAGAGCCGTCTGGACATCCACTCGCTGGAGGCCACCGACGCGCAAGAGCTGGCCGTGAACGAGATCGGCCGCGTGACGGTGCAGACCCAGCAGCCGCTGCCGGTCGAAGCCTACACCGCCAACCGCGTGGGCGGTGCCATGATCATCGTGGACCCGACCACCAACCGCACCTCGGGCGCCCTGCTCGTCAAGTGATCGGCTGACGCGATGTCCAACCCGTCGTCTTCTGCTGCGCGCGTCATCTTCATCGGGGCTGGCCCCGGTGAGGCCGACCTCATCACCGTGCGCGGGGCCCGCTTGCTGGCCCAGGCCAAGGTGGTGCTGTTCGACGCCCTGGCCGACCCGAGCCTGCGCGACATGGCCCCATCGGCCGACTGGATCGATGTGGGCAAGCGCGGTTTTTCCGGCAAGGAAGGCAGCGATTTCAACGGGCAGACGCGCATCAACCACTTGCTCGTCGAGCATGCCCAAGCCGTGGGTGCCGCCCATGGCCCGGATGCCATCGTGGCACGCCTCAAGGGCGGCGACCCCAGCCTCTTCGGCCGCCTGGAAGAAGAGCTGGCCGCCCTGCGTGACGTCGGCATCCCCAGCGAGGTGGTGCCCGGCGTGACGTCTGCCTTGGCAGCGGCCGCCGCCACCCAGCGCCCGCTGACGCGCCGGGGCAGTGGCCGCAGCGTGAGCTTCACCACGGCCATGACCCGCACGGGCGATTTGCAGTGCGGCATGGGCCCGGGGCAACGCGCCGACACCGAAGTCTTCTACATGGCGGGCCGACAGCTCGCGCCGCTGGCCAAGGGCCTGAGCGACGCGGGTTGGGCGCCGGACACCGAAGTCAGCGTGGTGTCGCGTGCGGGCTGGCCCGACATGCGCCACACCGTGCACACCGTGGCCACCCTGGACGAGGCCTCGGCCATCCATGCCGGACGCCCCACCCTCGTCATCGTGGGGGCAGGCGCGACCGCCATTCCTGATCAACCTTTGACCCACATCCCCCTGTGCGGGGAGGGCGAGGCGCCAAGCGGGGCCTGATGCCCCGTAGAATCCCGCCCCAGTCACCAACCTGAAATCCCAAGAGACCTGTCATGACCCACGTCGTCACCGAAGCCTGCATCCAGTGCAAATACACCGACTGTGTGGACGTGTGCCCGGTCGACTGCTTCCGCGAAGGCCCGAACTTCCTGGTCATCGATCCCGATGAGTGCATCGACTGCGCCGTGTGCATCCCCGAGTGCCCGGCCAACGCCATCGTTCCGGAAGAAGACGTGCCGGGCAACCAGCAAAGCTACATCAAGCTGAACGCCGACCTGGCCAAGCTCTGGCCTTCCATCACCAAGCGCAAGGACCCCCTGCCGAACGCCGACGACTGGAAGGACAAAGTGGGCAAGCTCGACCAGCTGATCCGCTGAACGGCCAACACCCATGGCTGATCGCCCCGTGATCGAGACCGATGTGGTGGTCGTCGGCGCGGGGCCGGCTGGCCTGTTCCAGGCCTTCCAGCTGGGGCTGCTCGGCATGAGCGTGGTGCTGGTGGACGCCCTGCCCGAAGCGGGCGGCCAGTGCACCGCGCTGTACGCCGACAAGCCCATCTACGATGTGCCGGGCATCCCTGTCTGCACCGGGCGGGAATTGACCGAACGCCTGCTGCAACAGGCGCACCCCTTCCTGGGCGCCCCTCTGGCACCCCAGCCTTCGGCCGACACCACGGCACCTGGGCGCCTGTGGTTGAACCACCTCGTGGCCAGCCTGGACGCCCTGCCCGAAGGCGGCTTTCTGTTGGGCACCGCCCATGCGACCACCCAGGCCACCGGCCCTTCGCTGCGCGCGCGCGGCGTCGTGCTGGCCACAGGCGCGGGCGCCTTTTTGCCCCGGGGCCTGGGACTCGCCGGCCTGGACGGGCTGGCCAACGTCCACCACCACCTGAGCGACGCCGAACAATGGGCGGGCCAGCATGTGGTCGTGGCCGGTGGCGGCGAAGAAGCCCTGTCTGCCGTGGCCCACTTGTTGGCCTTGCCGCCCGCGCTGGCGCCAGGGCGCCTCACGCTGATGCACCGCCGCGCACAATGGCAAGCCGAGCCCGAACTGCTGGCGCTGGTGCAAGAAGCGATCACGCAAGGGCGGGTGCACTTGGCGCTGGGGCTGCCGACGGCCTTTGCGCAAGAAGCCGAGGCCCCTCGCCTGGCACACCTCAACCTCCTCACCCCCGACAGCACCACCGCCGAGCTGGCTTGTGATCAGTTGGTGATCCGCCTCGGCCTGAGCCCGAAGCTGGGGCCGTTGCAGCATTGGGGCCTGGCGCTGGAGCGCAAACAGTTGCCTGTCGACACGGCGCAGTTCCAGACCTCGCTGGCCCATGTCCACGCCATCGGTGACGCCGTCACCTACCCCGGCAAATTGCGCCTCATCGTGTCGGGCTTCCACGAAGCCACCCTGGCCGCCCACGGCCTGGCACGCCACCTGATTGGGGGGCACCCGGCACAACCGCTGTACACAACCACCAGCGCCGTGCTGCATGATCGGCTGGGGCTTGCTGCCCCCTGAAGCCCCGCTTCGTCGATTGGTCCGCTGAATCGCCGGGTCGCGCACAGCCGCCCGGCCGACTTGGCATTCATGAAGTACCTGATGAATCCACCAAGGCCCTCCAGGCTGGCGGCAGCGATCGCGCTGTCTCTGACCTGCCCTGCTTTGCCCTGGACCCAAGTGGCCCAGGCCGCCACCACCGCCGCAGCAGCCGCAAGCGGTTCGGACTTGGCGCTGCCCGACCTGAACGCCACCGCGCCCGTGGCGCGAGCCCCCCTCCCCCGGTCTACCTCTCTGGGTTTCGCTGACACCCCGGACTGGCTACAGCCAGTGCAAGGTTTCAGCGTGGGCCGCCTCCCCCAAAATGGCATCCGCAGGCTGGCCGACCTCGAACGCATGCAAGCCTCGGTGGGCAACGGAGCGGCCCTCAACGGCTACCTGGAATCCATGAGCATCCGTGGCCAGCTCATCGATTCCACGCACAACTACCGCCGAGATGGCTTGCCCGTCCAGGGCGGCACCCGACTGGCGCTGGACGCCATCGACCGCATCGAGATCCTCCAGGGCGTCAGCGGCATGCAATCGGGGCAAAGCTCGCCTGGCGGGCTGGTCAACCTCGTCGTGAAGCGTCCGGCGGGCAGCTTTCGCCGAGGCGACCTGGCGGTGGACCAGCACGGCGGCATCCTCGCGGCCGTGGACCTGGGCGACGAGCTGAATACCGGGGGCACGGCGCTGGCGGCCCCGGTGGGCTGGCGGCTCAACGTGGCTGGCGAACGGCTGCGGCCAGCCTTCGACAACGGCGATGGCCACCGCCACCTGCTGGCCCTGGCCACCGACTTCCGCCTGAACGCCGACACGCTGCTGGAAGCCGAGGTGGAGCAACAGCAACACTCGCAGCCGGGCCAGTCCGCGGTGAGCATGACGGGCAACACCCTGCCTTCGTTGAGCCGCCTGGCGCCCGCTTTCAACATCAACGCCCAGCCCTGGGCCCAACCGGTGCGCACCGTGGGCACGACCGGCAGCTTGCGCCTCACCCAGCAATGGGCCAACGGCTGGCAGGGCAGCCTGCACTACGGCAACCAGCGCCTGCGCACCGACAACCACGCGGCCTTTGGCGTCGCCTCGGCGTCGTGCCTGATGCTGCGCCAACCGCCCTGTGACCGCTTTGGCGCCGACGGCGGCTTTGCCGTGGCCAGCTATGACAGCCTGGATGAGCGGCGCAAACACGAAGCGCTGGACGCCCAGGCCCGCGGCCAGTGGCAGGCAGCAGGCGTGAACCACGCCCTCACAGGCGGGGCGATGCGCAGCCTGTCCAAGCGCGACATGCCAACGGCTGCCTACCAACTGCTGGGCTTCAGCAACCTTTACGCCCCTGCCGACGTGCCGGCGCCCAACTACGCGCCCAACCAGGTTCAAGAGATCGCCGGGGAGCGTTCGGACGAGCTGTATGGGCGCGACCACTTGCGCTGGGGCGAACGCGGCCACACCTGGCTGGGGCTGCGACACACCCGGCTGGCGCGCACGCAGACGCTCACCGACCAGAGCGCCTCCACCACGGTCCACGGCAACTACACCACGGCTTTTGCAGCCCTGGGCTGGCAAGTCGCTGACCGCACCTTGGCGCGGGTGGGTTGGGGCGAAGGACTGGAAGTGCCCCTGGCCCGGTTGAGCACCCCGGTGCAGCGCATCTCCAACAGCGGCGAGCCCTTGCCGGCAGCCAAGAGCCGCCAATGGGAAGGGGGGGTTCAAGGCGAAGCCGCTTGGGGCGCCTGGGGCCTCAACCTGTTCGCGTCCACCAGGCCCGAGACCAACACGCTGCCCGACGCTGCGGCGCCGGGCGCCTCGCGCGCCACCATGGACGGCCAAAGCACTTACCGAGGGCTGGAAGCGCGCTGGCAGCGCAGCTGGCAAGCCTATGCCGTGGACACCTCGTGGATGTGGCTGGACGCCAACCGCAGCGGCTCAGGCGACGCCCGAATCAATGGGCGGGCGCCGGTCAATGTCCCGGCTTATGCACTGCGCGTGAGCCAGTCTTACCGCTGGGCGGTCGAGCGTGGTCTGGTGGGGCAGTTGGACTTCATGCAGGACGGGCCTCGCGTGGCCGATGCGACCTCGGGCGCACGGATCCCTGCCTGGTGGCGCGTTGACGCCTCGTTGCGGCTGACCCAAGCCTGGGGCGAGCACACCGTGAAGTGGGGCCTGCGCGTGAACAACCTGTTCGACCGCCGGGCGTGGGTGCAAGCGCCACAGCAACCTGGCCACATTTACCTGGTGCCCATGGCGCCGCGCCTGATCATGGCCACGGCCAGCTACCAGTACTGAGGCCGGGGCACGCACGGAGAAGCGACACGCGCCAAGCAATGCACTGTGTGAGTTCCGCAACAGAGATCAAGAAAACGTGATTCAGATGCAGCGACTTGCGCACTTTGGCAAAACAGTGCTATAGTTGCGTTCTCGGTTGATCACTGCAACGCAACAAACCGAAGCGAAGCAAACAGAAGTGATCACCTGATCCCCGATAGCTCAGTCGGTAGAGCGCCGGACTGTTAATCCGTAGGTCCCTGGTTCGAGCCCAGGTCGGGGAGCCAAACAAAGCCTTCACAGGCAACGCGAAAGCCCTGCAAGAAATTGCAGGGCTTTTGTCTTTCTGGCCCACGCCGCTGGCGGGGCGGCCAGTGCACACCCCAGCCAACCACGCCCAGCGGCACGGCCATCAACGATGGTGCTGCACGAAGAAATCCCAGATCACATCGTTCGCACGGATCGCCTGCGACGGCGGCGCCTTGCCCTGGCGGCTGGCGGCCGCGCCAGGCCAGGAGTGCCCGCCCTCTTCCGTGGTGCACACCTCCACGGCCACGCCCTGGCTGCAAGCCGTGTGCGCCTCGCACCGCGCACCAGGCACCGCCAACACGGTCTGAGCAGGCGCAGGGCAACGGTTGCGCGACACCCAGGCCTGGACGGTGGCCGGCACCGACACGAAATCCATCACCTTGGAGGCATCGCGGAAGGCGCCCGGGCCCGCGCCACCTTCATACAGCACGTGGGTATCGTCCTTGGCGTGGATGTGCAACACCGACACCGGGCGTGCAGGCCGACACGTGTCGGTGGCGTCGGTGCCCGCCACGGCGGCCACGGCCGCAAAGACGTCGGCCATGTCGCAGGCCAGGCGGTGGCTCATCATCCCGCCGTTGGACATGCCGGTGGCGTAGACCCTGGCCGGGTCGACCTGAAGTTTGTCTCGCAACTCAGCCCAGATGGCCCGCACGAAGGCCACGTCGTCCACTTCGCGGTCGCGGGCGTCGCCACAGCAGCCCCCAGCGTTCCAGGTGGCCAATCGGCCGCCAGGGAACTTGCTGTAGCCGCTGGGGAAGACGGCCACGAAGCCTGCCTGGTCGGCCTTGGCCAGCCAGCCGTATCGGTCGTCGTCGGTCATGTAAGCCGCCCAGCCGCCGCCGCCATGGAAGGCGAACACCACGGGTGCGGGCCGCTTGGGGTCGAGTTGGCGCGGCAGGTAGAGCAGCCAACTGCGCGCCAGGCCGCCCACTTGCAAGCGGTGTTCTTGCAAGCCTGGGGCCTGCCAGGCCTGGGCTTCGCGGTCGGCCCGCCGCTCGGCGAGGCGCTCTTTGAGGCCCGCGTGCGCGGCAGCCGTAGAAAAAAGGCCTGCGCAGGCCAGCGTCCAGGTCAGGGTGATGGCTTTCATGGTCATGTGGCGGCGGGCCCTTCAGCCCAATTTGTGGCTTTCGAGGTGGATGCTGGTCTCGGTGTGGCTGATGCCTTTGATCAGGCGGATGCGCTCCATGGCCTTGGACAGCTCTTGCAGGTGCCCGGCTTTCAGCTCGGCCAGCAAGTCCCAGCGGCCATTGGTGTCGTGCAAGGCGGTCACGGCGGGGTCACCGGCCAGGATGCTGATCACCCGGCGCAACTCGTTGCCTTCGACCGCGATGTTCATCCAGGCCACGATCTCCTCGGGGCGGCTGTCGGGCTTGAGGCTCACCGTGTAGCCCAGGATGACGCCCGTGTCTTCGAGCTTGCGGATGCGGTTGCTCACCGTGCCGCGCGACACGCCCAGCTTGTGGGCCAGGTCGGCCACGCTCAGGCGGGCGTTCTGGCGCAACAGCGCCATCAATTGGAGGTCCAGGCTGTCCATGCTGCCACTTTGACACCAAAGTCTGCCGTTGTGGCAATTTTCTGGCGTCTGTTCAGCCAGGTGCGGCATGGCGGTTGACAACGGCAGGCGAGACACTGGGCCCACATGCCCGGAGGTCGATCATGAGCCGTCACGCCCCCCACCTTTTTTCGAATGGCACCCGCCTGCTCACGGCCACCGACGCCGCCCGCCTGGTGAAGCACCAGGGCCTGGGGCCCACCTTCAGCGGCTTGCTGGCAACGCTGGAAAGCGACTTCCGCCGCTGGCCAGATTTCGACAAGTCGCCGCGCGTGGCCTGCCACGCCCCGGACGGCGTGGTGGAACTCATGCCGATCGCCGACGCTGAGCTCTACAGCTTCAAATACGTCAATGGCCACCCGGGCAACACCCGCGCCGGCTTGTCCACCGTGATGGCGTTTGGCGTGTTGGCCGACATGCACACCGGTGCCCCCTTGCTCGTGAGCGAGCTCACCTTGAGCACCGCCTTGCGCACCGCCGCCACTTCGGCGATGGCCGCCCGGGCTCTGGCCCGGCCAGACAGCCAGGTGATGGCCGTGATCGGCAATGGTGCCCAGAGCGCCTTCCAGTGCCTGGCCTTCCAGCACTTGCTGGGCGTGAACAGCGTGCGGCTGTACGACATCGACCTTGATGCGACCCACCAATTGATGCACCGGCTCGGCGGCAGCGGGCTCAAAGTGCAAGCCTGCCAAAGCGTAGATGAGGCGCTCCAGGGCGCCGACATCGTCACCACGCTCACCGCCGACAAGACCCAGGCCACCATCGTGCACGACCACCAGGTGCGGCCGGGCATGCACCTCAACGCTGTGGGGGGCGACTGCCCGGGCAAGACCGAACTCGACCCCCACATCCTGCGTCGTGGCCGGGTCTTCGTGGAATTCGAGCCGCAGTCCCGCGTGGAAGGCGAGATCCAGCAAATGGAAGGCGACTTCCCGGTCACCGAGTTGTGGCGCGTGTTGTGCGGCCAGGCCCCGGGCCGACTTTCACCGCATGACATCACGGTGTTCGATTCGGTTGGTTTTGCGCTGGAAGATTTCTCGACCTTGCGCTACCTTCACCAGGCCGCCC
This sequence comes from Pseudomonadota bacterium, assembly GCA_041169085.1. Lineage (GTDB taxonomy): Bacteria > Pseudomonadota > Gammaproteobacteria > Burkholderiales > Burkholderiaceae_C > Aquabacterium. The sequence continues at coordinate 17,896 of JBEEJT010000042.1, read as the reverse complement.
AAGCCGCTGGCCTGCTGCAGCCGCTGGACTTGATCGCCCACCCGGACGACCCCAAGGACCTGATGGGCTGGATGTGGCATGCCGCCGCTCACACGCACTGAACGCCCACCATGAGCCTCTACCCTCACCCCAACGCCACCGTCGCCCTGATTGGTGCGCCCACCGACGTGGGGGCCGCCCACATCGGCGCCAGGTTGGGCCCAGGCGCCTTGCGTGTCGCGGGCCTGGGGCCTGCCCTGGCCCGCATGGGGCTGCAAGTGGCCGACCTGGGCGACCTGCCGGGCCCGGACAACCCGGAGCGCGCACCGGAAGGCGGCCTGCGCCATTTGCCTGAAGTGATCGCCTGGAACCGCCTGGTGCACGACGCCTGCCTGGGCGCCCTGCAAGCTCAGCGGTTGCCCATCCTGATGGGTGGCGACCATGCCTTGGCCATCGGCAGCATCGCGGCGGCCTCGCGCCACGCGCGGCAAGCGGGCCTGCGCCTGAAGGTGATCTGGCTGGACGCCCACGCCGACTTCAACACCGCCGCCCTCACCCCTTCCGGCAACCTCCACGGCATGCCTGTGGCCTGTCTGTGTGGCCACGGCCCCAACGCCCTCACGCAGCTGGCCGGGCCCGAGCCGGCCTTGAACCCCCGTGACATCGTGCAGCTGGGCATCCGCAGCGTGGACGAAGGTGAAAAGCGGCTGGTGCACGAGATGGGCATCAGCGTGTTCGACATGCGCAGCATCGACGAGTTGGGCATGCGCGAAGCCATGCGCCAGGCTTTGGCCGACGTGGACGAGCAGACCCACCTGCATGTGAGCCTGGACGTGGACTTCCTCGACCCGGACATCGCCCCAGGCGTGGGCACCACGGTGCGCGGGGGCCCCACCTACCGCGAGGCCCAGTTGTGCATGGAGATGCTGGCCGACACCGGCCGCTTGTGTTCCATGGACATCGTGGAGCTCAACCCTGCGCTGGACGTGCGCAACCAGACGGCGCTGTTGGCCGTGGACCTGGTGGAGAGCCTCATGGGCAAGACCACCTTGATGCGCGCCCGCTGAAGGGCGCGCCGGGCTCAAGGCAGGCGGAACACGAACAGGGCGTTGCCGGGGCCAGCCATCCAGTCGCTGGCGCCACCGAAGGTCGAGTAGCCCGAGTTGAGGTAGACCTCGCGACCAGCCGGGATCGGGCCCACCGAATCGATGGTGCCGCCGTTGCCCTTGGTGCCGCCCACGTCCGTCACGTTGATGGCCGTGTTGAAGCGCCACAGCTCGGCGCCGTCGGTGGTGCGCAAGGCAACCACTTCGCCATTGAGGTTGGCGGCCAGCAGCACGTCGTTGGTGACCGTGACCGAGGTGGAGTAGATGCTGTCGACGTCCTTGCCCGAACTCTGGCCCTTGTGGGTGTCATGGCGCTCCCACACCTTTTGGCCCGTCACCAGGTCCAGCGCGTAGAGGCCAGGCGTGGCGCCAGCGACTGGCGTCACAACGCCGGCCACCGAGTCGATGTCGGAGATCGCCACGTAGACGTTCTTCTTGTCGATGGCCATGCCCCAGTGCACACCGCCCAGGTTGCCGCCCACACCCAGTTGTTGCTTCCAGATCAGGGCGCCCGTCTTCGGGTCCAGCTGGTAAACCACGCCGTTCTTGCCGCCGGCCAGCACGGCCTGCGCGCCCGAAGGCAGCGTCACCATGATGGGTGCCGCACCGAAGTCGAGGTCGCGACCAGGGTTCTTGGGGCAATGGCCGTTGAAGCCGATCGGCGCTTCGCAGGCGCCGTTCCAGGCGTCACCCGAGACGGCTTGGTACACCCAGCGCACGGCCCCCGTGGCCATGTCGAGCGACACGATCGAGTCGGAGTTGGTGGTGGTGGGCGGGCCGAGGTTCTGGCCGGTGCCGATCACGATGGCCTTGTTGGCCACGTCGATCGCCGGCACGCCCCACAAGCTCATGCCGCTGGGGCCGGCAAAGCCCGTCTTGGCGTCATAGCTGTTGGTGGTGGCGGTGTGATACGTCCACTTGATCTTGCCGGTGTAAGGGTCCATGGCTTGCAGCAGGCCGTGGCTCTTGCAGCAGGGCGTGAACACATTGAGCACCGTGGTCACCACTTCCTTCGTGGCCACCGGCACGTACAACACGCCGTTGTAGAGCGTGGGCGAACCCGTTGTCCAGTGGTAGGCGCTTTCCGTGCCGATGAACTTCGACCAGTAGCGGCGACCTGTCCGGGCGTCGAGCGCATACAAGTTGGCGTAGAAGTCGCCGGCGAAAATCAGGGGTGGGCGACCCAGGCTGGTCGGCACCAGGAAGATCGACGAGGTCCGGATCGCGTTGCTGCCCACCAGCAAGCCGAACTTGTCGACCGCCGAGAAGCGCCAGTATTCACAGCCGGTGGCGCGGTTGTAGGCCACGACGTCGCGGCCTTCTGCCACGAACACCGCCTGGTTGGTGATGGCGGGCGCGGCGCGCTTTTCCTTGCTGCCCGCGGCCACATGGGTGAGCGCCAGCTTGAGCGAGCCCACGTTGGCGGCGGTGATTTCCGAGGCCTGGTTGCGCGAGTTGGCGATGTCGAGGCCGAAACCGTTGGACACCACTTGGGTGGCCGCAATGGCGTCAGGGATCTTGTCGGTGCAGACGGGGTTCGCGGCGTGGGCCAGGGTGGCGCCCATCAGGCCACAAACCGCAGCCAGGCGCCAGGCCCGCTTGATCAAGGTTGCACGCATGTTTGTCCTTTGCTTGCAGGCGACGGACCTGCTCAAGGGCGATTGGGCCACCACCATGACGTTATCCATTGCATGGTTATCCCCTTGGCTCTCTGGTTATCCCGCCCCAGGAATGGGTGACGCGCGGGGCGCCACCCTTGTCATCCCACGCCATGTCGGGCAGGCCTGGCGCGCCGACCAGCGGAAAGCCATGAGGCCGGCCACGCCCGACGCCGGGCATCATGGCGGCCTTGATCTTTCACGCCAAAGCGCACCCCATGTCTGTCCGTTGCACCAGCCCTGCCCTGCGGCCCGTTTCTGCCGCTTGCCTGACCGCCTTGAGCCTGTTGGCCGGCACCGCCATAGCGCAAGACACACCCGCCACCACCGATGCCCCGAATGACGCGGTGTTGCCAGACATGGCCGTGACGGCCACGCGCCAACCCCAGAAGGTGTTGCAGACCCCGGCGGCCATCAGTGTGGTGAACGGCGCCCAGGTGCGGGAGGCCGGCGTGGGCATCAACCTGTCTGAATCACTGGGTGGGGTGCCAGGCGTGGCGGTGCTCAACCGGCAAAACCTCGCGCAAGACCTGCAGATCAGCAGCCGCGGGTTTGGCGCACGGTCGACGTTCGGGGTGCGGGGCGTGCGCCTGTACGAAGACGGGATCCCGCTGACCATGCCCGACGGGCAAGGCCAGAGCGGCTCCTTCGACCTGTCGCAAGCCAAGCGCATCGAAGTGCTGCGTGGCCCGGCTTCAGCCTTGTACGGCAACGCTTCTGGCGGGGTGATCGCCGTCTACACCCAGGACGGCACGCCTGAACCCGAGCTGAGCGTGAGCCGGGCCATGTCGCGCGACGCCACGCAAAAAACCACGGTGGCCGCCCGCGGGCAAAAGGGCGACCTCAACTACGTCTTCGACGTCAGCCAGGCCAGCACCGCCGGCTACCGCGACCACAGCCACGCCACGCGAGAGCAATGGCACACCAAGCTCGGTTGGCAAGCCAGCGCTGCCACGCGTGTCACCCTGGTGGGCAGCCACCTGGACATGCCCGAAGTGCAAGACCCGCTGGGCTTGACGCTGGCTCAGTGGCAGGCCAACCCCAGCCAGGCGGGCACCAATGCGCTCAGCTACAACACGCGCAAATCGATTCAGCAAGGCCAGCTGGGCCTGGTGGTGGACCACCAGCTCGACGCCCAAAACCAGTTGCGGGCCATGGTGTACAGCGGCCAGCGCAGCGCCACCCAGTGGCAGGCGATTGCCACCAGCTTGCAAGGCACGGCTGGCCAGCCGGGCGCCCACCCCGGCGGCGTGATCGACCTGAACCGCCACTTTGGCGGCGTTGACCTGCGCCACACGCACAACAGCCAACTCGCAGGCCTGCCCTGGCAGCTCACTTGGGGCACGAGCCTGGATGCCATGCGCGAACACCGCCAGGGCTTCCAGAACTTCGATGCCCAAGGCAACCTGGGCGTGACCGGCACTTTGCGGCGCGACGAGATGAACCGCGCCACCAGCCGAGACGTCTACGCACTCAACCAGCTCACGCTCAGCCCTGACTGGCAGGCCAGCCTGGGCTGGCGCCACAGCCAGGTGGCCTTTCGCTCACGCGACCAGTACGTCAACAGCGCCAACGGCGACGACAGTGGCCGCATGGACTTCGAAGCCAACACCCCCACGGCCAGCCTGATGTGGCGTGTGCAGCCCGGCTGGCAGACTTACCTCAGCGCAGGCCGCAGTTTCGAGACGCCCACGCTCAACGAGGTGGCCTACAGCAGCAACAGCGGCACCACCACGGGCTGGAACACGGGCTTGCGCGCTTCAACGGCCATTCACCGCGAATGGGGCCTGAAGTACAGCAGTGCGCCCCAGAGCGTGCGCCCCGAACACAGCGCGGCCTTGGCCTTGTTTGACGTGACCGCGACCAACGAGATCGCTGTGGCGTCGAACGCAGGTGGGCGCGCCACTTACCAAAATGTGGGCCACACCCACCGCATGGGCGTGGAAATGGAACACCAGTGGCAGGTGTGCCGCCCGCTGCAATGGAACATGGCGGCCACCTGGACCACCGCCCACTACCGCGATGCTTTCACCAGCACTTCCGCTGGCAACACCCAAACCGTTCAGGTGGGACAGAACCTGCCCGGTCTGCCGCAGCGCCTGGTCCAGGCCGAGTTGCTCTGGCGCCCGGAAGGCAGCGCCTGGCACAGCGCTCTGACCTGGCGCCACCAGGGCCGCATCTGGGCCAACGACGTGAACAGCGAGTGGGCACCAGCCAGCAACTGGTGGTCGCTGCGTGCCGTGTGGCGGGGCCAGTTGAGCGACTGGCGCGTGGACGCCCTCGCCCGGGTCGACAACCTGCTCAACGACCACTCGGTGGGCTCGGTGATCGTCAACGAAAGCCAGAAGCGCTATTACGAGCCCGCCCCCGGGCGCAGCTTCACCGCCGGCCTGACCTTCACCCGCGCCTTCGATTGAGGCCTCAGTGGCTGGCTTGGCGACGCGATTGCAGCCAGGCCAGCAAGGCGGCCAGCAGGGCCACGGCGGTGAGTGACCAGGGCATGCGGCCCATGGCCTCGCTGATCCACAGCGACTGGGCCTGACCCCAGGCCACGCCGATCAGGATCATGATGGTGCCGGACCAGGCCGCGGCCAGGCCAGCATGGTCGGGGAACGGCGCCACGGCCGAAGCCTGGCCACAAATCTGGTTGGCGCCATGCCCCAGCATGAAGGTCATCTGGGCTGCGATCAGGCACAACATGGCCGCATCGCCTTGCAAGCTGCTGGCGTGAAAGAACATGCCTGCAGCCACCAGCGAAGAGACCGCCGACATGCGCATGGCGGTGCGCTCGCCCCAGCGCCGCAACACCCACTGACACAGCAAGGTGCTGAGCAGGAAGCACGCCGAACAGATGGTGAGCGTCCAGCCCAGCGTCTTGGGACTGGCCCCGAAGTGGTTGGGCAAGACCAGCGCCGAGCCACCGACAAAGCACACGGCTTCGGTGAAGGACAAGGACGCCACCAGGGTGCTCAGCCAGAAGCTGGGGTGACGCAAGATCTCCCGCAGGGCCGAGGCGCCATGGGGCGTGGAGGCCGCCGCAGCGCGGTGCTCGACGGGCCGAAAACGCAGCCAGGTCCAAACCCAAAGCGCCAAGCCTGCCACCGCCAACAGGGCCATGACCGACCGCCAGGGCAACAGGCGCGCCAACTCGCCGCCCAGGGCACCGGCCAGCACCGCCGAAATGCCCATGCCCGTGAACGCCTTGGCCAAGGCCTGCTCGCCGGCCTCGGGTTCAAAGCCGTCACGGATGGCGGCGCGCCCCGCCACCATCATGGCGGCCACGCTCAGGCCCAGCACCACGCGCGACAGCAGCAACACCGCAGCACCGTTGGCCAGCGCCCCGGCGGCCGCCGCCACGGTGTACAAGCCTGCGGCCCACACCAACACGGGCCGACGCCCCAGCCGATCAGACAGGCTGCCCGAAGGCAGCTGCCCCAGCGCAAAGCCCAGCAGGTAGGCCAGGAAGCTGCCTTGTGCTTCGACCGGGCTCAGGCCCAGCTCGCGTGCCATCACCGGCACGGAAGGCAAGTTCAAATCGGTGCTCAGAGGCTGGAAGGCCAGGAGCACGCCCACGAAGGCGACCAGAAAAGTGGCGCTCATGGGGCCTCAGGCGCCTTGCATCAGGGAGTCGAGTGTCTTCTCGTAGGCTGGTGCGAAGTGCGCCATGAAATAAGCCACCTCGTCGCTCATGTGCTCATCGATCTTGGCCCGCACCTGTTGCTCGGCCTGCTCGAACTCCCGGTTGCCGTAACGCAATTCTGCTCGGCATTTGAGCCAGGCGGCCAGCCGGTCAGCCGACTTGACCAGCCGCACTTCCACGTCTTGCCATTGCCGGTGGTCCACCATCGCCCCGATGGCCGGTTGCAGCGCAGGCGGCAACAAGCTCACCATCTCATTGGCCACCTCGTCTTCCAGGTGGGCGCTGGCATGACGCATGGCCGGCGAGTACTTGACGGGCGTCGGCAAGTCCCCGGTGATGGCTTCTGTCGCATCGTGAAACAAGGCCTTGGCCGCCACCGCATCGGGGCTCACATCGCGGCCCAGGACGTCGCGACTGATCACGGCCAGCGCATGGGCCAGGACCGCCACCTCCCAGCTGTGCTGGGCCACGTCTTCTTCGACAGCGTTGCGCATCAGGCCCCATCGCTTGATGAAACGCAGGCGAGCCAGGTGGGCGTAAAAGGGGCTGATGGGGGGCGGTGTCGTCACGGCGGCTTTCGGGGCGGCTAGCGGTCACAATGGGCAGTGGCGCATTATCAGCCCTCGTCCACCGCAGGCCGATCAGCCCACCGCAAAGCCCTTCACCGACCACTCATGAACCTGCTGGACCACTTCCTCGAACACCTGGCGCTGCCCACCCTCCTGGTCGTTTTGGCGGGTTGCGCCTGGTACGCCTGGCAAATCAAGCGCGAGAGTCCGCAGTGGCCCCAGGTGACCGGCGAAATCACCTTGTCTCGGGCCCGCGCGATGAACGAAACCGGCGACGCCTCCGGCACCCCCACACACCATTGGGTGGCGGAAGTGCAATACAGCTACGAGGTCGATGGTGTGCGCTACACAGGCAGCCGAATTCGGGCGCTGGGGCTCAACCACTTTGACGAGGCGGCCGCCTTGTCCGAATTGAAGCCCTTTGCGCTGGGCGCCAAAGTGCCCGTGTTCTATCGCCCCGACCACCCGGCCACGTCGGTGCTGGTGCCAGGCTGAATGCCATACCCCCAGGGCTATGCGCCCCCGGGGAAACAGCGGTGTGCCGCCCTGTGTTTCTAGGGGGGCGTAGCGGCCCCCAAGCGAGGGCCACGCGGTGCACAATCACCCGAATCCAGCGGGCCATCGGTGGCCGGCAGCACCCAGGACCGAAGTGACCATGGCAGCAGTGAACAACGACCAGAGCCGCGCGGACATCCTCAACCGACTCAAGCGCGCCGAAGGGCAGTTGCGCGGCATCCAGCGCATGATCGAAGAAGGTGAGCCCTGCTTGCAGATCGCAACGCAAATGGCCGCCGTGCGCAAGGCACTGGACAGCACCTATGTGCGCATGACCATGTGCTTCATGACGGAACAGATCCAGGCCAAGGTCGATGGCAAGGCCAGCACGCAAAGCAAGCTCAACGACGTCTTCGAAGAAGTCGAGTCCTTGCTGGGCAAGATCCGCTGAAGGCCTCGCCGCCAGGGGCGTCCTGCGCGATACTCGGCGGCATGTCTTCGACTGCCCAACACACGCCTCGGGCGCTGACTGAGCGCCACGCCCTCCCCGCTGACGACGCCCTGCGCGTGGCGCTTCACAACGAAGTGCACGCCCGGCCTCCCGCTCGCATCCGGCTGCCAGCCTTGGTGGTCTATGTGGCCGTCTTGAATGAAGGGGTGACACGGGAACGGGAGTGGGAACACCTGCGCAAATTGCCGGGCCAAAGCGAGCTGACGCTCGAAGAGCTGCAGGGCAACTTCCTGCGTTTGCGCTTTGCTTCGCACACGCTCAAGTGGGAGCGCCACACCGAGTTCACCCGCTATTCGCTGGTGCAGGCGCTGCCCGAAGGCGCGCTCCATGGCATCGACGAAGACGTGTTGATGGCCTCGCTGCGCGTGGACCCGGCCTGGCTGGCCGCGATCCCCGGGCAAACGGTGACCGCGGTGATGCTGGCCATGGTGCACGGCGACGCCGACGACCCCCAGCAGATCCGTGCACTGTCGGACCCGTGGTTCGACGGTCGTCCCACGCTGGCGTCTTTGCTGGGCTTGCGGCGGGCCTGTGCGCTGAGCGACTTCCGGCTGCGCGACAGCGGCTTCGAGCGCATGATGGTGATCGCCCCCACCAACACCAGCGAGTTGCGGGCGGGCCGCACCTCGCAACGGCTGCTCGAACTCGAAACCTACCGGATGATGGCCTTGCGCGGCTTGCCGGCGGCCAAAGCCCTGGGGCCCTTGCTCACCCAAGGCGAAGCCGAGTTGGCCGAGATCACGGCCCACCTGGAGCAGACCCACATCACCGACCAGAAGCTGCTCGAAGAGCTCATCGGCCTGGCGGCGCGCATCGAGCGGGCCACTGCCCAGCACATGTACCGCTTCTCGGCCACCATGGCGTATTACGCCCTGGTGCAGCAGCGCATCGAGCACCTGCGCGAGGCCCCCATCCCGGGCACCCAGACACTGGGCGAGTTCCTGCAGCGTCGCGTGGCCCCGGCCATCGCCACCGTGGAGTCGACCTCTCAGCGCCTGGCCGGTCTGTCGCAACGCATCGAGCGCACCAGCGGCTTGCTGCGCACCCGGGTCGACATCGCCACCGAGAACCAGAACCAGGAACTGCTGGCCCAGCTCACCTCTGGCCAGGCCTTGCAGCTCAAGCTGCAGTCCACGGTGGAAGGCCTGTCGATCGCCGCCATTTCGTATTACGTGGTGAGCCTGGTGCTCTACATGGGCAAGGCGGCCAAAGGCGCAGGCCTGCACATCAACCCCGAGATGCTGGCGGGCGGCGCGATCCCCCTGGTGTTGCTCGGCGTGTGGTGGGGCACCCGCCGCATCCACAAGGCACTGACGGGCACGGCGGGCCACTGAACCCGCCATGCCCGCAGGCGCAGAGCTCAGTCCCAGCGCCAGGACCAGATGAAGTCCAACGCGTTGGCTTCACCCGCTTGCAAGCGCACCATGAAGCGCTGGGCCAGCCGATACACCAGTTGCCAGCTGCCACTGGTGGCGTTGAGGTTGCGCTCGTAGCCGACATACCAATAGCGAGACACCTGCTTGCCCACGTTGACCACGGTCTCGCGGGTGGTGGCGGCCTCGTTCTGCCGCACCGTGAACTGGTCGAGCCCCAGCGCGTTGATGAGGCTGTCGGAGCGAGACTTGCCTTCGCCAGAGAGCAAGGCCACCGCCGCGCTTTGCAGCAGCCCGATGTCGGCGCTGCCCATGCCCGAGGGCGCTCGCCCCAGCACGAGCCAGGAAAGCTTTTCGGTCTCTGACATTTCGGGGTCGGAGTAGAGGCGAATGCGTGGATCCTGGGCGGTGCCGGTGATGCTCACCCCCACCTTGACGTCGCTGTCGGTGGCGGTGGCCGCCATGGGCCGCATGGCCAGGATGTCGAGGCGCGGGTTGTCGACCGAGCCCGTGAACACCACGGAGCTGCGCTGCACCACCAGCTTCTGGCCATAAGCCGCGTAGCGGCCCTTTTCGACCGCCACCGTGCCGTGCAAGGTGGGCTTGCGGGCGGCCATGCCAGCCTTGAGCTTGCCCGTGAGCGTGGCCTCCAGCCCGCGCCCCTGGATGCGCAAATCCTGGCCCAGGTCGATGTCCACCTTCAAGCGCGTCTTGCGGGTGCTGACCGCGTTGCCCGCGTCGTCGCCCTCGGCGCCGGCGTCGCCCAACACGTTGACGTCGTCGCCCACCGTGGGGGCTTCGCTGCGGCTGATGTCGAACAGGCCCTGGTTGACCACCAGGCTGCCTTCGAGGGACACGTCTTCCTGGCCCAGTTGCAGCACCGAATCGCCACTGATCACGAGCTTGCGGTCCACACGCTGCAAGACCGCAAAGCGGTCGGCATGCACCTGCAGCGTGGCCTGAGCTGGCTCCAGCAGGCGCGCCTGCGCCGTGGCCGACACGCTGCCCGCGCCAGCCGAGCGGGCCACAAAACGCGTGAGCACCATCTGGTCCCCTTGCAGGTGGGCCTCCAGTTCACCATCGTGCAGTTGCACACCCATCAAGGCGTTCTGGACGCCCAATTGCTGGCCCGTCACCAAGCCTTCGTAGGTGGGCGCGCCCAAGGTGCCAGCCAGGTTGGCTTCGGCCCGCAACACCCCGGTGAGCCGCCAGCCTGCGGGTGCCCAGGTGCCCCAGGGGCGCAAGTTGGGGGCCACGAGCGACACCTTGCCGCTCAACAGGTCTTGCGCTGCGGGCCACTCCGTCGCGCTGCGGGCATGGACCACCTGGGTGCCTTCGAACTGCCCCAGCAAGGCCCCGACAAAGCGTTGGCTGAGCCGCCACTCGCCACCTTCCGCCCGCAATTGCAGCCGGGTTTCCTGAATGCCCAAGGCCTGGGCCTGGCTGCCTTCGATGGTGGGCTCGCGCAGGGTGAGGTCACCGCTGTCGCGCCCCAGGTCGGCCAGCACATGCCAGTGACCGGCAGCGTCTTGCTTCACTTGGGCCAAGCCCGACACCTGCAACTTGCCGCCCCATCCTGCGTCTGGCTGCCAGCGCTGGAGTTGGCCGGCCACGTCGATGGGCAAGAGCCTGGCCGCGACGGTGAGCCGGTCGTCACGCCAGGCCTGGTGTTCGGCCACCTGCCGCCAGCTGAACTGGTCCAGCCGCATGGCCACCCCCAGCAGCCGCAAATCCGCCGGCTGTTGCAGCGTCCAGGCGCTGCCCTCAGGCCCGCGCAACCAGCGCAATTCAGCGGCGCCCAACTCGGCCAGCGTTTCGTCTGGGGCTGCGGCCGCAGGTGGCTTGCCAGCGTTCGGGGCTGGGTCGGTGCTCGCGGGCAACAGGCTGAGTCGCGCTTGCGACAACTGCCCCAGCCAGCTCGCCACCGAAGCCGACAGGTCTTCGCCCACGTCACGCGCCTGCGGGTTGCCTCGCCAGGCCCCCTGCCCCGCCATGTCCAAAGACAAGTTGCGCCCGCCCCATCGGCCATGGCCGGGCACCACCGCCTGGCCTTGCACCCGCAAATGGTGCTCTCTCAACTGGCCCTGGAGACTGGCCACCAGCTTGGGCACGCGCCAGCCTTGCGCTTCGGCTTGCTCGATCTGTGCTTCCACCAATGCGGTGGAGCCCGGATGGTGGCCGTCCCACTGCCAGCGCCCCTGGGCCTGCCCCACGGACAACGCCGGCCCGCGTTCGGCCTGTACACGCAAGCCCTGGGCCCGCCAATCGCCTTGCGTCTGCACATTGGGCCACATGCCCGCCAACTGGCCTTGCGCAGCGAATTGGCCTTGCAGCTCCCGCAGGCCGGCCACCTGCAGCAAGGACTTCAGGGCCGCCAGTTGAGGCGCTTGGAGCTGAAAGCGGGCCTGTGTGCCAGACCAACTCGGCCCGTCATGAGGCCAGGCAGGCTGCCCCGGTCGACGAGGCCAGGTGGCGTCGGCCTTGGCGCTGTTGCCCGCCAAATCGGCGTCCAGCGTCAGGCGAGCCTGGTGGGCAGACGCCTGCCAACCCATTTGGCCCTGCACCGGCAAGCCGGCCAGCCAACCCGGCTGGAGTTGGAGCTGCAACTGGCCCTCGGCCAGGGCGTCCACCTGGACACGGCCTTGCCCCGAAAGCTGGTTGCGGCCTTGAAGCTGTGGCGGCCAGGGCAGCCACAGCGCGGGGTCGAAATCCTTCATGTTGAGCTGGCCACGCAGAGCCTGCACACGACCTTGGCCCCAGGCCAGGCGCGCGTCAAGCACCTCGGCCGTGGCCGGGGCGGCCTGCAGCAGCAGCCGCTGCACATCGAGCGCCCCCAGCCCATCTTGCCAACGCCAGAGGCCCCGCCCCTCCACCGACATGGCCTGCCCTGCATCCACGCGGGCCGCCGCACCGCCCTTGGTCCCTTGGAGACCTTGCACGGTGCCCTGCGCGGCCAGACGCCAACGGCCTGTGGGCGCCGACAGCGGCGGCGAGTCCTGCGCACTGGCCTTGGCGACCAGCCAGTCCGGCTCCAGATTCAATTCCCCTTGTGCCCACTGCATGGGTGGCGCCCGGCGGTCCCAGGCGGGCAACCACAGGTTTTGCCAGCCCAGCTTCATGGCACGAGCGCCGCCCCAGCCCCCCAGCAAGCGCAGTTGCCCGCCGCCGGGTTGACCGGCCAGCGTGCCGACTGCCACCGATGCGCCAGGGCCCTCCACCAGGGCATCGACCTCGCCTTGCAACCAAGGTTGGGCCACGATGCGGCCTTGCTGCAAGGCCTGCGGCCAACGCATGCGGCCTTGGGTCTGCCTGACGGGCAAGTGACCCTCGCTCCAGGCCCCGGCGGCGCCATTGCGCAACTGCCAATCAGCCAGCAAGGCGGCCGCGCCATCCGGCTTCAGTTGCACCCGGCCATCCAGCCAGGTGTGCGGCGCGCCGGGCCACAAACGCGCGGCATCCATCGACTGGGCTTGCAAGCTCAAGGCTGCGACAGGCCAACTCGCAAAAGGCTGGAGCCGCGCCTGTGCACTCGCCGCCATGCCGCTGGCCCTGCCCGTTTGGCCCCCCTGCGACGCGGCTGCGGCCGGCTCGTTCAGGTTCACATCCAGGGTCAAATCCGACAAATGCCCTTGCGCTTGTACACGGGCGCTCAAGGCCAAAGGCTGCGCAGCCCCCGCGGGCAGCGGGCCCACCAAGCCTGGCCGCGACGCTGCCCCGTGCATCTGGCCATTCGCTGCCACCGAAGCGGCCAGCGCCAGGCCATGGTCCGTGGCCAGCAGCAAGCGGCCGCCCAGCGTCCAGCCTTGCCAGACCAGCCGGTCGATGCGCACCACGTGCCGCGGCTGCCCCGGCGCCCAACTCGCCGCAGCCACCGTGGTGCCCTGCGCATCGGGCCCCAAAGCCTGGGCGTCGGCCGCCAAGCCTTGCACCGCCACGGCGCCCTGCAGCCCGGTCAGTGGCGCCTCCCCGGTCCACGACGTGCGGGCTTCGTCCACCTGCCATTGGGCCACCCGCACGGCCACCGGTGAGCCCACATCCGTGGGCGCCCCAGGCGAAGCTTTGGGGTTGGCCACCCAGCGCAGGTTCAAGCGGCCTACGCTCAACTGGTTGAGCGCCACGCCCAAACGCCAGGCGGCCTGTGGGGCTTCTTGCAAGCGCAACCCCGACCAACGCACGCCTTCCAGCCGCGCGAGCCCGCCACGCGGCAAGCCTACTTCCACGACTTCTGCCTGGAAATCGCCCCACACATTGCCTTGAGGCCCGACGACGCGCACGCCGGGCACATGTTGAAGCACCCAGGCCTGTGCAGGCCCCGAGCGCCAAAGCGCCCCCAGCACCCCGGCCAGCAACAGCGTGGCCAGGGTCAACAGGCCCACCACGCCCCACAGGCACCACCGCCCCAGGCCCATGCGGCTGCGGGCCGGCTCAGCCTGGGGCACGCCGCCTTCTGGCGCTGGGGTTGGGACCTGGGGCGCGTCCTGGCTCACAGGCTGATCCCCACGCTGAAGTGGATGCGCCAGTTGCGGTCATGGATGCCGTAAGCGCCGTCCAGGCGCAACGGGCCCACCGGGCTCCGGTAGCGCAGGCCCGCGCCGTAGCCCGTCTTGGGCTGCAAGTTGCCCCAACGGTTGGCCGCGTCGCCGGTGTCCACGAACACCGCCCCCCACAAGGCAGGCAAGCCCGACCACAAGGGGTGCGCCAGCTCCAGGCTCCCGGTGAACATGGAGCGGCCGCCCACCACCACGCCATCTTTGAGGACGCCCAGCGAGCGGTAGGCATACCCCCGCACCGACTCGTCGCCCCCCGCCCTGAACAGCAGGGTGTCGGGGATACTGGTGTCGTCTGCGGCGAAGATCTGCCCCGCTTCCCCACGCACCGTGGCGTGCCAGGCATCGAAAAATGGCTGGTACCAGGTCACACGCAGGTAAGTCCGGCCAAACATGCCCGGGTCCACCAGCGCCGAATACGAACGGCCCGCCGTGGCTTCGGCCAAGGTGGTCGTGCCCTCTGTGGGCGAGACCTGGCTGTCGACGTTGCGAAAGATGTACTGCGTGGTCCAGGTGTAGGCGGTGGCGAGCGACACGATCTCGTCGGCCGCCGAACGCACCTGGGCCCGCTGCAAGGCCACGTAGTCGGTGCGCTCCAACTTGTTGCCTTCGCGCAGTTGACCGACCTTCACGTATTGGCTGGTGGTCACGTTGTGCTCTTCGTCCCGCAGGTAGGAGCCTTGCACCGAGATCAAGCCCTTGCGGCGCCCCTCCCACGGCAGTGAGGTGAAGTCCACCCCGCCGGTCGACTCTTTGACGCCCAGCTGGACCTTGCTCTTGGACTGCCAATCCAGCCCGAAGAGGTTGCGGTGCACGTGTTCCAGCGACAAGCGTGGCCCGGTGTCGCTGCTGATGCCCACGCCCACCGTTGCGTTCTGCATGGGGCGTTCCTTGACTTGCACGATGACCGGCGCCGCCTTGGCGTGCGCAGGGTCCAGGTCGACGTTGACGTAGAGGCTTTCGAACAGCGCCAGCTTGCTGATGCGCTCCTGCCAGTCGATCACCTGACGCTCGTTGTAGGGGTCGCCGGGCTTGAACGGTGCCAGGTTGGTGATCGTGGATGCCGGCAGCCGACTCAAGCCCTCGATCAGGATGGGGCCGAAGTGGAAGGTGGGGCCGGTGTCGGCCACCAGGAACAACCGCGCCTTCTGGGTGGCCGGGTCCACGGTCACCGAGGTGCCGCTCCAGGACGCGGCCGGGTAGCCCTCGGCGCGCAGGCGGGCCAGGGCCGCATTCTTGGCCGACGACCAATCTTCCTGGGTGAACACCTCGCCTTCCGGCAGCGCCCAGTCGTCGAGGATGCCGTCGGCGAGCTTGCGCGCCACCGGGTCGTCCTCGGCCAAGCGTGCATCCAGTTCGCCTTCGTAGAGGATCTGCACCTTGCTGATGTGCGTCCTGGGCCCAGGCACGACCTGGATGCTCACGTCCACCACCGATTCGCCCGGCGCTTCGGCCACTCGGGTGGTGACTTGCGGCTGGAAGTGGCCACGCGCCTGCAGCAAGCTGCGGACCTGGTCAGGTGCGGCAGCCACCAGCCGGCGCAACTCGGCGCGGGTGATCTGCACGGGCGCCTGGTCGTCAGGCTGGGCCTCGGTTGCCGGCTTGGCGTCGCTGGGCTCGCTGTCGCTGGCCGCCTTGAGCACCGTCTGGAACCGTGCCAGGTCCAGGTAGTTGCTCAACAAGGCCTTGAGCTCGGCAGGCGCCTTGATGTCCAGGCGCCAACTGACCAACTGCATCGCCGTGTCGGCAGACGGGGCGTCGGCAGGTGCGGCCTCCGTGGCCGCCAACGCAGGCGCGGGTGTGCCGGCCTCCTGAGGGGGCGACTGGGCCAGCGCGGGGCCTGCCACCAAGGCAGCCCAGGCGGTCAGCCATCGGCAAGCGCGCAGGCCTCGGCTCATCGGCCTCCGCTCACTTGCTGAGCAAACGCATGGCCGCTTCCAGGCCCTGCAAACTCATGGGGAACATGCGCCCGCCCATCAACTGCTGGATGATGGCGATGCTTTGCCGGTAAGGCCACACGCCCACCGGTTCGGGGTTGATCCAGGCGAAGCTCGGGAAGGCATGCGTGAGCCGCCCCAGCCATTCGGCGCCAGGCTCTTCGTTGTTGTATTCCGAGCTGCCGCCCGCCTGCAAGACCTCGTAAGGGCTCATGGTGGCGTCGCCCACAAAGATCAGTTTGTAGTCCTTGTTGTACTTGCGGATCATGTCCCACGTGGAGATCTTTTCCGAATAGCGCCGGTGGTTGTTGCGCCAGACGTAGTCGTACACGCAGTTGTGGAAGTAATAGAACTCCAGGTGCTTGAACTCCGATTTGGCGGCAGAAAACAGCTCTTCCACCTTGTGCACGTGGTCGTCCATCGTGCCGCCCACGTCCATCAGCAGCAAGACTTTCACCGTGTTGTGCCGCTCCGGCACCAGCTTGATGTCGAGCATGCCGGCGTTGGCCGCGGTGGCGTGGATCGTGTCGTCCAGGTCCAGCACCTCCGGCGCCCCCTGGCGAGCGAACTTGCGCAGGCGGCGCAGCGCCACCTTGATGTTGCGCGTGCCGAGTTCGATCGTGTCGTCGTAGTCCTTGAACTCGCGCTGGTCCCAGACTTTCACCGCCGAGCGCTTGCGTGATTTGTCTTGCCCGATGCGGATGCCAGCCGGGTTGTCGCCGTAGGCGCCAAAAGGCGAGGTGCCCCCCGTGCCGATCCACTTGTTGCCACCTTCGTGGCGCTCCTTCTGCTCTTCGAGCAGCTGCTTGATGCGGTCCATCAGCTGGTCCCAGCCCATGGCCTCCAGCTTGGCCCGGTCTTCTGGACTCAGCTCACGCTCGAAATGCTTGCGCAGCCACTCCAGGGGAATCCCTTGACTCAGGTCGACGGCCTCCGTCACCCCCCTGAAATAGGCGGAAAACGCCCGGTCAAATTTATCGAAGTGGGCCTCGTTCTTCACCAAGGTCATCTTGGCCAGGTGGTAGAACTCATCCACCGACGGCCCGATCACCTCGTCGCGCAGCGCTTCCAGCAACTGGAGGTACTCCGGGATGGTGACCGGCAGCCGGGCGGCACGCAAAGCGTAAAAGAAGTCGATGAGCATGGGCGATCCTGCGAAACTGGCTCTATTTTGACGCCGAGGTGCCGATATCGTGAGATCAGCCCCAGTTTGACCTGAGAATCTTTCGACCCGCCGCAGCAGCATCACACGGCAGCACGCATGGACACACGGCACCTTCTGCTGACTTTCATCGTGTTCACCCACAGCCTCATCGCCTCGATGTGGTGGGTGGCAGGCTCGTTGATGGGCCTGTCTCGCCGTGCCTCGCGCCAATGGATGCTGGCCACATTGGCCAATGGCGCCGCCCTCACCTTTTCGGCCGTCAGCCTGAGCTGGCACTCGCCCACCCATGACCTGACCCGTGCCGTGGTGGCCGGCTCACTCGTGGTCTGGGGCGCCGTGTCCATGCGACGGGGCCTGGCCTATTTCCTCAAGCTCAACCACTCCGACCGCCAACACCTGGCGCTGGCCGGCAGCGTGGTGGCCTTCAACACCTTGCTGTGCTGGCCCATGGGCTGGAACACCCTGGCGCTGGCCGCCAGCGGCATCGGCATGGGCTGGATCCTGGGGCGCACAGCCCAGGAGGCGTTCGAGCCCCTGCGCATCGAGTTCGGTCGCGCCACCGCCTGGTGCAACGCCGTGCTGGTGATGCTCGCCGTGGCCTTGTTCGCAGGGGCCACCATCGTCGACCTGCTGCCGCCGGGCTGGGTGCCTGCCGCCCTGCTGCACGACGCCCAGGAGCGGCTGGTGTGGTCGGTGACCACCAGCATCGTGCTGTCCATCCTGTCGGCCTTCGTTCTGGGCTACGTGGTGGTGATGCGCCTGGTGAGGCGGCTGGAGCACCTGTCACACCACGACGCGCTCACGGGCCTGCTCAACCGACGGGCCATCGAATACCTGCTCGACCGAGAAGACCAGCGCCTGCAACGCTTTGGCGACCCCTTCTCGGTGTTGCTGATCGACATCGATCACTTCAAGC
>JBEEJT010000041.1:0-2515 GCA_041169085.1 Pseudomonadota bacterium | reverse complement strand
GGGGGTGACAAAGAAAAGGTTGTCAACGTTCAACGCCCGCCACTTGCGCAGGGGCTGGCAGCGAGTGGGCAAGGCGTCGAGACATGGGCTCAATATAGCATGCGCCCCCTGCCCCAAGCCTCAGGGCTTGCCCATCAGCGGTGCAGGCCCGCTTCGTCGGGTTCGTCGGTCGAGGTGGAAATCACGCTGACCGGTTTGCCTTTGGCCTTTTTCCAGGCGAACACCGCGTAACCCGACAAGCCGTAGAGCATGAACACGCCAAACAGCACGATGGGCGGGTGCAGCGTGATGACGGCAATGCCCAACGCGATCGCCACGATGGCGATGAAGGGCACGGTCTTGCGGAAATTGACGTCCTTGAAGCTGTAGAACGGGATGTTGGTGACCATCGTCAGGCCGGCGTACAGCGTCATGGCGAAGGCCAACCACACCATGCCTGGCAGGCTGCGCGCGGTTTCACCCAGGTTGGTGACCACCCAGATCAAGCCCATGACCAGCGCGGCAGCGGCCGGACTGGGCAGCCCCTGGAAGAAGCGCTTGTCGACCACGGCGATGTTGGTGTTGAAGCGGGCCAGGCGCAAGGCTGCGCCGGAGCAATACACAAAGGCAGCGATCCAGCCCGGCTTGCCCAAATCTTTGAGGGCCCATTCGTAGACGATGAGCGCAGGGGCGGCCCCGAACGACACCATGTCGGACAGGCTGTCCATTTGTTCGCCGAAGGCCGACTGGGTGTTGGTCATGCGGGCCACCCGACCGTCGAGGCTGTCGAGCACCATGGCGCAAAACACGCCCACGGCGGCCTGTTCGAACTGGCCATTCATGGCCATGACGATGGCATAGAAGCCACCGAAGAGCGCCGCCAGCGTGAACAAGTTGGGCAGGATGTAGATGCCCTTGCGACGCGGCCGGGGTTGGTCGTCCAGGTCATCGTCGTCGACGTCGACCGGCGGAGGGGAAGCAGGCTTGGAACTCATGGCTGCGCGGAGGATACCTCAAGCGCCGCGAGAAGCGGCGACTGCGCCCGCATCGCCCCCCACTTGGTGCACCACCCTCTGGGGGTATGGGATTTGCACCCCACGCTCGTTGAGCAAGCGCAAGATGGCCAGGTTGACAGCCGAGCGCACGCCGGTCTGGCCGACCTGAGGGTCGGAGATCCAGAAGGCAATCAGCAATTCCAGGCCGTCGGGGGCGAACTCGGACAGGAAGACAGACGGCTCAGGTTCAGCCATGACGCGCGGCACCGCCATCACCTGGGCCTTCAACAGCGGAAACAGCGTGTCCAGGTCGGTGCCGTAAGCCACCTGCACTTGCGTGGTCACCATGACCATGCTGTCGGCCAGGGACGCGTTCTCCACCCGTTGGGTGATCAGCAATTCGTTGGGCACGATGGATTCGCGACCGTTGTGGGCCCGCAGCACGGTGTAGCGGGTGTTGATGTCGGTGATCCGCCCTTCGAAGTTATCGACCTTGACCATGTCTCCAATGCGCAGGCTGCGTTCGGCCAGGATCACGAAACCGCTGACGTAGTTGGCCGCCAGCTTCTGCAAGCCGAACCCCAAGCCCACGCCCACGGCGCCACCCAGCACCGACAGGGCCGTGAGGTCGATGCCGGCCGCCGACAAGGCCAGCATCAAGCCCACCGACAACAGGATCGCGCGGATGGCGTTGGCCGCGATCTTGCGCATGGAGAGGTTGTCGGAGGCGCCGCGCAGCAGTCTGGCCTCGATCGCTGAAGACAGCGACAAGGACAGGATCAACACCAGCACGGCGCTGAGCGAGCCCTCGACCAGGTTGCGCAAAGACACCCTGGACGCCCCGATTTTCCAGGTGACGTCCTGCATCTCCTCGAGCACCAAGGGCATGACGCCCGTGACCCACAGCACGGCCACCAGCCAGGCCAGCCACGAAATGGTGCGCTCGACCAGCCGAACGGTCTGGGACTTGGGGAAGGCGGCGCCCAGCACCTTGACCGTCAGGCGGATGATCGCCAGCGACACCAGCACGGGCAACACCAGCCGAAACACGGCCAAGGGGACTTCCCCCGCCATCAGCCGCCGCGCAGCCAGGGCGAGCGACAAAGCCAGCACGGGGAACAGCACGCCGTCGACCACGCGTTGGCCAAACCAGATCGATTCGGGGTCCACCCGGTGGCCTCGCCAAGCGCGCACAAGCAACCAGGCCAAGCCAAGACAACCGGCCAGCACGCCCGCCTCCATCAACGACGACTTCTGTTGCAACTGGCTGAGCAACAAGGTCAATTCGTCTGACGTCAGGGGGTGGGTGACGTGGGGCGTCACAGCGGCAGTGACGGAGGCAGCGTCCAGCAAATTCAGGTCTCAATGAGCGTTCGCACGTGCGCAGCCACGCTGCGCGCCAAGGCACCGAGCTTATACCCACCTTCCAGACAAGACACGACGCGGCCTTGAGACCAGCGTCGGGCCGCCGCCAGGACTTGCTCGGTCATCCAGGCGTAGTCGTCTTCAACCAGTCGCAAGCCGCCCATATCGTCTTCTCG
>JBEEJT010000040.1:0-14759 GCA_041169085.1 Pseudomonadota bacterium | reverse complement strand
TGGAAGCCGTCCTGCATCCAGCGCTGGGCCAGCAACACGTTGAGGCCGATCATGCCGTCGGCCAGCAGGTCGAGGCTGACCTCGTCCATCAGGTCTGCCGGCACCAGGCGGTGCATGTGCTGGCGCAACATGGCTGAGTAGTCACGCGCCGTGGCGCCACTGAGCTCGGCCACCTCGGCGTTCACCGCCAGCGAATCGATCAGCATCACGCGCCCACGACGCGGGTCGTCGCGGATGTAATCGAGGAACACACGCATGGCGGGCTCCAGCAAGCCCAGCGGGGTCGGATCGGCCTGCGCCATCACGGTCAGCGTGCGGTCCATCAGCTGTTCGGCCAATTCGGCATAGACCGCGATGAACAGCTGCGGCAGCGTCTTGAACGACTCGTAGAAATAGCGCTCGGTGAGGTGGGCGGCCACGCAGACTTCGCGCACGGTGGCGCCGTGGAAGCCCTTGGTGCCAAACACCTCCAGCCCCCCCTCGATGAGGCGGACACGGCGAACCCGCTGCCGCTCTTCGGGCAGCACGCCACCGTAGCGGCGCTTGTTCGCGGGGAGGGGGTCAGGCAGGGGGGCGTCCATGGGTTTGCCTATGTTGACATGGATCATTGTCAAAGTTATTCTGACAAGAATCCTTGTCACAAGTCAAACCCCTGTTTACGCCCTGTTCCCAGGGAAAGCACCATGAGACCGAACGAGTTCAAACAGCCCAAGAGCGCCCCTGTGGGCGTGGAACGTCACCGCGTGATCGTGGTGGGCACCGGGTTTTCCGGCCTGTGCATGGGCGTGAAGCTGCGTGAGCAGGGCGAAGAAGACTTCGTTTTGCTGGAGCGCGCCCAGGAAGTCGGCGGCACCTGGCGCGACAACCACTACCCGGGCT
The DNA here is from genome assembly GCA_041169085.1 of Pseudomonadota bacterium. Classification (GTDB taxonomy): domain Bacteria; phylum Pseudomonadota; class Gammaproteobacteria; order Burkholderiales; family Burkholderiaceae_C; genus Aquabacterium. The sequence goes on along the minus strand of JBEEJT010000040.1, from coordinate 13,880 downwards.
GCGCCTGTGACGTGGAATCGCACCTGTATTCGTTCTCGTTCGAGCCCAACCCGAACTGGTCGCGCATGTACGCGCCGCAGCCCGAGATCTTTGCCTACCTGCGACATGTGGCGCGCAAGTACGACTTGATGCGCCACATCCGCTTTCACGCCAACCTGGTCGGCTCGCGCTATGACGAAGCCCGCAAGCTCTGGGTGGTCACAGCCGAAGACGGACGCGTGTTCGAGGGCGATGTGCTGATCTCGGGCATGGGCGGCCTGAGCAACCCGGCCATCCCCCAGATCAAAGGCCTGGAATCGTTTGAAGGCACCACCTTCCACTCGGCCACCTGGAACCACGACTACGACCTGACCGACAAGCGCGTGGCCGTGATCGGCTCGGGCGCCAGCGCCATCCAGTTCGTGCCGAAGATCGCGCCGCTGGTGTCCAAGCTGGCTTACTTCCAGCGCACGCCGCCTTGGGTCGTGCCCAAGATGGACCGCGCCATCGGCGACGACGAACGCGCCGACTTCGCCGCCAACCCCTGGCGCCAGCGCCTGGCCCGCAACAAGCTCTACTGGTTGCTGGAAGCACGCTTCCTGGGCTTCAAGTACAAGCCCGAGTGGATGAACCTGGTCGCCAAGGTCGCCAAACACAAGATCCGCCAGGGCATCAAAGACCCGGCCGTGCAGGCCAAGGTCACCCCCGACTACACCCCGGGCTGCAAGCGCCTGTTGATCTCCAACGACTACTACCCCGCCTTGGGCCGCACCAATGTGGAAGTCGTCACCGACGGCATCAGCCACGTGACCGCCAACAGCGTGGTCACGAAGGACGGCCAAGCCCACGAGGTGGACGCCATCATCTTCGGCACGGGCTTCAAGGTGCAGGACCCGATCCCGCCGGGCACGGTGTTTGGCCGTGGCGGCGTGGACATGGCCGACGCCTGGCAGAACGGCCCCGAAGCCTACATGGGCATGGCCGTGGCGGGCTTCCCCAACTTCTTCATGCTGATGGGCCCCAACACCGGCCTGGGCCACAACTCGATGGTCTACATGATCGAGTCGCAGGCGCATTACATCTGCACCGGCCTGCAAGCCGCCAAGGAAGCGGGCGCCGCCACGCTGGAAGTCAAGGCCGAGGCCCAACACAGCTTCGTCGACAAGGTCCAGGAAGACCTGAAGCGCACCGTGTGGCAATCGGGCTGCAAGAGCTGGTACCTCAACGAGCAAGGCCGCAACACCACGCTGTGGCCGGGCTTCACCTTCGTCTACCGCCTCAAGACCCGCCGCTTCAAGCTGGGTGCCTACCGCACCGAGCGCGCCAAAGCCACCGCCCCGCAAACCGCCAGCCACCACTGAGAAGGTCACGCATGAGCCTGCAGTCCATCATCGCGAACTTCGTCATCCGACGCCAGGTCAAAGGCAAGCCCAATGCCGAGTTCAGCGTGCCCAAGGCACGTCACCTCGTCGAGAAGATGGCCGCCAAGTACCCACCGCCGCCGAAGGACATCACCCACACCCCGGTGGCCGCCCAGCCCGCCAAGGGCCTGTGCCCGGCCGAATGGCTGAGCGTGGCCAGCCCGCAGCGCACCGTGCTGTACTTCCATGGCGGCGGCTACTTCTTCTGCAGCCTGACCACCCACCGCCCTGTGGCGGCCTACCTGGCCCGCACGGCCCAGGCCCGCGTGCTGTCGGTCGACTACCGCATGGCCCCCGAGCACCCCTACCCCGCTGCCGTGGACGACGCGGTGGCCTGGTGGAAGGCCTTGCTGGCCGAAGGCCTGGACCCGCGCAAAGCCGCCTTCGCCGGCGACTCGGCGGGTGGCGGCCTGGCGCTGGCCGCCATGCTGGCCGCCCGTGACCAGGGCCTGCCCCTGCCGGCTGGCGGCCTGTTGTTCTCGCCCTGGACCGACCTGAGCTGCTCCGGCGAAACCATGAAGACGAACGCGAAGGCGGACGTGATGTTCCACCCGCACATGCTGCCCATGGCGGCCGAGCTCTACCTCAAGGGTCAGCCCGCCACCTCGCCGCTGGCTTCGCCCCTGTTTGGCGACCTGCAAGGCCTGCCGCCCCTGATGGTGCACGCCAGCAACCACGAGATCCTGCTGTCGGATGCCACCCGCCTGCACGAGCGCGCGGCCCAAGCCGGCGTGAAGTGCGAGCTGCACCGCAGCAACAAGCTGCCGCACGTGTGGCCCACCATGCTGATGCTGCCGGAAGCACGTGCCTCGCTCAAAGACAGCGGCGCCTTCCTCAAGCGCGTGGCGCCCTGATTTGCCGAATCCTTCCCCTGCCCCTTCTACCCTCCCCACCCCTTCGGACCGTCTCACCATGAAGAACTTCAAGGACAAAGTGGCCGCCATCACCGGCGCCTCTTCCGGCATGGGCCGCACCCTGGCCATCGAACTGGCCCGCCGCGGCTGCCACCTGGCGTTGAGCGACGTGAACGAGGCCGAGCTGGCCAAGACGGCCCAATTGGCCGGCCAGCACGGCGTGCGCGTGACCATCGCGAAGGTGGACGTGTCCAACCGCGAAGCCATGTTCGCCTGGGCCGACCAGGCCAAGAAGGACCACGGCAAAGTCAACCTGATCTTCAACAACGCCGGCGTGGCCCTGACCGTGCCTGTGGAACACGCCACGATCGCCGACTTCGAGTGGATCATGGGCATCAACTTCTGGGGCGTGGTGCATGGCACCCAGGCCTTCCTGCCGCTGCTCAAGGCCTCGGGCGATGGTCACGTCATCAACACCTCCAGCCTGTTCGGCCTGATGGCCGTGCCCACGCAAGGCACCTACAACGCCAGCAAATTTGCCGTGCGCGGCCTCACCGAAGCCCTGCGCATGGAGCTGGAGATGGCCGACTGCGGCGTGAGCGCCACCTGCGTGCACCCGGGCGGCATCGCCACCAACATCGCCATGGCCGGCAAAGTGGACCCGGTGATGGAGAAGCTCACCGGCGCCAGCGTGGACGCCCACAAGCGCCGCGCGAACAAGCTGATCAACAACACGACGGCTGAATCGGCCGCGCTGCAGATCCTGGCCGCGGTGGAGCGCAACGACCGCCGCGTGCTGGTGGGCAACGACGCCAAGTTCCTGGACAAGCTGGTGCGCGTGCTGGGCTCGGCCTACCAGGCGGTGATCATCCGCCAGATGCGCAAGATGAACGCCAAGAGCGCCTCGCGGAGCAAGCAGCCAGCCTGAGGCATCATGCGGGCATGAAATGGTTCAAGCGTCTGTGGTGGTCGTCGGTGGTTTTCGGGCTGCTGCTGGCTGTCTTCGTCTACCTCACCTGGGAGCCTGACCGTCAGCTCGGTCAGCTCGTGGCCCGCTGGGCCCAGCCGCCGTCGACGTTCATGGAACTCGACGGCATGCAGGTGCACCTGCGCGACACCGGCCCGGTGGACGACCCCACCCCCATCGTCATGCTCCACGGCATGTCGTCGAGCCTGCACAGCTACGAGGGCTGGCAAGGCCAGCTGCAAGGCCGCCACCGCGTGATCAGCGTCGACCTGCCAGGCTTTGGCCTCACCGGCCCCAGCCCGCAGGGCGACTACCGCACCGACGCCTACACCCGCTTCGTGCTGCGCTTCCTCGACAACATGGGCCTCAAGCGCGTGATCCTGGTGGGCAACGCCCTGGGCGGCGAGGTGGCCTGGCAAACGGCCGTGCTGGCGCCCGAACGGGTGAAGAAGCTGGTGTTGATTGACAGCGACGGCTACCAGCCTTCAGTGCTGTCCATGCCGCTGGCCTTCCAGATCGCCAGCATGCGCTGGATGCGCTGGGTGTCCGAGCGCATCTTGCCCAAGCTGCTGGTGGAGTCGAGCGTGCGTAACGTGTTCGGCGACGCCAAACGGGCCACGCCCGCCATCGTCGACCGGTACTTCGAGTTGGCGCTGCGCGTGGGCAACCGTCGAGCGCTGTTCCAGCGCATGGACCAGGCCCAATTCGGGGTGAGCGCCAGCCTGATCCGCCGGGTGTCTCAGCCGACGCTGGTGCTGTGGGGTGAGCGAGACCGCATGATCTCGCCCGACCAGGGCCAGCTGTTCTGCCGCGACATCCCGCGCTGCCAACTGGCCACGCTGCCGGGGCTGGGCCACATCCCCATGGAAGAAGACCCGAACGGCTCGATCAAGCCCCTGCTGGCCTTCCTGGCTCAGCCTTGAAGGGGCTTTTGCCGGCGCTTCAGCCGGCCGCCAGGCGCCACTGGGCCTGCTTGACCACCGAAGCCACGACCTTGTCCAACACGGCGTCGAGCTGAGCGCTTTGCAGCGCCGTGGCACCGGCCTGCAATTGCTGGTCGGCGTGGGGCAGCCCCAATTGCTCGGGCACCACCACCATGGCGAAGTTGGTGGACAAGAAGGTGCGCACGATGGGCAAGGCGCGGATGCCGCCCAGCGCGCCAGGCGAAGCCGCCAGCAGGCCCACCGGCTTGCCCGCCGTCGTGGCGCCGCCACCCGGCAGCCCTTCGGCGGCCGGCACCGTCGACAACCAGTCGAAGGCGTTGATGAACAAGGGCGTGGGCAGCGCGTTGTATTCCGGGCAAGCCAGCAACAAGCCATCGGCCTGGGCGAACAGCTCACGCAATTTCAGCGCGCCAGCGGGCTTGGCGCCCCCGTGGGCCGCCGACCAGTCGTCGCTGTAGACGGGCAGGTCGAGCGCGGCCAGGTCCACGTCCACGGTCTGGGCCCCCAAGGCCCGGGCGCGGGCGCCGGCCAGGTCGGCGAGTTGACGGTTCAAAGAGCCTTGACGACCGCTGCCGGCGATGACCAGCAGCTTGGGGGCACGGGTGGTGCTCATGGGGGGACCTTGTTCAGCGTGGGTTCAATGGATCAGGCGAATTTTGCCGTCACCTCGGCCACACGGGCGCCGTATTGACGCGCGGTTTCCAAGTCGCCAGGGAACATCTCGTCCACACCGGCGTCGGCGGGGGTCTGAGCCATGGCACCGGCTTGCGAGCCCAGCACGTTCACATCCTTGGCACGGTCAGCGGCCTTGGTGTTGCTGGGCATCATCGCGTTGCCCACCCAGATCATGCCGTGTTGCATGGCCAGGGTGATCAGGTAGTGCAGCGTGGAAGCCTTGTCGCCATTGAGCGAGGCCGAGTTGGTGAAGCCACCGGCCACCTTGTTCTTCCAGCCCTGGTTGAACCAAACCTTGGAGCTGGCGTCGATGAATTTCTTGAACTGCCAGGGCACGGTGCCCATGTAGGTGGGGGCGCCAAAGACGATGGCGTCTGCGGCCGCGAAGCTCGCCCACGCGGCTTCAGGCACGTTGCCTTCCTGGTCCACGGCGATCAGTTCGGCCTGGGCGCCTGCGGCCACCGATTCGGCCATGCGCTTGGTGTGGCCATAACCGCTGAAATACACGACGACGGTCTTCTTGCTCATGTCAGTTCCTTCAAGGATGTTGCGGACAGTGAAAATGGCGCGGCCCGCTCACGGCAAGCCCGCCCGGAAAAATTCATGAGCCCGCGTCGCTGAACTGGCGGAAAGCCGCCCAAAGCGGCTACCCTAGGCCCATGTTCAGTTATCGACACGGATTCCACGCCGGCAACCATGCCGACGTGCTCAAGCACATGGTCCTGGTGCAGGCGCTCAAGCACCTGCTGGCCAAAGACAAGCCCTTCTGGGTGGTCGACACCCACGCTGGCGGCGGCTTCTACGACCTCACCAGCGGGTACGCGGCCAAAAGCGGCGAAGCCGAGGGCGGCATCCACACGTTGTGGGCGCACCGCACCGATCAGGCCATGCCCGCGGCCGTGCGTGCCTACCTTGACCAGGTCACCGTGGTCAACGAAGGCGACGCGCTGCGCGGCTACCCCGGCTCGCCGCAGATCGCGGCGCAGATGATGCGCGCGGGCGACCACCTGCGGCTGTGTGAGTTGCACCCCACCGAAGTGACCGTGCTGCACAAGCATTTCGCCGACGTGCGCAAGGGCATCGCCATCCACGAGGTCGACGGCTTCACCCACCTCAAGGCCTGTTTGCCGCCCCCCACCCGCCGTGGGCTGGTGCTGATCGACCCGCCGTTCGAAAACAAGGACGACTACAAGCGCGTGGTGCAGACCCTGCGCGACATGGTGCCGCGCTTCGAAACCGGCACCTACGCCATCTGGTACCCGGAAGTCGCCCGCCACGAAAGCCGGCAATTGCCCGACCAGCTCAAGCGCCTGATGACGGCCTTCCCCAAGGCCGATTGGTTGCTGGCCACTTTGCGCGTGAAGGCGGCGTCGCCCGACGGCCTGGGCCTGTTTGGTTCGGGCATGTTCGTCATCAACCCGCCCTGGACGCTCTACGACCGCCTGGCCGAAGCCCTGCCCTGGCTGGTCGAAACCCTGGGCCTCGACGAACACGCGGCCTACACGCTGGAAGCGCAGCAGACCTGACGGTAGCGGGCGGCGCAGGCGGCGCAGGCGGCTCATGGTGGGTCTCGCGGGGCTCGGGGCTCAGGCAGCCAAGTCAAAGACCAGGACTTCGGCCTGCTCCCCCCGGGTCAACACCACCCGGGTTTCCTGTTCGAACTTGAGGGCGTCGCCAGCCTTGAGCGCCTGGCCATTGACCACCACGGCACCCCGTGCCACGTGCACATAAGCCTTGCGTGCAGGCTGCAGCGCCAGTTCGGCCTGCTCTTCACCGTCCAGCAGGCCCACGTACAGCGCCGCATCGGCGTGCAGGGTCACCGAGCCTTCACGGCCATCGGCAGACGCCACCAAACGCAGCTGACCGCGCTTGCTGGCTTCGTCGAAGTTCTTTTGCTCGTAGCTCGGCTTGATGCCGCGCTCCGTGGGCTCGATCCAGATTTGCAGCAGGTGGGTGGCGTCGTACAGCGCGTGGTTGAACTCGCTGTGCAAGATGCCCTTGCCCGCGCTCATGCGCTGCACGTCGCCCGGCAGGATGGTGGTGCCATGGCCCAGGCTGTCCTTGTGGGCCAGCGCGCCCTGCAACACATACGTCACGATCTCCATGTCGCGGTGGCCGTGCATGCCGAAGCCTCGGCCCGGGGCGATCACGTCGTCGTTGATCACCCGCAGCGGCCCGAAGCCCATGTGCGCAGGGTCGTGGTATTCGGCAAAAGAGAAGCTGTGGGCCGTCTGCAGCCAGCCGTGGTCGGCGTGGCCTCGGTCTTCGGCGCGTCGCAGGGTGATCATGGTGGGCTCCTCTTGGGGGGGGCCGTGCGGCGCCGGGATCAGCGCTTCGGCCATGTCGTCACTGTAGGGAGACGACGGCTTTCCCACGATGCGCACAGGTGATGGCATCATTCAAATTCATTGAACGAACTGCGCCCCATGCCGGACCCTCGCCACGCCCTCACGCCCGACGCCCTGCACATGGTGTCGACCATCGCGCGCACCGGCAGCTTTGCCGCCGCAGCGCGTGAACTGGGCAAGGTGCCTTCGGCGCTCACCTACAGCGTTCGGCAGCTGGAAGACGCGCTCGACGTGCTGCTCTTCGACCGCCGCAGCCGCCAGGCCAAGCTCACCGCGGCCGGCGACGAACTGCTGCGCGAAGGCGAATTGCTGCTGCGGCAAATGGACGCCGTGGCCAACCGGGTGCGCCGCGTGGCCTCGGGCTGGGAAACCGAACTCACCGTGGCGGTGGACAAGGCCATCGCGCCCCACGCCATCTTTGACCTGATCGAGGCGTTTTACGCCCTCAAGCCCCCCACCCGGCTGCGCTTGCTCAGCGAAGTCATGACCGGCACCTGGGAAGCCTTGCACAACGGCCAGGCCGACCTGGCCATCGGCGTGAGCGCCGAGCGCGCCGTGACGCCCGAGCTGCGCATCGAGCCCATCGGCCACGCCTTGTTCGTGATGACGGTGGCTCCGCACCACCCCCTGGCCCAGGCGCCCGAGCCCCTGTCGCCTGCCGACATCGCCCAACACCGCGTGGTGGCCGTGGCCGACACCGCCCGCCAGCTTGAGCGCATGACGGTGGGCATCGCACCCGGGCAAGACGTGCTGACCGTGCCCAACATGTCGGCCAAGCTGGAAGCGCTGCTGCGCGGCATCGGCGTGGGCCACCTGCCGGAGGCCATGGTGCGCCCGGCCATCGAGGCCGGCCGGCTGCTGGTCAAGGCCGTGGAAGGACCGGCCCGGGTCGTGCATTCGCATTACGCCTGGCGCCAGGGCCAAACGCCCCCGGGCATGGCCCTCACCTGGTGGCTGCACCAACTGGCCAGCCCCACCACACGGGCGGCGCTGCTCGACCTGCACGACGGGTTGATCCTGTGAGCCAGACTTTGAAGCGCTACGTGGGCCGCTTCGCACCGTCGCCCACCGGCCCCCTGCACGCTGGCTCCCTGGTCGCGGCCCTGGCCAGTTGGCTCGACGCCCGCGCCCAAGGTGGCCGCTGGCTGGTGCGCATCGAAGACGTGGACGGCCCGCGCTGCGTGCCCGGCACCGACCAGCTCATCTTGCAGCAACTGGCCACCTGCGGCCTGCTGCCCGACGAGCCCCCCGTGTGGCAGAGCCAGCGCGGCGAGCGCTACCAGGCCGCGCTCGACCGGCTGGCCGCCAGCGGCATGGCCTACCTGTGCGCCTGCACCCGCGCCGACATCGCGGCGGCCAACGCTACCTTGGGCCTCACCAAAGCCCGCCATGGCGACCTCGTATACCCCGGCACCTGTCGGCCATCGCGTGGCGGCTTGCAGGGCCGCATGGGCCGCGCCTGGCGCATGCAGGTGCCCGACGCCCCTGCGGACGGCTTGAACTGGCTGGACCGCAGGCTGGGGCCGCAAGCGCAGGCCCTGGCCAGTGCCGTGGGCGACTTCGTCATCCGCCGCGCCGACGGCTTGTGGGCCTATCAACTGGCCGTGGTGGTGGACGACGCCGAGCAAGGCGTGACCGACGTGGTGCGCGGCGAAGACCTGGCCGACAACACCCCTCGCCAGATCTGGCTGCAAAGCGCCTTGGGCTTGCCCACGCCGCGCTACCTGCACACCCCGTTGGTGATGGCCACCGACGGCCAGAAGCTCAGCAAGCAAAACGGCGCCCAGGCCATCGACCTGAGCGAGCCCTTGCGCGCCCTGGAGGCGGCTGCGCGGCACCTGGCCCAGGCCTGGCACTGGCCCGAGCCGGCGTTCCAGATCGATGTGAGCGACAGCGCTCAGCTCGCCCACTGGCTGGCGCAGGCCGTGCGCTGGTGGCAAGCCCATGCGCCGTCGGCAGGTGGCGTTCAGCCCTGAGGGCGCTCCACCACCACGAAGTGCTTGCGCACCGGCACCAGCACTTCGAATGCGCCTTCAAAGCCACCGGGGATCACGGCGCCTTGCCCCGCCAGCACGTCGGTGCAGCCGCCCTGCTGGTCGTGCAGGCGCACATGGCCTTCGATGACGAAGAAATACTCGTCCTTGTGGGCCGGGAACACGATGCGCCAGCGGCCCACCTCGCAGGCCCAGATGCCGCTGCTCATCTGCCCATCGGCCGACTCGTACAGCGTCCAGGTCTCGCGCTGAGGGTTGCCCCACTGCAGCCGCTCCGGCCGGGGGCGGTCCAGCTCGCCAGCCTCGGCGGGCGGGTCAAAACGCACGATCTGCGGACTCACGTCGGGCTCACTTGGCCAGGAAGTGCTCACGGTAATAGGCCAGCTCTTCGATCGACTCGATGATGTCCGCCAGCGCCGTGTGCGCCTGGGCCTTCTTGAAGCCTTCCACCAGACCGGGCTTCCAGCGTTTGGCCAACTCCTTCAGGGTGGACACATCGAGGTTGCGGTAGTGGAAGAAGGCCTCCAGTTCCGGCATGTAGTTGGCCAGGAAGCGGCGATCCTGGCAGATCGAGTTGCCACACATGGGCGACTTGCCTGCCGGCACGTATTGCTTGAGGAAGTCGATGACCTGCTTCGAAGCCGAAGCCTCGTCCACTTCCGACGCTTTCACCCGGTCGATCAAACCACTCTTGCCATGGGTGCCCTTGTTCCAGGCGTCCATCTTGTCGAGGGTCTCGTTCGTCTGGTGCACGGCCAACACCGGGCCTTGCACCCGCACGTTGAGGTTCGGGTCCGTCACCACCACGGCGATCTCGATGATGCGGTCGCTGTCCGGCTTCAGGCCGGTCATCTCCAGGTCAATCCAGATCAGGTTCTGTTCGCTCTTGGCCAGGGTGGGGGTCGTGTCGCTCATGGGCGTGAAAAGTGACGGTGAGGGCATGAGGGGCAAGCGCCGATTGTGGGGCAAACGTACACTCCCGGGCATGCCACCCAGCACCCTCACCTTCTTTTTTGCCGCCTTTGTGCTCGCTTCCCTGCTGACCCGCCTGTGGCTGGACAGCCGCCAGGCCCGCCATGTGGCCCGACACAGCAGCGCCGTCCCGCCCGCGTTTGCCAAATACGTCTCTCTGGACAGCCACCAGCGCGCTGCCGCCTACACCCTGGACAAGCTGCGCTTCGGGCTGGTCACCAACTTGGTGGGCGCCGCCGTGCTCCTGGGGTGGACGCTGCTCGGCGGCCTGCACCACCTCAACGAATGGCTGCGCGAAGCCACGATCACTTCAGTCGGCCCCTTGGGCTACCAACTGCTGCTGTTGGGGGCGTTTTCCGTCATCAGCGGCCTCATCGACCTGCCGTTGGAAGCCTGGAGCACCTTCCGCATCGAGCAGCGCCATGGCTTCAACCGCATGGGCTGGGGGCTGTGGCTGGGCGACCAACTCAAGCAAGCCATCGTCGGCGTCGTCATCGGTGGCCCGATCGCCGCGCTCATCCTGTGGCTGATGGGCACCGCCGGGCAGGCCTGGTGGTGGTGGGCCTGGCTCGCCTGGGTGGCCTTCAGCCTCTTGCTGATGATCGTGTTCCCCATCTTCATCGCGCCGCTGTTCAACAAATTTTCACCTTTGCAGGACGAAGCCTTGGCCCAGCGCATCACCTCGCTCATGCAACGCTGTGGCTTCCAGGCCAAGGGCTTCTTCGTGATGGACGGCAGCCGCCGCTCGGCCCACGCCAACGCCTACTTCACCGGTTTGGGCGCCTCCAAGCGTGTCGTGTTCTTCGACACCTTGCTCAGCAAACTCAGCCATGGGGAAGTCGAGGCTGTCCTCGCCCACGAATTGGGGCATTTCAAGCACAAGCACGTGCTCAAGCGCATGGTCATGATGTTCGCCATGAGCCTGGCGGGCTTTGCGCTGTTGGGCTGGCTGTCCAGCCAGCCTGCTTTTTACATGGGCCTGGGCGTGGGACCCAACATGCTCGCCCCCAACCACGCGCTGGCCATCTTGTTGTTCATGATGGCGCTGCCACCCGTCATGTTCTTTGTGTCGCCCTGGATGGCTGCGCTGTCTCGCCGGGACGAATACCAGGCCGACGCCTATGCCTGTGCGCAAGCCGACGGCCGCAACCTGGCCAGCGCCTTGGTGCAGCTGTACAAGGACAACTCCTCGACCCTCACCCCCGACCCGATGTACGTGCGCTTCCATTATTCGCACCCGCCTGCGTCTGAACGACTCGCGGCCATGCGGGCATTGTTCCCCGCCGCTTCGGGAGGCCAGCCCGCATGAAGCGCTCACAACGCGGCGCCCCGCAGCGTGCCAAACGCGAAGCCGACACCAGTGGCTGCCAAGGCGGGCTGGTGGTGTCCACCCACGGCCGCCATGTGGTGGTCGAGCCGGACGAGGGCCCTCGCCTGATCTGCCACCCACGGGGCAAGAAGAACGACGCCGTCGTGGGCGACCGAGTCCAGTGGCAACACACGCTGGAAGGGGGCGACGAGGGCGTGATCGTGGCCGTGGACGAGCGTCGCAACCTGCTCTACCGCCAGGACGAATGGCGCAGCAAATCCTTCGCGGCCAACCTCGACCAGCTCTTGATGTGGATCGCGGTCGAGCCCGTGTTCAGCGAAGCGCAACTCACCCGCGCACTCATCGCCGCCGAATCGGCCGGCATCCCGGTCACCATCGTGCTCAACAAGATCGACCTGCCGGGCGCGCCCACCGCGCGGGAACGCCTGCAGCCCTACCGCGCGATGGGCTACCAGGTGGTGGAGCTGTCGCTGAAGCACGAAACCGAAGCCGCTCGCGCCCAGGTCATGCCACTGCTGCAAGGCAAGGCTTCACTGGTGCTGGGGCCTTCGGGTGCGGGCAAAAGCACGCTCATCAACACCTTGCTGCCGAACGCGCGCGCCGAGGTGGGCGAAATCTCGCAGGCGCTGAACTCAGGCCGCCACACCACCACTTCCAGCCTCTGGTACTGGCTGGACGAGGCCCGCGAAAGCGCCGTCATCGACTCGCCCGGCTTCCAGGAGTTCGGCCTGCACCACATCCCGCCCATGGAGCTGCCGCGCTGGATGCCGGACCTGGCCGCCCACATGAACGACTGCCGCTTCCACAACTGCACCCACCGGCAAGAGCCGGGCTGCGCGGTGCAAGCGGCCGTGGCCAGCGGGGCGGTGAGCCCCATCCGCCACAGCCTTTACGTCGACCTGTTTGAAGAGCTCAGCCAACCTCGCTGGTGAGCCCCCCAAGAGACCCGCCATGCCAGACCGACTCGCCGCCTTGCCCGACACCCTGAGCGCCTTTCACAGCGGTCAGATGAGCCTGAACGACCTGGCCCGAACCTGGCGCGAGGCCGCCCGCTCGCACGAGCCGGCGCTGCCCCAGCGCTACCAGGACGTGTTGGAGCGTGTGCTCAGCCAACTGGAAAGCGCCGCCCTCTTCACTGAAGAGAGTTGCTCGTTCAGCCAGGCCGACATGGTGAGCGCGCTGGGCGACTGGCTGGCCAAGGCCCGCGCACTCTGAACCACACCTGCCGATCAGCGCTTCTTGCCGCGGCCCTTGGCCTTGGCGGCGGGCTCTGAAGCGGCTGAAGCGGGGGCTGCTGCGGCGGCAGGCGCGCTCGCAGCCGCCGGCGCGCTGCCGGCCGCCGTGGGCGGCATGGCCGCTTCAGGGGGGGTGCCCGTGGTGCCGGTGGTGCCCGCAGCAGCCGTCCGCGTCTTGGCCCGCTTCATCTGCATCACCACCTTCAACTTGGCACGGATGTCCTCGTAGTCCGGGTAGATGTTCGGGCGGGTTTCGATCACCTGGATGAAGTGCCAGCCGTACTCGGTCTTCACCGGCTCCGGCGTCGATTCACCCACCTTCAGGCGCTTGATGGCGTCGCCAAAGGCTGGCGAGTAATCGCTGGGGGCGGCCCAGCCCAGGTCACCGCCTTCGGCCCGCGTGGCCTTGTCGGTCGACAGGTCCTTGGCGATGGATTCAAAGCGCTTGCGCTCGGCCATGCGCGTCTTCACGGTGGCGATCGCGTCCTCGCTGTCGACCATGATGTGGCGCACGCGGTACTGCGTGTCGCCCATCTTCACGTACAGCCGCTCGTACTCTGCCTGCACTTCTGCGTCAGAAATCGCGATGTCCTTGCCCGGGTAGTCGGCGGCGATCGGCTTTTGCAGCAAGGCCATGTCGTGGGTGGTCAGGCCAGCCAGGTTGGGGTAGGCCTGCGCCAGGTCACGCGTCGTGCGGCGGTACCAATCGGCCGCCGTCTGCAGGCGCCACTCCGTGTGGATGGTGTTGAGGGTCTGCGAGGTCTTCACCTCGGCTTCCATGTCGCCCAGGTAGTAGGCGTGCCCTGCCAGGAAGGTCACGTTCTTGAACTCGGGCACGTCGACCTTCTTGCTCGACCGCACGTTGCCTTCGGCGCCGGTGAACACGTTTTCCACCCACGAACAGGTCGACGGCTGGATCTTGATGGCCAGCAGGGGCTTGTCGGCATCGAAACGAACCACGTAACGCTGCCCGTTGTCGCATTGGATGGCCAGGCCCATGGACTGGTGACCATCCACGGACAACCAGGCGCGAGGCGCCTCGATCTTGAACCGCCCGTACAACACGGCGTCTTGCGGGGTGACCGGGTCTTCGACCTTGACCCTGGGGGTGTAAGGGGTGCTGCAGCCGGCGAGCAGCAGGGCAAGCCCGGGCACAGCCAG
>JBEEJT010000039.1:0-4630 GCA_041169085.1 Pseudomonadota bacterium | reverse complement strand
GAGGACAAGATCCGCAAGATCATGAAGATCGCCAAGGAGCCGATCTCCATGGAAACGCCGATCGGGGACGACGACGACAGCCACCTGGGCGACTTCATCGAGGACACCAACAACACCGCGCCGATCGAAGCCGCCATGCAGGCTGGTTTGCGCGACGTGGTCAAGGACATCCTCGACAGCCTCACCCCGAGGGAAGCCAAGGTGCTGCGCATGCGTTTCGGCATCGAAATGTCCACCGACCACACGCTGGAAGAAGTGGGCAAGCAGTTCGACGTCACCCGCGAGCGCATCCGCCAGATCGAAGCCAAGGCCATCCGCAAGCTCAAGCACCCCAGCCGGAGTGACAAGCTGCGCACGTATTTGGACAACCTCTGATTGGCCAAATACGCGCCGCACAGCGGCGGCAGCGGCAAAGCCGTTGCTGCGCAGCTTGCGGCGAAGCCACAAGCTCAGGACTTACCTGGACAATCTCTGATCTGACCCCGATTCAGACCACCGCCCAGCAACCCGGCCTCACCCGCCGGGTTTTTTATTGCCCCTTTTCGGGCCATGCCCCACCCTCAAGCCCGGTAAATTCCAGCCGAAATCTGTGGCATCCGTCACGCACGTCACGCCCCAACCACCACGGCCCCGAACATGGACACCCCCAAGGAACGCGCCATCTTGTTTGCCGACCTGCGCGGCAGCACAGCGCTGTACTTGAAGCTGGGCAACGCCGAGGCGGCCACGGTGGTCACCCACAGCCTGGCCATGTTGGGTCAGATCATCGCCAAGGCGGGCGGACGCGTCATCAAAACGCTGGGCGACGGCCTCATGGCCGTGTTCGACGACGCCGAACGCTCGGTGGAAGCGGCCAGCAACCTCCACGATTCGCTGGAGCGCATCGCGCCCGTCAACGACGGCTTGCCGGCCCGCGCCCCCGCGATCAAGCTCAAGGTGGCCATCGCCTGGGGCGAGATGGTCGAAGTCGATGGCGACTGCTTCGGCGACGCCGTCAACGTGGCGGCTCGCCTGCTCGACCTCGCCGGCGACAACGAGACCCTCACCACCGCCCAGCTGCTGCGCATGCTCCCCAGCGACCAGCACGAGCACTTCCGCAGCATCGACAAGCTTCACCTGCGGGGCCGCAAGGAACCTGTGGCCGTCCTGCGCATGGACGGTCAGCGCTTTGGCGACACCATGACCACCATGGTGATGGACGCCCCCATGAGCGACATGCCCGATGGCATCCGCGTGGTCTGCCAAAAGCAGGAGCGGGTGTTCTCGACGGCCAGCATGCCCCTGGTGTTGGGCCGCAGCCCTCAGGCCAGCGTGTGCGTCAGCGACTCCCGGGTGTCGCGTTCGCACGCGCGCATCGAGTCGCACAGTGGTCACATCTACCTGTCTGACCTCAGCTACAACGGCACCCACGTCAAGTTCGACCACGACGACCAGGTGCTCACCTTGCGGCGTGGCACTTGCACCCTCCATGGCTGCGGGATCATCACGCTCGGCGCTCCGCCCAACGACCCGTCGGCCACCCGCATCGAGTTCGAAGTTTTGAGCTTCTCGGACACGTTGCCTCAGTGTTGACGCGGAGCAGCAAGCCGCCAACGATGCGCTAGAGTCCGCGGTGCACATTTTGTTGCACCCCCGTATTGCATGCTTTCTGACGCCGCCCCTGTCGACGAAGCCGCACGGCTTGCCCTGCTCCACGCTTCCCGACTGCTCGACGGCGAACCACCTGCTGCTTGCAGCGCCCTTGTGCGCTTGCTGCAACGCAGCACCGGTTGCGACGCCGCCAGCATCACCTTGGCAGATGCCCACCGCCTGGTCAGCCTGGCGAACGTGGGGGACTGGCCTCGCACCATGGCCCGGGCCGAAACCTGTTGCGATCAGGTGATCCGCAGCGGCCAGCCCTTGGCGCTCGATGCCCCAGGCCCCAACGACATGGCCTACATGGGCTGGCCCATCCTGGTCGAAGGCCAGGTTTTGGGCATCGCCTGCGCCCGCCGCCAGTCGCCGCCCCAGTGGCGCGAAGAGGACTTGGCCAGTGCCAGGGACGTGGCCGAATCGGCGGCGGCCATGATCCAGGGCCAACTCCAGGCCCAGCGCAGCCAACTGATGGAAGACCGGGTGCGCATGGCCAGCCTGGCCGGCAGCGACTGGCTTTGGGAGACCGATGCCCAGGGCCGCTTGCAGTGGGTCACGGCGGGGCTGTCGCAGCACATGGGGGTCGACCCTTCCACCGAAATCGGCGTGGTCGGCGTGGGCCTCTACCGCCCCCGCGACGACGACACACGTGCCAGCTGGGAGCGCTTCATCGCCGCACGCCAGCGCCGCGAGCCCTTCACCGATGCCATCGCCGAGCGCGACACGCCTCGCGGCACCATCACCGTGAGCATCAGCGGCCAGCCGATGTTCGATGAGCGCGGTCATTTCACCGGCTACCGTGGCGCCAGCCGCGTCATCACCCGCCAGTTGCGCATCGAACAAGAGGCCCGACGCGCAGACCAGTGGCTGCGCGAAGCCTTCGATGCCTTCCCCTTGAGCGTGATGATTTCCGACCCGCAGGGCAAGATCCTGCTGGCCAACCGCCAGTGGTGGCGGCAGATCGGCGAACACCATGAACAGCACCCGCCGCGCTGGCCCGAATTGCTGAGCCAGTTGGCTCGTGATGGCGTCTACCCGGACGCGGTCGGTCGCGAAGACGAATTCGTGCGCTGGCGTCTGGACCTGTACCACCGGGAACTGCCGCACGAGGTCCGCTTCCGCGACCAGTGGTTGATCATCCGCGACCACCAGTTGCCCGACGGCTGCATCGTTCACTGCTCGCTCGACATCACCCAGTCGAAGCAGGACGCCGCCAAGCTGGAAGCCCACCAGCGCGCGCTGGCAGACAGCCAGGCCCGTCTGGGCGCGGTGCTCAAAGCCTTGCCGGACCTTTGGTTCGTGCTCGACGGTCAAGGGCGCCACGTGGCCGGTCATGAACATCACCCCATGTTGCTGCAGCCGCTGGAGAACCTCCACGGCAAGCGCCTGGGCGACAACCTGCCGCCAGCCGCGGCGCGCCAGCAGCAAGAAGCCCTGACCCGCCTGCAGACCACGGGTCACCCGCAGCGCCTGGAATATGGCTTGTTTGGCGCCGACGGTACCCAACGCTACTTTGAAGCCCGCCTGACCTTGATGCCTGAAGGGCACACCCTGTTCATCACCAGGGACATCACCGAGCGGCAATTGGCGGCCGAGAAGCTGCGGGTGAGCGAAGAGCTGTACAGGTCGGTGGCCGCGTCGATCAGCGACGGCTTGATGATCGTCGAGCTCAGCGGTCGCGTGGTGGCGCTCAACCCGGCCGCCAGCCGCATCCTGGGGGTGCAACAAGACCTCACCGGGCCTCAGGTTTCCTACACGCAGCTGGGCGTGACCTGGCTGCAAGAGGACCTCAGCGCCGCCTTGCCCGTCGAAGCCTGGCCGCTCACCGCCACGCTGGTGCTGGGCGAGCGCGTGAGCAACCAGGTCCACCCCCTGCGGCGGCCTGATGGCGAAGTCGTCTGGGTGCAGGTCTCGGCCCACCAACTGCGCGTGTCGCCCGATGCTGCGCCCTTTGCGGCCATGGCCACGCTGCGCGACATCACCCGTGAGCGCCAGGCCCAGCAAGCGCTTCAGCAAAGCGAAGAGCGCTGGAACTTTGCTCTGGAAGGCGCCGGCGACGGCGTGTGGGACTGGGACATGGTCACCGATCAGGTCTATTTTTCGCCGCGCTGGAAGGCCTTGTTGGGCTACGAAGAAGGTGAGTTGCCCAGCACCCGCTCCGCCTTCTTGTCGCTCACCCACCCGAGCGAACACGCCGCGGTGTTGCGGGCCCTCGAACGCATCGCCGGCACGGCCAACAACCTGCACCAGGCCGAGTTCCGGCTGCGCCACCGCGACGGCCACTACGTCGACATCCTGTCTCGCGGTCGCATCGTGCAGCGCGACACCCAAGGCAAGGCCCTGCGCCTGGTGGGCACCCACTCGGACATCACGCGCCTCAAGCAGGCCGAGCGCGTCATGATCGAGAAGGAATCGGCCGAAGCGGCCAGCGCCGCCAAGACCGAGTTCCTGTCGCGCATGAGCCATGAGATGCGCACGCCCTTGAACGCCATCATCGGGTTTGCGCAATTGCTGCAATTGCAATTCATGCAAGAGCGGGCTGAACCGGAGCCCAGTGAACAAGCCGCCCGAACCAACCAGGGTTACCTGCTGCACATCCTCCACGCCAGCCGCCACCTCATGGGCTTGGTCAACGACGTGCTGGACTTGCAAACGGTCGAATCGGGGGTGCTCCATTTCCGCCCAGAGCCCGTTGATTTGCGCGACGAAGTCAGGCTCTGCCTGGACCTGCTGTCGCCCCAAGCCGAGCGTGGCGGCCTGACCATGGTCAACCGCGTCGATGCCTCGTGGCCCCTGGTGCTGGACCGCCAGCGCCTGCGCCAGGTGATCATGAACATCGCCTCCAACGCCATCAAGTACAACCAGGCGGGCGGGCAGGTCGACATCACGGCCAAGCCCACTTCGTCGGGGCAGCATTTGACCTTGACGATCACGGACACCGGGTCAGGCATGTCGCAACGTCAGCTGGACCGCCTTTTTCAGCCTTTTGAACGTCTGG
>JBEEJT010000038.1:0-25342 GCA_041169085.1 Pseudomonadota bacterium | reverse complement strand
GCCTTGGGAGGGTCGGTGCGGTAAGCCCAACGCTCGTCGTAGCAACGGTCCGGCACCTCGGCAGCGTCGATCTCTGCCTCGCCTTCATCGCCTTCATCGCCTTCGACGGCGTCACCGCCTTCGCTGGCCTTTGCACTGGCTGTGCTGTCCACGCCTTCAGCGCCCTCGGCCCCGGAGGCCGCCTGCCCCACCTTGGCCGGCCCGGCGGCGGGCTGCACCGCGTGGTCGCGTTGCCATTCGGCAAAGTCGGCTTCGGCGCGCGCACAGCCGCCCACGGGCGTGTGCTTGATCTGAGACACATAGGTCGCCAGTTCCTTGATCGTCCCCTGGTGAGGCGCCAGGATGGTGTCGGTCACCACCTGGAAGTTGCCCTCTTCTTCCTTGCCCTGGTGGCGCTTGATCACCCAGGCCCATTGCGAGGGGCTCAAGGCCTCGAACTTCACATGGTCAGGTGTGAGGGGCTCGACGTCGTCGATGGTGTAGAGCGTCACGTTGCGCGTCAAGGTGCCGTCGTGCTGCTTGTCCTTGAAGAGGTGGAACACCCCGAACAGCGTGCCGGCCTCGCCATCCAGCGGCGTGCCGCTGGCCACGAAATAAACCCCGTCGCCCTCGTTCTTGTTGTTGACGCTGGCTTGCTGCACGACCCGCATCACATAGCTGCGCTTGGTGTTGGCGACATAAAGCCAACCTTCGTGCTCAGGCGAATAGCGGCCAAACACCTCGGTCATGTTCTCTTCGATGGTGGCCGTCTCGGCCAGTGGTGCGCGGTGGTGTTGCCACGAGCTGTAGCCCACCCACCCCACCAGCGCGATGAACAAAACCCCCAACACGGCGAGGCCGCGCACGAGGTGGCGCCGCCAGCCGGCCTTTTGCACAGGGCTTGGGGTGGCCGAGGGGTCGGTGAACGGGTGGTCTTCAGGAGATGGCGTCATGGTCATGCGCTGAACAGGGGTGAGGGTGAGAGGGCGTGGGGGCTGCGGCGTGGGCCGACGTCATGGCTCGGTCCGGGCGCTGTCGACGAACAGCACCGCCAGGTCGCGCTGAGGCCGGTAGTCCTGGGCGTGGAACACGAAGGTCACCGGGTCGACCTTCTTGAGTTCACCGTCGAGGCACAAGCTCATGACTTCCTTGGGCGAGCGCTTGCGAACGGTGAGCGTGAAGTCCTTGATGCCATCACGCCAGTTGTTGCCTGTGGTCAGCACATAGCGCAAAAAGCTCCAGGACACGCCGCCCTCGCCGTCGCGCCGCGACACCCCGGCACGGGCCGCCTTGTCCACACAGGCCTGACGCCCATAAGCCTTGAGGATGTAGTCGCCCGGCTGGGGCACGCCGGACTCGACGCTCGGCGCGTAGCTGTGGCGCACCTGCAAGCGCTGGCCTGGCTCGAAGCGTTGCTGCCAGGTGAAGTACTCGCTGACGGTGAACAGCGCTTCGCCTTGTGGGCCAAACCAGCTGCGCGGCAAGCGCTTGGCGCCTTTGGGTGGCGGCGTGTCGCGATCCACCTCGGTCATCAGGTCACGCTCTCGCCAACCCAGGCGGGCGACCTCGACGCTCACATCCTCGCCCGTCAACAGGCGCACCACCAGCCGGCGTTCGGTCTTGAGGCGTTTGCCGTCCACCCAGATCTTGAAGTCGGCGATGGTCGAGTGGTCGGCGCTGTCGAACGAGATGGGCGGCATGGGGAAGGCCACCGGCACGTCGATGGCCCGGTCGCTGGTGTTGCGGAACACGTAATGGACATCGATGCGCTCCGTGCTGATGAACAGGTGCTCTTCGTCCATGCTGATGTCGGGCTGATGGGTCAGGACGATGGTGCCGTTTTCATCGCCATAGGCGGTGTCGTTGGCCCGGGCACCCGAGGCGGTCAACAGGCCAAAGGCCAGCGCAGCAAGAGACAGCAGTGAACGGCGAGGGGCAGTCATGGTGTGAGGGTGAGGTCGGTGTGAGGGAGATCAGCCGCCTGTGGCCGCCAGCTCAGGCTGAGGGCAGTCGCGGCCAAAGTGGCTGGCCCACGGCAAGGCTGGCCCGTTTTTCACGTAGGTCTGGTAAGTGCGCCAGGCGCCTTTTTGGTCGCCCACGCTCAGACGCCAGGAGGCCGCCACGCACAAGGTCGAAGCGTAGTCAGTCGAGCTGAAAGGCAGGTTGGCTGCGGCCCGCTCGGCGAGTTCGGCCGCGATCAAGCGGTAGTGGTAGCGGGGCAAGCGGCTGTCTCCACTTTGCGCCACGCGTTGTCGCTCGGCGCGGGTGCTGAGCGCAGCAGGTTCAGCCGGCGGTGAGTCGGCCCAAAGCCCGCCGCCAAACACCGCGCCATCAGGCGCCAGCTCGAAGCCCACCATTTCCATGCCGTGTTCCCGCATGAGGGTGGCGGCCGTCCACCAGGCTTGGGCCCGCCCCTGGCGGCTCCAGGCCTTGGGCGCCTGGCGAATGGCCCGGATGTAGGCCTGGGCGTGCAGACGGGCCTGAGGGTCACCAAAGCGCTCGTCGCCATCGGCGTGGAAGTAGCGCAGTGCGTCGTCGTAGCGGTGAGCGCGCATCAGTCGCCGCGCCAGCAGGGTGCGCAGCTCGGCCGCGCCGTGTGGGGCGGGCAGGCTCTCGGGCATCGCCGGGTCTGTCGCCGGGGCGCTGGCCACGTCCGATGCCGCCGACGCTGCCGATGCCGATGCCGCCTTGAAGGCCGCTTGCGCGGGCACATGCGCGTCAACATAGGCTTGCAGCTCACCCAGGGTCAAGACGCGGTCGGCCACGTAGGCGAGCTCCAGCCAATAGCCACCCGAGGTGTAGAGCTGGTGCAGCGCTTGCACGAAGTCGCCCCGGCTCAAGGACAGGATGCCCTGCTCGACCTTCAGCAACACCCAGGGGTTGGGCGCTGGCATGTACGCATCCGGGAAGTCCTGCCCCCAACGCGGTTGGAGGTCCACCGCCTGGAGCTGGCCCACCGCCAGCCGGTAGTGTTCGGCGGCTTGCGCGAGCCGGCCGTCGCGCAAGGCCAGCTTGGCCTGCACCCAATGGGCCAGGCTGGTGTCGCGCATCGCGGCCAGGCGGCGCGCCTGATCCCAACGGCCCAGCGTCAACGCCAGGGCCGCCAAGGCGTCGGGCTGGCTCTGGGCTTCGGCGGGCCACGCCGCGGTGGTGTCCAGCCAGCGCAAGACGGCTGCTCCGGTGGACAGAGGGGCCGCCACTTCCGGGCCCGACGCGGGCGCAGAGGCAGGCAAGACCGCCGGGGCCTGGGCGGCGCTCAGGGCCTGATCCGATTCGAACAAGGCGTAGGTGGTCAACACTTTGTGCATGGTGGGCGCTTGCCCGCGCCGGGGCCACAAGGCCGGGCGGCTCAGCACGTGGTCGGCCACATGACGCAGGGAGTTGGTGCCGCTTTGTGAGCCACGCGCCGCTTGCTGGGCGTACAGCGCGAAGGCGTCTTCGAGGCGCTTTTGGTGCCAGCGCACGCGGGCCTCTTCGCCAAGGCTGGCCACCCCCAGGTGCAGGGGGTCTGCGGCGCCCTCGCCCACCACCTGGCGGGTGCGCTGAAACCAGGTGGCGGCTTCGTCCCAGCGGCAATGGCCCGCCATCAAACGGCCCAGCGCGAAGGCCGCCCACGCGCCGCGCTGGCGCCTCTGCGCCGGCGGCAAGGTCAGCACCGATTCGAAGCGGGCCACCAAGGAGCCCAGGTCAGCGTCGTCCGGGGCCCAAGGCTCGCCGTCGTCGTCCCAGGCGCTGTCGTCGGCCTCGTGCACGGCAGCGCAGGCACCGGCTTCGGTCGTCTGGAAGCCCACGGCGGCTGCCGTGTAGCGCCTCACTTCTTCCGGCAAGCCTGCGCCCAAGGCCTCGGCCTTGGATGCGTCGGGCGCCTGGCGCATGGCCAGGACTTGCTGGCGTTGGGCGTCGCTCAAGCCCTGCCCTTCAGCCTCCTCACGACCAGGGAGATCGGCGCCATCGTCACCGGCGGCGTCGCGCGGGACCACCGGCAGCGCCGGCCCCGTCACCTCGACGAAGCGCCGTGCAGCCAGCTGGAAGCTCACCGTGATCGGGCTCTTGAGCGCGCCTTCGCGGTCCATCAGCAGTTGCTTGTAGCTGTAGCCACACGCCCAGGCCACGGCGGCTGCGCTCAGGCCCACGGCGAGGCCGCTGCCCCAGCTCAACCAGGCGAGTCGGGGGTCAGGCGAGGGGCAAGGTGAGTTGGGCATGGTCCAAGGGCTGCGTCGAGCGCAACCAACCGATGGTGAATTGGGCTTGGGGCCGCAGCCAGCCGTCGTCGCGCAGGCTCAGCCGGGGTTCGGGTGACAGCAAGTCGGCGCTGTAGCCCTGCACGCCGCCAAAGGCACCTTGGCCACCCGCCTGACGAGGCAAGGCGACCTGACGCGGCAAGGCCAGGTCCACGTCGCTGGGGTTGCGCAAGACCACGTCCCACAAGCCTGGGGTGGCCGTGGCGTGCAGCTTGACCTGGGCCTCGGGCCAGGCTTGCTGGCCGTGCACCACCGCGCGCCAGGTGCTCAGCCGCCAGGCGCGCTGGTCCTGGTCCGTGGGCAATCGAAACCACATCACCCCGCGCAACTGGGGCACATCGGCCTGGCTCAACCAGCTCAGCAAGGCGGACACGGCCGTGGGCTGGGCCAGGAGTTGCTGCTCGCTGCCCGAACGCACCGGCACGGGCGTCTCGCTTTCCAGCGCCACCACCGCCCCCTGTTCGTCGAACACCACCCTGTTGCCATAGCAAGGCAAGGCCACCGAGAAGGGCTTGGCCTGCTCACGGGCCCAGCGGCTCACCCACTGCCTGGCCTGCTCGGCCTCGAACAGCCCCCGGCCTGGCCGGTTGGCCGCGTGCACCTGCAACACGGCCTCGTCCACCACCTGCAGCACGCCCGACAAGCCCGCAGCGTGGAGCCATGCCGGCAAGGCCGTGATGGACAGCGACACCTCGGGCCAGGCTTGACGCAGGCGTCGCAGCCAGGCCTCGTAGCGCGGCAGTTGCCGCTCGCCGGCGTCGTGGTCGATCTCCAGCCCCGCCAGGGCCACCCCTTGGGCTTGCCAGGTGGCCCAGAGGCCGCGCAAGGTCGCCAGCCAGGCCTCGTCCCACACGGGGGTTTGGTGGCCTTCGACACGCACCACCAGCCGCACAGGCTTGCCACTGCCGGCCAGTGCGGGCAGGACCACACGCGGCTGCCGCCAGCGGCCTGCGTCGAGGTGCAGGCCCAGCACCCGCCACTGGGCCACGTCGGCTTGGGCCTGTTGCACGGCCGCGAGCAGGGGGGGCTGCCACACGTGCTGCCAGATGTAGAAGCCGTGGGACAAAGCGATGGGCTGGCTGCTGCACCCCGACCAGGCGCCCGCCAGCATGCCCCAACGGCCCGCACTGCCCGCGCAGCCCGCCGCGCCCAACAGGCGGGTCAAGGCCGCGCGGCGAGCACCGGAGCGCAGAGGAGGCAGCGGGGCCTCGGGCAAGCTGTTCATGGCCGCCCCCTTGGCCCGCACACGAAGGCATGGCGCTGCCCCCGACGCCAGCGACGCAGGTGCCAGGCCAGGAAAGGACGCAGAGGGTTGCCTGCGTTCGGCATGTTGGCCAACATCAGGTTGGCGGCCCCGGGCTGCAGGTCGTAGACCAGCTTGAAGCTGGTGCCAAAGCTGTAGACCCAGCTGGACGGGTCGTTGGCGCCCCCTTGCCCACGGGTCAGGAAGTCCACGTTGCGGCGCAAGGCCGAGATGGTCTCGCGCGAGCCACCTGCGTACGCGAACGAGGCGCCAAACCAGCGGCGCAGCCAGGGCTGGCCACGCAAGGTGTGTCGGAAGGCCACGCGGGCTCGGCCACCTTGTGCCACGTGTGCGGCCACAGCGTCTTGCAGGCATTGCCGCACCAGGGCCCGAGCCGCTTCGGTGGGCAGCCAGGCGTCCCGGCCCCACAGCACCGCCATCAGGTTCCAACGCCAGGCCGGCCATTGGTTGACGTAGTCGCTCGCCTGGCGGGCCGTCAGGCGCAGGCGCAAGACCCGCTGAGCCAGCTCGTCAAGCCAACGCTCGAACAGCAAGGCCGCTTCGGTGTCGCGCGTGTCGCCCGCCCAGCGTCGCAAACTGCCGGGCAGGTCTGCCGGCTCATCCCAACAGGCCAACAAGTGAGGCAGCCACCGGCGGGCGAAGCCATCGACTTGGTCGTCCTGGATGCGGGCCAGGTCAGCGGCCGTCAGCTTCGCCGGACTCGCCAACAGTTCTCGGATGCGCAAGGCCCTGGCGGGTGAATGCCACCGGCTGGAGATGTAGGTGTCGCCCAGGAAGCGCGCCAGGTATTGGTTGGCGTGCACGATCACGCCATCGGGCGGGTCGAATTCGTGGGGCAACTGGTCGGGCTCGACGTGGCCTTGCCATTGCCAGCGTGGGTCGTGCAACGGCAGCACCAGCGTGCCCGCCATCTCACGGCCTGCGGCGCGACGGGGCATCAGGCCATAGACCTGGGCACCGATGTGTTGGGTGTCCGCGTACACAGCCACCCCAGGGCAGTTGCGAACCTCGGCCACCCCTTCGCGAAAACTTGCCCAATCGCACGCCCGGTTGAGCCGGTGCAAGCTCACCGAGCCCAGGTTGCCGTCAAGCGCCGGCCAGCGCAAGAACAGGCCCAGCCCCCCTTCGGCGTGCAGCAGTTGCCCCTGAGCGCAGCCACGCACGTCCACTTCCTGCATGGCCTGCCCTTTGACCTGGATGGGCGACCGTTCGTGGTCCAAGTTCACCCAGCCTTCGGCGGTGCGCACGCGGTTGAGGCTCAGGTCCACCTCGCCCCAGTACAGGTCCTGGTTGTCCATCATGGCGCCGGTCAGGCCCCAGGCGATGTCTCGGTTGCGCCCCACCACCACGCCAGGCGCCCCGGGGAAGTTGGAGCCGCAAACGTCCAGGCCTTGCGCAGACTTCAGGTGGAAGAACATGTTGAAGCCCGGGGCCACCAGGCCCATGTGTGGGTCGTTGGCCAGCAAGGGAAAGCCTGAGCGGGTGTGGCGCCCGCTCACGGCAAAGGCGTTGGAGCCGATGTCGGGCGAGTCCAGCCCCAAGGTCGCCAGCGCCTCGCGCGCCGCTTGTTGCAGGGCTTGCAAGGTCTCCACGAAACCCACACGCAAGTCGCCGGGCAAGGCGGGCGCCTGCTCGCCGGACTCGTCGAAGGTGGCGAACAGCGTGGCCGCGTCGGCGGTGCTGAGCGTGTTGCACACCAGCGTGTGGTGCAACTCGAACTGCCAGGCTGAGTTGATGAAGTACTTCAGGTGGGCCACCAGGTAGACGTCCAGCAGGCTGAAGGGCTCCGGGCGGTGGCGCAAGGCGATGAACTCGAGCGGCCACACGCGCAGGGTGGCCAGGCGGTGGTTGAGGCCGTCCACATAGGCCTGAAGGTAAGGCCGCTCCTCGTCTTGCGCGTGACACGCCATGGAACGGCGCGCCAGTGCCGTCAGGTCGAGCTTGCGCTGGAAGCGGTCGGTGGCCAGTGCGGCCGGGCCCAGGATCTCCGCCAGCGCGCCACGGGCCAGACGCCGGCTCAGCTCAAGTTGCCACAAGCGTTGGTCGGCCGTGGCGTAGCCTTGTGCGTGGTAGGTGGCCTCATGGGTGTCGCCTTCGATGGTCAGCAGTTGCGCGTGGCTACGCACGATGTGTGCGCGCCCATGCGCCGTGCGCAGTACTTGCCCCCGCCCCATGGCGATCAGGCCCGGGCTGCGCGGTGCAGGCCCGCGATGTAGGCGTCGAACGCGGGCCAGAACTGCGCGCATGCCGCTTGCCAGGGCCAGCCCAGTTCGGTGGCCGCGCGGGCGCTGCCGTAGGTGTAGCTGCTGCCGTCCATGACGGCCAAGGCTTCGCGGGTGAGCGGCAAGCGCACGCCCAAAGGGCGCAAGCCGTCGCCCAAGGCGGCCAGCCATTGCAGCTTCTCGCGAGGCACCGCACGCGGCACGGCCAGCCCCAACTGCTGCGCGGCGCGTGACAACAGCTCGGCCAGGCTCACCAGTTCGCCTGTGAGCAGGTAATGGCGACCGGCCTCACCACGCTCCAACACGCGCACCAGGCCGTCGCACACCTGGCTCACATGACACAGCTGAAAGCGGCTGTGGCAGGCCACCTGCAGCGGCAAGCGGCCGGCCACGAAGTCTCGCAAGGCCAGGGCCAGGTCGCTCCCGTCGCCCTCGCCAAACACCCCACCGGGCACCGCCACGCTCACCGGGGCGCCTCGCCGTTGCCAATCCACGGCCACACCATGGGCCACGTGTTTGGTCTGCTCGTAGAAGCTGCGGAACACGCCGTTGTGCCGCCAGCCCTCGTCGCCCAACTGGCCATGGGTTTCGCCCAGGGCCGCGGTGCTGCTGACATGCACGATGTGCGGCACCTGGGCCGCCACGGCGGCGGCCAGCACCGCGGCGGTGCCGGCCACATTGGTGGCGGCCATGGCGTCGCGCTCGCGCCGCCCCACCACCCCGATGCGGTAGCTCGCCGCCAGGTGCAAGACGGCATCCACCTGCGGCAAATGCCCGGCCCAGGCGTCCAATTGGCCCAGGTCGCCAGGCACCACCGTCACGGCCGCGGGCAGGCCACACGCTTCAGGCCGACGCACCAGGGCCACGACCTCGTGGCCCCGCTGCAGCAGGTGCTGAACCACATGCCGGCCAATGAAGCCCGTGGCCCCGGTCATCGCCACCCTCACAGCGCGCCCTCCCCCAGGTGCGAGGGCGACGCGTCGTGGCTGAGCCGGTGCACCCACTGCGTCAACTCCCATTGGCCGTCGTGCGGGGCCAGCAGCGGCCGCTCGTGCATGCGGCCCCAGGCACAGCTGTGGAAGGCCCGGGCTTGCGCAGGGCGCGCGGCCGCAGCCGGCCACAGGCCCAGTGTTTGGGGCATGGCGGGCAAGCGGTTCAATGCCACCCAGCCGCCCACCCGGATGCGAAAACCCCGCCATGTCGGCGACGCGTCTTCGGGCTCGAGGATCGCCGACGTCCAGCCCGTCTGCGCGCTCCAGGCCACTGGCGCCCCACCCGTCAGCCGGTGGCGCAAAGCCAGCGCCTGCACCTCCGGCCACTGCGCCAGGCGTGTGGCTTCAGGCAGAGGCGGCAAGGCGTCGAGCCGGCTCGCCAGCGCCTCGTGCAAGGCCCGGGCTGCGGCCTGGTCAGGCACCCACACCCCCTGAGGCGAGCTGCACACCCCTTGGGCAAACAACACCGTGTCGCGCACCAGCGCGTCCACGCACCGGGCCTGTTCCGCGGTGTCTTCAGGCCAGGTGCACAACAAGGCCGCGCTCAAGCGGGGGCCATATTCGATCAAACGCACACCCGGCCGCACCACCTGACGGTAATGTCGGATCAAGGCCTCGCTGCCCGCCAGCACCACGCCATCCACCCCCGCCAGCCAGGCGCCGTCGTCTTGTCCGGCGCTGTCCCAATCGGCGATGCGGCATTGCTCAGGCGTCCAGCCCAGCGCGTCACGCAAGGCCTGGAGGCTGCCCAGGTGGTGACGGGCCTTGAGCGTCAGGCGGTTGCCCGTGAGCGCTGCGGCCACCATGGCCGCGACCACCCCCAGGTGATCGCCTTCGGTCACCACGGCCAGCACATGGCCCAGCGGCTGCCAGGCCAGGTCGTGGTCGCCCAGTTCCTGGCTCAGCTTGGCTTGCAACACCTCGCTGCGGGCCAAAGCGGCCACACGCCCCCGGCAAAAGGCCGCCGTGAGCGGGTCCACCGGGCCCTGGGCGCCAGCGGGAGGCCAGGCATCGCCTTGGTCGCCCAGCCAGGCGCGCAGGCCCGCAGCCAGCTGCGCTGGGCTCAACCTGGGGGTGCTCGCGGCCATGGTCAGGCGGCCCGCAGGCTGCCGCCCGCCGAGGCATGGAGCGCCTCGGCGGCGCACAAGCCCTCTTGCCCACCGGCACGGCCCACGAAGCGCAACCAAGGCACCTCGCTGCCACAGGCACAACCTTGGCCCATGACGCCCATGTCCTGGGTCAACAGGTCGTGGCTGGGCAAGCTGGCGAAGAAGGGGTTGAGCAGGCGAATGAGGCCTGTCTCGCCCATGGCCACCGCCTGGCCGTCTGCGCCCATGATCAGCGCCCGCGAATACAAGGGCAGATGGAAGCGCTGCGCTCGGCAGCTCAGGTAGTGCAACGGGTGCTCGGTCATGCCGTAGATGTCGCGGATGTCGACACCACCGGGCGCCTGCACCGCCGCCCCCAGGCGCGCCAGGATCTCTGGCCTCTCCAGTTGCTGGACCATGCCTTTCCAGCCCCCACCCGTGATGCCCTTGACTTCTCCGCGCATGGCCAGCGGCTCGGCAGGCGCCGCCAAAGCCAGGCGCTCAAACCAGACCGTGAGGCCGAAGACGAACACCGGGTCGTCATGTTCAGCCCAGGCGCGCAACGTGGCCCAAGCCGCGGCGGCGTCGAAGCGGCCTTGGGTGTCGACGGCGAACACGGTCTCGATCTGGGCGGGGGCACAGGCCGTGAAGCGGTGAAAGCTCTGTGCGTAGCCGGCCAGTTCGGTGCCCGCAGCGGCCAAGCGCGGGTCGGGCGACAAGTGCAGGAAGCGCGCCGGGCGGGCGCTGAACATGCCCGCGTGCAAGAACATCTGCACCATGGCCGTCTGGATGTGGCCCATGCTGATGGCATCGAAGTGCACCGACGTCGCGCCTTGCCCGCTGGTGCCCGAGCTGGTCAGCCACAGGCCGTCGGCCTCGTCGCCAACCGGGGTGGACAGGTTCACCTGCTTGAACAGGCCCACGGGGATGAGTGGGCGCGATGCCCCTTGCCAGAGCCGAGCGTAAGCCGGGTTGCGCGAGCGGTGCCAGGCGTCGGCCTGGGCCATGGCGTCGTCGAACAGCGCGTCGGCTTGGGCATGGGCCACGGCGTGTGGTTGGGCCATGGTGTTCAGGGCGTCGATGTGAGCGCGTTCGTTCATGGGCATCTCGCTGGGTTCAAGGGGCCGCGCCGGCGTGGCGCATCTGCAAGGCCGCGATGTCGCGCACCAGTGCCAGCAGGTTGGGGCCATGGTTGATCTGGGCCCGGTGGTCGGCGGCCTGTCCGATCAGCACCGCGTTGTGCCCCCAGGGCATGGCCGCGTGCGAGCTCACCAAGGGGCCACAAGGGGCCTGGGTGATGTGCCGCAAGGGGATGTGGTCGTCTCCCGGCTCGCACAAGTCGGGCACCAGCTGGGGCCGTTGGCGGCGCAAGGCATCCAGGGTGGTCAGCGCCGGCTGGCCTGGCCCGCCACGCACCGCCCGCGACACCGCGAGGTTGCTGTCGTTGACGAACCAGGTCTGGGGCACGGCGTCGTCGGCCGGGTGCCAGCCCGACACCGCTTGCGCGAACGCCCGGCCATCGTCCAGCCGGGCCTGCAGCTGCGCCACATCGGCCGGCAGCCCATGCTCACGCCAATGGTGGGCGTCGTAGATGTCAAAGCCCACGATGTCGCTGCCATCGTGGTCAGCCAGGCGGCTCTCTGCGGGCAGCAGCTGCCAGGTCGAAGGGCATTGCGCCACGTCTTCGGGGGCAAAGCCGTGGAAGGCCCGCGTGCCCGGCCAATAGCCGTCTTGCAACATGTGCACCGCGTTCCAGGTGCCCTGCCAAGGCGGGCCAAAGGCATACCACTTGCCGATCGCCTGCCGCCAGCGGGCGTCGGCGTGGCGCAGCCAGTACCGCAGGCCCAGGTTGGCCACGGACTGACCGATCAGCAGCACCGGCTGGTCTTCGCCGAACTGCTGCTGCAAGCGTTGCACTTCGTTTTCCAGCCTTTCGCCCAGGCGCCGGTAATCGGCACGCCAGTCGTAAGCCATGAAGAACAGGTCCACGTTGAGGCGGTAGCCCAGGCCCACTTCCAGGGCGTTGACCACGTCCCGCGTGACGATGCTGCTGAGCAGCCCCGGCACGATGCTGAACTCGTGCAAGGCCTCGTTGAGCAACACGCGCCCAGGCTGACGGGCGTCTGGCGCAAAGCCGGCTTCGTCGGCCCCGCGCATCAAGAGGCCGCGCGCATCGCCCCAGGTGTGCAACTGGGTCTGGCGGTCGTAGAGCTTGCTGCCCAGGATGCCGGCCACATAGAGCACAGGCATGAGGTTGCGCCTGGCCGGGCGCAAGTGCTCGCGCCAGGGCCACGTCAACGCGTGTGCCCGCAGGCGTGCGTGGGCTCGGGTCAACATCGGGGTACTGCCGAAAGTTGGGGCTCAGACCAAGGCCACGGGCGCCGGTGGGGTGTCCGCGCTCCCGCCCACCGAGTGCGCCACCGACATGGTGGGGAAATGGGCTCGGTCGAAGACTTCCAGCAGACGCACGTCTTGCGGGTCGTCCACGTGCAGCCTCAAGCCTGCCACCTGCGGCCCGGGCCTCACGACCAGGAAGCGCAGACAGGCCGAATGGCCTCCCCCCACCTCGCGGCCTTCTGCGTCGAGGAAGACATAGTCGACACGACGCTCTTGCGATTGCTCGACGTGCACAGCGTCGATGGCGGTGCGGAAGGTGTGGCTGATCGTCTGACGCCCCTGTGCAGGGGTGATCTGCTCACTGCGGCGCGCCAGCGCGCTCAGGCCTTCGTCGACCACCATGGCGACATCGTGGCCGCAATGGCCGCACCGCACGCTGCGGGGGCCACTGCCCACCAGCGACGGTCGGGTGTCGCCAGCGCGGGCGAACACCAGGCCACCGCAAGACGAACAATGGGTGTTGACGCTCAGGGTGTCCGGGGTGTTGCCCAGGTAGACGTGCTTGAGCCCCATGGCGAGGGCCTGCTGGCGGGCTGACTCCAGGAAGCCAACGTCGGTGCGGCCCACCTGCGTGTACTTGTAATCAGGATGGAAGCGCACGTAGTGCAGCGGGATCTCCGGGTCGAGGTGAGCCAGCATCCACTCGGCCACCTTGTGGGCCTCTTCGAGGTTGTCGTTGCGCCCCGTCACACACAGGTTGGAGATCTCCAGGTGCGGCACGATGGCGCCTGGCTTGGGGTCGCGGCGAGCGGCGTAGACCTGCAATATGCCGTCAAGCACCGGCTGCAACTCACCCAGGGTGTGCTTGCGGTAGAAGGCCGGGCTCAAGGACTTCAAGGACACGCTGAAGATGTCGATGACTTCCAGCAGCTCGGCGATCGCCTGCGGGCCGATGGAGAAGGCCGATTTGTAGAGGTTCTTCAAGCCGGCCTGTCTCGCCAGGCGGGCCGTGTCCATGATGAACTCGTGCCAGACGACCGGGTCGTTGTACGTCCAGGACAAGATGCCGATGCCGTGTTCCAGCGCGTAGTCCACGATCTGCTGGGGCGTGTAGAGCGCCACGTCTTCGTTGCGCACGCGGCGCGCCTGGCTGGTGGCCCAGTTCTGGCAGAAGTCGCAATGCAGCATGCAGCCGATGTTGCCCAAGGACAAAATCCGTGCCCCCGGCTGGTAGTGGTAGACCGCTTCCGATTCGATGCGCTCTTCGGTGATGGGCACCGACTTGCCGTAGTTCAGCGTGACCAGCTTGCCGCCCTGGTTGTAGCGCACGCCGCAAAAGCCCAGGCCGCCCACCGGGATGCGGCATCGCTTGGGCGACAGGTTGCATTGCACCCGGCCCTGGGCCAGGGGCTCCCACAGGCGGGCGGGGTGGGCGTCACCGCGCATCACGGGCGCGAGGGTGTGGAGTTTGTCTGCCATGACCTGCCCCTGTTCAACGTGCCGCCGAAGCGGCTGCGGGCGCGGATGTGGATGCGGACGAGGCAGCAGGCGCCACCGGCACCTGCGCGTTCAGCAACATGCCCAGGTAGGTGTCGCGCATGAACACGACCGCCGTCTGTGGCGCCTGCTCGTAGGGCTCGACACGTTCATTGATCTGCACATAGCCCTTGCCGTTCTTGACCCCCACACGCATCAGTTCATTGCCCTTGCTGCCGACCTTCATGGACTCGACCACCAGCGGGTGGCGATCCAGGCCGAACAGGAACAGGTCGTGGTGGACGAGGTAGGCCGGCACCATCTTGCTGAGCGTCTGGAACTCGAAGAACCAGTCTTCCTGGGCCATCACCTGCTCGACGTTGACCTCGCGCCCCGCCTTGATCGACGCAGGCACCTCGAAGCGCGCGCGGGTCATGGCGAAGTTCAAGGGACCGATGCCCAGGCCCAGCTCGATGGCCGGCGCGTCGCCTTCACGTTTGCGCAGGTCGGTGGCCTTGACGAAGAAGTCCTTCGCACGGCCCATCAGCGAGCTGCGGCCCACAGCCTTGCGCACCAGGTCAGGCGCCATCAGCGGCTTCTTGGCTTGCCCGAGGTAAACCGACCAGTCTTCGAACTGGAAGGGGCCGTCGGAACGCCTCTTGTCCAGGCCATAGGGGCTCAGGCGGTGCTTCCATTTGTCGCCCTGCTTGCTGACCACCAGGTGCACCAGGTAGGGCTTGAGCGGCTGCCTGGTGCCGCCCTGGACGTGCAGGAGCACGTCGGCCACGATGGTTTCGCTGTCGTAGCTGGCGTCGTTGTAGATGCGGACTTCGTGGCGCTGTTCGTCGACGGTGGCGGTGGTGCGGGCGTCGTCGAGCGCCAGGCGCGTGCACGCCAGCACATTGACCGCGCAAGCCGACTTGGCCGGCAGCTGCGTGACCACAGGCCCGGTCAGCTTCGATTCGGCGGCGTGTGCCAGGGTGGCAACGCCCAGCATCAACACGTGCAACGCCAAGGCGCGACCGCGCCCAGCCCATGTGGTCGGCATGTTCTCTCTCCCTGAAAAGCTTTTGAATGAATTTGGCGAGAATTATGCCCCTGGCCGCGCAGCCCGCAGCAACCTGGGCCACCCTCTGACAGGGGATCGGCGGCCGTACTGCCCGCTGGAGGCCCCACAAGCGGCACCATCGCCACCCGGGGCACCACACGCCACCTGGCGTCTGGTCGACCATCGAGCGCCCCGAAAACCCGCGCTGGCCACAAGCACCGAAGGCCCATGGCTGCAGACCTTCTTGGCCCCACCGACGCCGACTCGCAGGCCGTGATGCAGCGCGCCGACCAGGCGATGTACGCAGTCAAGGCCGCCAAGCGATCGCGCCCCTCCCGAGGCGCATGACGCCTGGCCAAGCCGATCAAGGCACCTCGTGGCCCGTGCTGGCTTGCCAGACGCGGTACCAGTCTTCGGCGGACAAGCGCAAAGACAGCGCCGCCAACGCCTCGGCCAAAGCTTCAGGCCGGTGGCTGCCGGTGATGGGGATGGGTTGCGAGGGATGGCGCAGGATCCAGGCGTAGGCCAAGGTCGCCACCGACACGCCATGCGCAGCGGCCAACTCGGTCAGCGCGGCGCGCACCCGCGTGGCCTGCGCATCGGTGCCCGTGAACAAGCGCCCACCGCCCAAGGGTGACCAGACCATCGGCCGCAGGCCCAGGTCCAGGCACTGGTCCAAGGTGCCATCGCTCAGCGCGTTGAGGTGCAGCGGCGACAGCTCGATCTGGTGGGTCTCCAGCGGCAAGCGCCGGTGCAGCAAGTTGAACTGCGAGGGCATGTGGTTGGACACGCCGAAGTGCAGCACCTTGCCCTGGGCCCGCAACTGCGAGAACGCCTCCGCCACTTCGCCGGGGTCCATCAAGGCATCGGGCCGGTGGATCAGCAACAGGTCGATGTGGTCGGTGCGCAAGGCACGCAGCGAGGCATCGACCGAAGCGATCACATGCCCCACGCCCGTGTCATACGACTTGATCGCGTGGCCAGGGCGCTGTGGCGAGACCAGCTTGATCCCGCACTTGGTGACGATCTGCATGCGCTGGCGCAAGCCAGGCTGCAAGGCCAGGGCCTCGCCGAACAGCGACTCGACGGTGTAGCTGCCATAGATGTCGGCATGGTCGAAGCTGGTGATGCCCATGTCCATGCACTGTTCGATCCAGCGCAGGCGCTGGGCCGCATCCATTCGCCAGTCGGCCATGCGCCAGGCGCCGGCCACGATGGGGGACAGCTGAAGGCCCGTGGGGCTCACGGGCACGACAATCGCAGGGCTCATGGTGGTTGGCTCC
The DNA here is from genome assembly GCA_041169085.1 of Pseudomonadota bacterium. Lineage (GTDB taxonomy): Bacteria > Pseudomonadota > Gammaproteobacteria > Burkholderiales > Burkholderiaceae_C > Aquabacterium. Next base: position 9,412 of record JBEEJT010000038.1, on the reverse strand, counting down.
TGATGGGGATGAAGGCAGGACAGGCCCAGTATGCCCACACTGCCCGCAACCCTAGAATGCCGCACGTTCAACATGGATAGCGCTGCATGACCGACAACCCCTCCGTCCATGCCTACCGCGCCGATGCCCTCGGCGACCTCGATGGCACAGCCCTGGCGCAAGCCATCCGTCGCCACCAGGTGGATGTGCGCGAGGTGGCTGAGGCCGCGATCGCACGGGCCGAGGCCGTCAACCCCAGCTTGAATGCCCTGGCCTGGCCCACGTATGAGCAGGCGCGCCGCTGGTCAGCGCACCAGGCCGTCGGCGGGAGACTGTCACAAGGTGCGTTCGCGGGCGTGCCCACCCTGCTCAAAGACACCGTGGACCTGAGTGGCCACCCCACACAGCTGGGCTCGCGCATCTTCCGCTCTCGCCTGGCACGCAGCGACGACCCCTTTGTGCGGCAACTGCTGGCCCAGGGCTTCAACGTGATTGGCAAATCGCGGCTGCCTGAGTTCGGCTTCAACGGCACCACCGAATACCAAGACGGATCGGCCACAGTCAACCCTTGGCACACCGGCTATTCGGCTGGGGGCTCGTCAGGCGGCTCGGCCGCGATGGTGGCCGCAGGGGTCGTGCCGCTGGCGCATGGCAACGACGGAGGCGGCTCCATCCGCATCCCGGCCTCCGCGTGTGGTCTGGTGGGCCTGAAGGTGTCTCGCAACCGCCTGGTCAATGCCCAGCTGTCGCGCAGCCTGCCGCTCAACCTGATCACCGAGGGCGTGTTGAGCCGAACGGTGCGCGACACGGCGCGCTTCATTGCCGCTGCAGAGCGGACCCACCACCACCGTGCGCTGCCGGCCGTGGGCCTGGTCGAAGGCCCCTGGGCCAAGCGCCAACGCATCGGCCTGTGGCTGAACCCACCGGGCGATGTGGCGGTGGACGATGACACCCGCGCAGCGGTGATGCGCGCCGCCCACCTGCTGACCCAAAGTGGCCACACCGTCGAGCCCATCGAAGCCAAGCTCACCCAGGCACACATCGACGGCTTTTTGCTCTATTGGGGCATGCTGAGCTTCAGCGTGGGCCACTTCGGCAGGCTGCTGTTCGCTGGCACCGATTGGGACGTCAAGCGCTACGAAGGCCTGAGCCAGGCCTTGATGCAGCGCTTCACTCGGCGCTGGTACCAGTTGCCTGCGGCCGCTGTGGCCTTGCACCAGTTCGCGCAGCTCAACCAGCGCTGCTTTGCGCCGTATGACGCGGTGCTCAGCCCGGTGACCACCCACGTCAGCCCACCGCTGGGCCACCTCCACCCCGGCCTGGCACCCGAAGTCCTGATCCCTCGACTGGTGGGCTACGTGGGCTTCACCCCGCTGCAAAACGTGCTGGGCACGCCTGCCATCGCCGTGCCCATGGGCATGACGCGCAGCGACCCGCGGCCCATCGGGGTGCAGCTGGCTGCGCAGGCAGGCCGCGAAGCCACCCTGCTGTCGCTGGCTTACGAACTGGAAGCGCAGGCGCCACTGCGGCGCCTGGGCCTGGCCTGAGCTCAGCGCCCGAGATCGGGTTCAGGCGGAGCGCGATCGGGCCCCTGGTCCTCAGCGGCATCGCCCATGGGCTGCGCCCGCTTCGCTGCACGCTCGCTGGCGATCTGTTCCTGGAACTGCCGGCGGCCCTCTTTAGCAGTGGCGATCAGCTTGGCGCGGTCGTCGCGGTGTGGGTGCAAGGCCCGCGTGAGCTGGATGTTGGCCGCACGGAAGCGCTGGCGCGCGTGCTCGGCGTCGTCGGCCGACACGCCCAGGCTTTGCAGCACGGTGCTGGCGGTCTGCAGCGAGGCGTCGAACACCTCGCGCTCGATCATGGGCACTTCGCGGTCCATCAGCTGGTGGTAGTGGCCCACGTTGCGCGCCCGCGCTGCAATCTTGAGCTTCGGGAAGTGCGCGCGCACCGTGTCGACGATGTCCAGCGAGATCTGCACCTCATCGACCGCCACCACGATCACCGAGGCTGTGGCCGCGCCAGCGGTCTTGAGCAGGTCCAGCCGCGTGGCGTCGCCGTAAAAGACCTCCAGCCCGAAGTCGCGCGCGTTGTCGACCGTGTCGGGGTCGTGGTCCAGCACCACGGTGCGCACCTCCTGGGTGGCCAGCACACGCGCCACGATCTGGCCGTAACGGCCGAAGCCGCAGATCAGCACGTGGGGGTCTTGCTGGGCAAAGTCGGGCGCTGCAGCAGGTGTGCGTCGGGGTGGCGCCGTCGCGGCCAGCCAGCGCTCCAGCGCCATCAGCATCAGGGGCGACAACAGCATGGACACCGCCACCACGCCCGTCAACAAGGCGCCTGTGGCCGGAGGCAAGACGCCTGGCCCGGCGGCCTGGAAGACCACGAAGGCGAATTCGCCGCCCTGGGCCAGCATCAGGGTGACGGTGTGGCGCTGACGGGCATCGCCCTCCACCCGCCGCATCACCAGCGCAATGACCACGGCCTTGACGGCCATGAAGCCCAGGATCAGGCCCAGCAGGGCCCAAGGCTGACGGGCCAGCGCGGCCACGTCGATGCCCATGCCCACGGCGATGAAGAACAGGCCCATCAGCAGGCCCTTGAAGGGCTCAATGTCGGTCTCCAGCTCGCGACGGTATTCGCTTTCGGCCAGCAGCACCCCACCCAGGAAGGCGCCCAGCGCCATCGACAGGCCCATGGCCTGCATGGCCACGGCCAAGGCGGCCACCAACAAGAGCGCGGTGGCGGTGAAGATCTCGCTGGTGCGGCTGGCGGCGATCCAGCGCAGCAGCGGCCGCAGCAACCAGCGCCCGGCCAGCACCACCGCCGCGATGGCGGCCACGGCCCGCCCCACGCCCAGCGCGGCGTGAGACCAGTCCACCGTGTGGCCCGGCGCGCCTTGTGCGGCCAGCAGCGGCAGCAAGGCCAGGATGGGGATGGCGGCCAGGTCCTGGAACAGCAGCACGGCAAAGCCGGTTTGCCCGGCGGGCGTGTGCAACTGGTGGCGCTCGGCCAGCACCTGCAAGGCAATCGCCGTGGAAGACAGCGACAGCCCGATGCCCGCGATCAAAGCGGTGGTGGACGACCAGCCCAAGGCCAGCCCGCCCGCCCACAGCAGCGCCGAGCAACCCAGCATCTGGGCCGCGCCCTGGCCGAAGATGGGCAGGCGCAAGCGCCACAGGCGAGCGGGCTCCAGCTCCAGGCCCACCAGGAAAAGCATGAGCACCACGCCGAACTCGGCGAAATGCAAGATGGACTCGACGTTGTCGATCAGGCCCAGGCCGCCTGGCCCGATCACCAGGCCCGCCACCAGGTAGCCGATGATCGAGCCCAGCCCCAGGGCGCGCGACAAGGGCACCACCACGACGGCGGCGGTCAGGAAGGTCAGCGCATGGAGCAGCCAGCTGGGTACGTGTGCCATGGCGGCATCATCGCATCCCGGATCCCTGTCCTGGGCGGGCTCACCAGAGGTGTTCGGGCGTGTAGCGCAGGCCCAGCGACAGCCACTCGCCGCTGCTGGTGCCCGACAGGTGGCGCCCCACCGTGGCATCCACCTGGAACAGCTCGGGCACGATGGTGTAGCGCAGGCCTACCTGACCATAGGCTTGCTGGTGGTTGTCGCCATACGCCTCGACGATGCCCATCCACGGGCCCGTCAGGCGCACCTCTGCGCCCAGGCCCCAGGTCAGGCTGTGCTGGCTGGAGGCCCGGTCGCGCAGCCAGCCCAGGTTGGTGTGCAGCACCACGGCGTCATCCCGCAGCGAGACCGACAGGGGCACGTAGGCATAGGTGTTGCCCAGCATGTTGGGGCCCGGACTGATCTCGGGGTGGCGGATGGTGCCCAGCGCCAGCCCCCAACCCCAGCCGCCCGGCTGCAGCGGCTTCATCAGGGTCTTGAGCTGCAGCACGTAGTCTTCGGTGGTGCGGGTGCCGGCTTGCTTGGCCACGCCTGCGCCCAGCGTGACTTCCAGGTTGCCCCAGGGGTTGCACGCTGGCATGGCCCAGGCTTCCTGGCTGTGGCTGTAGAGGCGGGTCCAGGTCTCCACCTGGCAGCTGCCGGCGGTGGTCAGCCGCGCGTCGTCGGTCACGAATGGCCGCGCGGCCTGGGCCAGCTGCGGCGCCATCCATGGGGCCACCAGCGTGACCACAGCGGCCCCGCGCCCCACCTTCCACCAGACTGCGTCCAAGCCAGACATTGTCGACCAACCCGTGTTCATGCTGCGCTCCCCGCTCAGTTCTCGTCCAGCAGCCCCTGCTGCTTGAGCTCCGCGAACTTGGCCGCCATCGTCGGGTTGGCACGTGTCAATTTCTTGATGGTCACGTCCTGCGCCTTGTCGTTGGCCAGGCGCAGGTTGCGGTCGGCGCCCAGCAGCGCATCCTTGGTCTTTTGCAGGTGGTCGATCGACTTGTCGATCTCGTCGATGGCCGTCTGAAAGCGCCGCGAGGCCAGGTCGTAGTTCTTGGCGAACGCGCCCTTGAAGCCTTCGAGCTGCTCTTCGAAGTGCGTGATGTCGATGTGCTGCGCCTTCACCAGGGCCAGCTCAGCCTTGTACTGCACGGCGTTCATGGCCGCGTTGCGCAGCAGCGTGATGATGGGGATGAAGAACTGCGGCCGCACCACGTACATCTTGGGGTAGCGGTGGAAGACATCGACGATGCCGGTGTTGTAGAGCTCGCTCTCAGGCTCCAGCAGCGACACCAGCACGGCGTACTCGCAGCCCTTCTCGGCCCGGTCACGGTCCAGCTCTTTGAGGAAGTCTTCGTTGCGGCCCTTGGTCGCTGTGCGGTCGCTCTCGTTCTTCATCTCGAACATGATCGAGACGATCTCGGTGCCGGCCTCATCCACGTCGCGGAAGATGTAGTCGCCCTTGCTGCCGGTGCGCGCGTCGTTGTCCTTCTCAAAGTAGGCGCGCGGGAAGGCCGTGGCACGGATGCGGTTGAACTCGACCTCGCAGTGCTGCTCGAGGGTCTCGCCCACCATCTTGGTGGACAGGCGCGCCTTCATGTCGCGCAGGCGCTCGATGGCGTCGTCGCGGTCCTTGATCTGGGTCTCGTACTTGTCCTTGAGCGATTGCTCGGCCAGCTGCTTTTCCAGGGCGGCGCGCTGCAGCCCACTCTTGAGCTCGTCGCGCTCGCGCTCGACCACGCCCACGGCCTGCGACACGGCCAGGGTCTGCGCCATGGCGGTGGCATCGAGCTTGGCCTTCAGGGCGGCCAGCTCGGCATCCTTGGCCGCAGCGGCCTGCTGCAAGGCGTTCATCAGCTTGGCTTCGGCCAGGCGGGCGGCGGCTTCGCTGTCCTGGCGGGCCTGGGCCAGGCGGCTGGCCAGCTCGTCGCGCTCTCGCTCGACCTGGTTCAGGGCCTCGGTCACCGCGAGCTTGCGCGCCACCTCGCCGGCATCCAGTTGGGCACGCAGGCCCTGGATCTCGGCGTCTTTGGTGGCGGCCGCCTGCTGCATGGCGGTGGCCGCTTGCGCACGCACCAGGGCCACGGCGTTGGCCTGCTCGCGCTCGGCCAGGGCCAGGCGCTCGTGCAGCTGCTCATCGAACTCGGCATCGCGCACCTGCTTGAGGATGTCGGCGTAGCCAGACTCGTCGATCTTGAAGGCTTTGCTGCAGTGGGGGCAGATGATGTCGTGCATGGGCGGGCAACAGGCGAAACAAAGGCGGACAGGTGCCGGACACGCGGCCCGGGCTGCCGACTATATCGGGCCTGCGGGCTGCCGCGTTCAGAGGCCTGCCGCCTGCTCGGCTTCGCGCCGCAGCAACGCCCGCTTGCGCTCGACGCCCCAGCGGTAGCCCGACAAGGCGCCGTCGTTGCGCACCACCCGGTGGCACGGGATGGCCACCGCCACCGGGTTGGCTGCACAGGCGCCTGCGACCGCACGCGCCGCGCTGGGGGCGCCGATGCGCGCGGCCAGCTCGGCATAGCTGACGGTGGCACCGGCCGGCACCGCACGCAGCGCCTGCCACACGCGTTGCTGAAAGGCCGTGCCCTGCACGTCCAGCGGCAGGCTCAGGCCCAGCTTCGGGGCCTCGACCAGGCCCACCACCTGGGCCACGGTGTGCTCAAAATCCGCATCGCCCCCCAACAGCTCGGCACGCGGGAAGCGGTCTTGCAGGTCGCGCAGCAGGGCATCGGGCTCGTCGCCCAGCAAAATGGCGCACACCCCACGTTCGGTGGCGGCCACCAGGATGGCGCCCAGGGAGCACTGCCCCACTGCAAAGCGAATCACGGCGTGGCGCCCGCCCTGGCGGTAGTCGTCGGGGCGCATGCCCAGCACGCCTTCAGCTTCGGCGTACAGGCGCGCAGCCGAGCCGTAGCCGGCCTCGTGCAAGGCCGATGTCACCGAGGGGCTGGTGGGCAGGTGCGCACGCAAGCGCTGCGTGCGGTGGGCCATGGCGTAGGCCTTGGGCGACACACCCGTGACGGCCTTGAACACGCGCTGCAGGTGGTACGGGCTGAGCTGCGCCAGCTGAGCCAGCTCGGCCAGCGTGGGCGTCACTTCCGCCTGTTCGATGTGGCGACACAGGCGAGCCACCCATTCAACCTGACTGGTGCGGGGGGTTGGGGGCGTGGCCATGCCGCCAATCTAACCCGACCGCCCTGTGGGCGCACCTTGGTTCTTGCGATCGGGGCCTCAGTCGACAACGGGCTCGACAGGATCGGCAGGCATGGCGGGCACCTGCGGGCTGGGCTCTGCCGCGCCCCCGAGGGCCTTGCGCTGGGCCTTCTCCACCTTGCGCAGCTTCTTCTGCTGCTCGCGTTGACGCTTTTCAAACTGGTAGTTGGGCTTGGCCATCGGGTGCGCTTTCTGAAAGATGGGGGCGAGCGATCAAGTGGGCAGGGCCGCCTGACGCAGACAGCTCTGTCCCTGGTCCATCGCATAGTGCGCTGCGGCTTGGGCCGAGTCAAACAAGGGGACGAAGCGATACACCCGGTCGTGGGTGGCGGAACCCTGGCCGCTGCGGATGGACAAGGCAGCCGAAAAGCGTCCGTTGGCGGTTTGGCGGGTGATGGGCGACAGCACGAAGCGGCCCACCGTCTGGATGAGGTGTGAGGAAGCGATCAAGAAGAGTGAGGCGCGCCAAGCGCGCACGCATGGTCAAGCAACCCAGCCAAGTGACCTGTCAAGGCCAGCCATGGCAAAGGTTGATGAGAGAGTCGGAAAGATTCTGGCCTCGGTGACAGGCGGTCTCAGCGGGTGGACCGGGTCAGGGAGGCGTGGAACCAGACGAAGCTTGCCTGGGTGCGCTGAGTGGGGGACACAACAGAAGACCCCGGTCAGCGAGCTTGCCGCGCTCAAAGCGGGCATGTCGACACACGCTGCGCAGGAAAGCGAAACTGCAGCGCGTCGGCCAGACTGTAGCAGGAAAGGCTGCGACGCGTGGATTTATCTGCAAGCCCCTGTCCCAGGGGCCCCGTCCGCAGATGCTCAGTGCGCAGCCTGGAACAGCGCAGCGCCAGCGGCCATGGGGTCGCCGGTGCGGTCGTAGGTGTCGACCCAGGCGTCGTAGTTGTGGATGGCCTCCTGCTGCCAGGGGTGGAAGCCAGGCTTGAAATAGGCCAGCAGGTTGCCCAGGTGGCTGGAGATGATGCCCTTGTAGCCGAGCAACCACCAGCGGCACTTGGCCATCATCCACATGCGCTTGCCGAACGAGAAGCCGTCGTTCTTGAGCAGGCGGTTGGTGAAGCGCATCGTGAGGTAGCTCAGGAACAGGGTGACGTGCACCATGGCCAGGCAGCGCGTGAAATAGCCCACCTTGGCCACTTGCTGCATCACGTCGTAGGCCACGGCCTTGTGCTCCATCTCTTCCACGGCGTGCCAGGCCATCATGGCGCGCAGCTTGGGGTCGGCGTCCGCCATGGTCTCTTTGCGGGTGAAGAAAATCTCGGCCAGCAGGGCCGTGAAGTGTTCGAAAGCCGCGGTCAGGGCCAGGTTGTAGCCCTTCGAGAAATGCTTGTTGTGGAACTGGTTGTTCCAGTTGATGAAATCGACGATGGCGTCGATGTCCATGCCCTGTTCGCGCAGACGCTGGTTGTACTTGGAGTGCACGATGCCGTGCTGGCCTTCCTGGCGGATGAAGGTCTTGATCTCAGCCAGTAGCTTGGGGTCCGAGGTCTGCTCGCGGTAAGCCCGCACGCACGAGATGAAATAGCGCTCACCATCCGGAAAGGCCGCCTGCAGGGCGTCCACCAGGCGCGACTTGTACGGGTTGTTCTCGTACCACCAGCGCGGCAACTCGCCGTCCAGCCCGAAGTCCAGCTTTTCGCGGGCGATCAGTTCCTTGGCGTTGTGCAGGGCTTGTTGGCTCATGTGGGTCTCCGGTCGTCTGCCTCGGCGGGCGTCAGGTTTGATTTGCAGCAATGTTAGGGGTCGGTCTGACGCCATGGGGGCAGCAACAGCGACACCAGGGCAGCGCGCACGCCATGGCCACACATGAATCGACTGTGACCTCAATTGGGCCCCAGGGTTGCCGAGGCCCCGCAGCCAAGGGGGCCCCATGGCCCCGCCAGGTCGATGCAACCTTTTCGAGAGGCGGGGGTCACAGCCTGAACGCCCTGCCTCGCCCCGCCCCACCCATGCCCCTTGCCCCTTCGCTCTTGCTGCTGGAAGACGACCCCGCCATTGCCAACATGGTGACCTACGCGCTGTCACGAGAGGGTTACGTGGTCGAGCACGTCACCTCGCTGGGTGAGGCCCGGCAGCGCTTGAGGCAGCCCGAGGCCGCCTTCGGCGCGGCCATCCTGGATGTGGGTTTGCCCGACGGCAGCGGCCTGGACCTGTGCCGCGAGCTGCGCCAGGCAGGCGGCTCGCAGGCCTCCTTGCCGGTGTTGATGCTGAGTGCGCGCAGCGAAGAACTGGACCGCGTGCTGGGCCTGGAGCTGGGCGCCGACGACTACGTGACCAAGCCCTTCAGCCCGCGCGAGCTGTGCGCCCGCGTGCGGGCGCTGCTGCGCCGATCCGCCCTGACGCCGGCCCCAGCCACCCCAGCGACTGCGGCACCGCCACCCGGCCTGGTGTGCGACACCCAGGCCCAGCGTGTGAGCTACCAAGGCCAGCCCTTGCCTCTGACCCGCCGCGAATTCGGCCTGCTGCAGGCCTTGCTCAAGGCCCCGGGCCGCATCTGGTCGCGCGAAGCCCTGCTCGACGTCGTGTGGGGACAAGACGCCGACAGCACCGACCGCACCGTCGACACCCACATCAAGACCCTGCGCGCCAAGCTGCGCGATGCCGGCTGCGACGCCGACCTGATCGGCACGCACCGCGGCATGGGCTACGCCATCGACCCCGCGCGGCTCTGACCCCGAGAAGCTCCATGAAACTTGGCCTGCGCCTGCTGCTGGGCTTCTTCCTGATCACCGGCATCGCCGCGTTTTTCGTGATGCGCGTGTTCGTGGCCGAGGTGCGCCCCAGCGTGCGCGAGGTGATGGA
>JBEEJT010000037.1:0-22748 GCA_041169085.1 Pseudomonadota bacterium | reverse complement strand
ACGGCAACCGCGCTTACCGCATGGGCCGCGGCATCCAGGCCGGCCGCGTGTGGACCAACTGCTACCACGCCTACCCCGCCCACGCCGCCTTCGGTGGTTACAAGGAATCGGGCATCGGCCGCGAGACCCACAAGGTCATGCTCGACCACTACCAGCAGACCAAGAACCTGCTGGTGAGCTACAGCCCCAACAAGCTCGGCTTCTTCTGAGCGCGCAGCGCGAGCCCCGCCATGTCTCGTGACCCCTTGCGCCGCAGGCTGCTCATGGCCATGCCCCTGGCTGCCTTGGCCCTGCTGCCCAAGCGGGTCCGGGCGCAAGCCCAGGCGGTGGCCGCCACCGGCGGTGACCCGCTGGGCAGCCTGTTGTGGCCCGACCTCAAGCGCGAGTTCGTGGGCAACGCCCCTTGCCAGTTCACCGACCTGGTGAGCGTGCGGGGGCCCGCCATGGCCGAAGACGCCATGCACGTGCCGGTGTGGGTCGACGCGCGCGCGATGGCGGCCCAAAGGGCCGTTCGGCGCATCCGCATCGTGGTCGACCGCAACCCCATTCGCCACGTGCTGGACTTCGAGCCCCTGCGGGCCGAAGCCGTGCTGGGCTTGCGGCTGCGCATGCAGCAGGCTTCGCCGGTGCGGGCCCTGGTCGAGACGGTCGATGGCCACTGGCATGTGGCCGGCACCTGGGTGCAGGCCGCAGGTGGTGGCTGCACCGTGGCCGGCGCGAGCCGGGTGGACGGCAGCTGGAGCCAGACGCTCAACCAGGTGCAGGCGCGCCTGTTCGGGGTGGGCGCGCAGGGCTCCCGGCGCTTGCGGCTGCGCATCATGCACCCCATGGACACGGGCTTTGTCCCGGGGGTGCCGGCCTTCCTGCTCGAGTCGCTGTCGTTGAGCGACGCGCACGGGCGCCCCTTGTGGCGCATGGCCTTGCACGAGCCGGTGGCCGAGAACCCTTTGATGACGCTGGAGTTGCCACCCGACGTGTCCGGCCCATTGCGGCTGCAAGGGGCCGACAACAACGGCAACCCGCTGGACGTGGTGGTGCCCGCATGAAGACCCGCCGAGAGCACATACGCATGCACGTGATGCAAGGCATGATGGCTTCGACCCTGGCGCTTCAGGCGCAAGCCCAGACCCAGCCGGCCCCGCCCGCCCCACCGCAGGTGCAGGCGGCCAAGCTGGACCTGGGCCTGCAAGCGCGCCGCCTGGCCGACGACACCTGGGTGATCGAGGGCAGCAACGACAGCTTCGGCCCGGCCAACGGCTGCAACATCATCAACACCGCCTTCATCCGCACCGGCGCAGGCGTGGTGGTGGTCAACAGCGGGGTGTCGCGCCGCTATGGCGAGCAACAACGCGCGCTCATCGAGCGCACGGTGCGTGAGCCCGTGGCCCGGGTCGTGCAACTCAACCACCACCCCGACTACTTCCTGGGCAACCAGGCCTGGGCCGACGTGCCCACGCAGGCGCTGCCTGGCAGCATCGCCGACATGCAGGCCTTGGGCGAGCGCTACAGCGACAACCTCTATCGCCTGTGTGGCGATTGGCTGCAAGGCACCGTGCCCACGCCCTCACGCGAGAGCCTGACGCCCGGTGTGCAAACGCTGGGCGACCACCGCCTGGAGTGGCTGCGCCTGAGCGGCCACACCGACGACGACCTGGTCCTGATCGACCACACCACCGGGGTCGCCTTCGTGGGCGGCCTGGTGTTCGCCGATCGGGTCCCCACCACACCGCATGCGAACTTCGCCAACTGGCTGCACAGCCTCGACAAGCTCGAAGCCTTGTTCCATGCGGGCTATTTCCGTTGGGTGGTGCCCAGCCATGGCCCTGTCCACCAGGGGCTGGCGGGCATCGCCCAGACGCGAGACTGGATCCAATGGGTGACGCAGCACATGCGCACCCAGGCCGAAGCGGGCACGGACCTGTCTGAACTGCTGGCCACGCCAGCGCCTGCCCGCTTCGCCCATTGGGCGGCCCTGCCTGCCGAGTTGCACCGCACCTTCATCCGTTGGTATCCGGAACGCGAAGCGCAAGCCTTGGGCTCGCCCACCTCGCCCCACAAGCAGTAAAGGAGACGCCTCCATGCCCCGTCACTTCCCCGCCACCCTGACCCTGGCCGCCCTGGGCTGGGTCGCCACTGCGGCCCAGGCCGCGCCTTCACCTGACCAAAGCGAGCTGGCCAAGGCCAGCGGTTGCTTCTCCTGCCACTCCGTCACCGAGAAGGTGGTGGGCCCGGCCTTCCAGTCGGTGGCCGAGCGCTATGCCGGCCAGTCTGACGCCGCTTCGGACCTGGTGATGTCGGTCACCAATGGCTCGACCCGCAAATGGGGCCGCGCCGCCATGCCGCCGCACGGCAACATGGAGAAGGCCGACATCCGCAAACTCGTGGAGTGGGTGCTGAGTCAGCGCAAGTGAGCCCACACGTAGGAGCCAGGCCCAAGCCACAAGCCTGGGCCCGTCAAGAGGCGGCAGCCACACCGGTCTGCCGCCTCTTGGCCTTTGAGGCGCCGGCTCAACGCACGGCGGCCGCCTGGCGGGCCAGCTCAGCCACCGACGGGGTGGCGTTGCCTTTGGGGGCGTTCTCGATGAAGGTGCGGATGGCCCAAGCCAGCTGCGGCGACAGCACCGGCTCCCAGGCGGGCATGTGTTCGATGTCGAACTTCTTCTTGCCCAGGCGCACGGACTTGGCGAAGAAGAAGTCGGCGTCGGCTTGGCAGCGGGCGCGCAGGGCTTCGTCGCTCACCTTGGCACACGCGCCGCCCAGGCGTCGCAAATCCGGTGCGGGCGCACGCGAGCCATTCGCGTCCATGCCATGACAGCGGGCACACGCCTGGTTGAAGGCGTCTCGGCCCACGCGGATGGCTTCGGCCTGGCCGCGCAGGGGGTTGGGCTCGGCCCAGCCCTGGGGCACGGCGGGCAACTGGCTCACATCCACGATGGGGGCAGGGGGCACTTCGGCGTGGGCAGGGCGGCCGTGGGCCCACACCCCGGCGACCAGCGCCAAGGTGCCCAGGCGCCAACGCCAGCGGTCGATGCGAGCGGGGTTCATTCGTGTTCCTTCGGGCAGGTGGGGCAGTTGTCGGTGTTGGTTTCGGCGAAGAGCGAATACGTCAACACATTGGCTTCGAAGTAGGCGCCCTGGAGGTTGACCGCGTTGAACTTGGTCTCTTGCAGGTTGCAGCCCACGAAGCGCGCCCCCACGAACCAGGCGTGGTCCAGGCGGGCGATCTCCAGGCTCGCGCCGTCGAACACGGCGTGGGAGAAGTCGGCGCGGGGCATGCGCGCGCCTTCGAGGTCGGTGCCGATGAAGCGCGCCCCCTTGAAGTTCGCATTCGACGCCGTGGCCTTGCTCAGGCGCGCACCGGTCAGGTTGGCGCCTTCCAGGTTGACGCCGGCCAGGTTGGCCGCGCGCAGGTCGGCCCGCGTGAGGTTGGCGCCGCGCAGGTCGGCGCCATAGAGGTTCTTGCCCACCAGCTTGGCGTGGCGCAGGTCGGCGCCGGGGCAGCGGGTGTAGGGCCAGATGGGGCAGCCGTTGATGACCTGCACCTCGTCCGGCGGCGGAGGGTCGCCGGCCGTGGTGTCGGCCACCGCCGGTGCGGTGAGGCTGGCGCCCGCCAGGGCCAGCGACAAGATCCAGGCGCGTTGGAAGGCACGCATGAAAGGCTCCATGTGAAAAGACCTGACCGGCCCCGGGATCGAAGGCGCGGTCAGGTCAAGGACGCAAGCGTGGTCAGGCGAGTGGGTCAGCTCACTTGCCGGCGAACTGCTTGGGCAGCTTGAACACCCACATCGAGCCGCCTTGCGAGACCTGCTTGGTCAGCTCGGCCATGTCGCCGCCCCACAGCGGCACGGCGCCACCGTAACCCGATTGGATGCCGACGTACTGCTCGCCATCCATCTCCCAGGTGATGGGCACCGAGACCACGCCCGAACCGGTCTGGAACTTCCAGACTTCCTTGCCGCTCTTGGCATCGAAGGCCTTGAGGAAACCATCCGAGGTGCCCACAAACAGCAGGCCACCGGCGGTGGTCATCGTGCCGGCCCACAGCGGGAACTGTTCCTTCTTCTCCCACTCGATCTTGCCGGTCACCGGGTTGATCGCGCGCAGGATGCCCACGTGGTCGTCGTACAGCTTCTTGATGCGGAAGCCTTGGCCCAGGTAAGCCGCGCCGGCCTTGTAGGTGATCTTCTCAGCCCAGTAGTCCATGGCCCAGTGGTTGCCGGGGATGTAGAACAGACCGGTGTCGGGGCTGTAGCTCATCGGCATCCAGTTGGTGCCACCCAGGAATGGCGGCGACACGAAGATCGAGTCGCCCTTGTCCTGGCCTTCCTTGGGCTGCGGCGGGTACTGGTTGTCGTTGACCAGCGGCATGCCGGTCTTCAGATCGAAGCCCTTGGCCCAGGTGATGCCGTCCACGAAGGGGAAGGCGTTGATGATGGCGGTTTGCTTCCAGGGGTGGTTGGCGCCCGGTTCAGCCAGCTTCAGGCGGTCGGTCACGAAGAAGAAGCCGTTGCGGTCGGCGTGGGCCGAGGCCTTGACGGTCTTGCCGGTCTTCGGGTCCTTGTAATCGAACAGCAGCACCGAGTTGTTGCCCGAGAAGTCCCAGGCGTCGTTCGGGGTGTGCGAGAAGAAGCCCTTGAGTTCGCCCGTGGTCGGGTCCAGGTAAGCCTGACCCGAGGTGTACAGGCTGGGCCAGTTGGTCGGCTTGTCGCCAGGGGCGGTGCGCTTCCAGGTGTTCCACGGTGCGGGGTTGCCGGTGCCCACCACGATGGTGTTGGTCTCGACGTCGAACGAAGCGGTCTGCCAGGGAGCGCCGCCACCGTGGCTCCAGGCCTCGACCTTGCCCGTGGGCGAGTTGGGATCATCCGGCCAGCTCGGGGCCTTGGGGTTGCCGGTGGGCGTGCTGGGCTTGCCGTTGAGGCGGCCGATGTGGCCTTCCACGAAGGGGCGGGCCCAGACTTCTTCGCCGGTGTCCACGTCGCGGGCAAACAGGTAGCCCACCACGCCGAATTCGTCACCCGACGAGCCGTGCACCAGCAGCACGCGGCCGCTCTTTTGGTCCTTCACGATGAAGGGGGCGCCGGTCATGGTGTAGCCGATCTTGTGGTCGCCGAACTTGGCCTTCCACACGACCTTGCCAGTGGCGCGGTCCAGGGCCACCACCGAAGCGTCCAGCGTGCCGAAGAACACCTTGTCGCCGTAGATGGCCGGGCCGCGGTTGACCACGTCACAGCAGGGGCGGATGTCTTCGGGCAGGCGGTGTTCGTAAGTCCACAGGCGCTTGCCGGTGCGGGCGTCGATGGCCACGAAGCGCGAGTACGAAGCGGTGGCGTAGATCACACCGTCGTGCACCAGCGCCTGGCCTTCCTGGCCGCGCTGCTTTTCACCGCCGAACGAGTAGCTCCACACGGGCTGCAGGTTGGCGATGGTCTTGGTGTTGATCTTGTTGAGCGGGCTGTAGCGCTGGGCGGTGAGGCCCAGGCCATAGGTCACCACGTCGCCGGTGCTCTTGGCGTCGTTGGCGATGTCATCCCAGGTCACGGGCTTGACGGCGTGGCTGGCACCAGTGGCCAGGCTCAGGCCGGCGGCAGCGATCAGGCTCAGGCGCCGGGCTTGTCGTTGGACGGGTTGTCTCATGTTGGATCCTCTTGGCAGGGGTCGGACTCGTCTGGAACGGAGGCGGGGTGCCGCCGCTGGCCCAACTCCGCAAAGCGCATGCCAATCGCTGACAAGCCCCTTGGCTGCGGGGAAGGGGCGGGTTTGCCCTGGCTGCAGGGGTGCTGAGGCGTCACGTGGCTCACGGGTGTGGCTCAGTGATCAGCGTTGGAACGTTCTGTTGGGCAACACCGTGTGCCATTAAGGAACAACGGCAGGGTTCAGCGCATGCGGGCCAGCAAGTCGTCGCGGCGGACGAGCTGGTGATAGGCCACGCCCAGCAGGCCGCTCAATGGCGCCATCGCCATCAAGGCATACAGCAGGCCGCTGTCGTCACAGGCCCATGGCCAGTTGCGCGATGATGAGGGCGGCCATGCCCCAGTGCAGCAGCACGGTGAGGCGGTCGTGTCGGGGGGTGTTCATGGGTGTCTCCTGAACCTGCACCCGCAGGCGAGGGCACCCAGGCAAAAGCAATGCCACCGAGGCCTGCGGCCCCGGGACTTCAGCCGTGCAAGGCGTCTGGCGGAAGCAAGTCCTTCTTGCGGTAGATGGTGTTGCGCGAGACGCCCAAGGCCTTGGCCGCGGCGGACACGTTGCCCTTGTGCAGCCTGAGCATCTGCGCCATGGCGCTGAGCGTGACGTCTTCGAGCCGCACACCGTCGCCGCCCGGCGCCACCGCAGCGGCGGCCCCCATGGGCGCTGCGCCTGTGAGCGGTGCCACCAGCGTCAAGGCTGGCGCGTGGGTGCCCATGTGGCCATTGGTGCCGGTGGTCTGTGCACTGGCCACCTCTTCCAGGAAGTCGTCGGGCAAGTGGGGCAGGTCGATCGTGCCGCTGCCGCCCACCATGACCACGGCCGTGCGCAGCAGGTTGTGCAACTGCCGGAAGTTGCCCGGCCAGCTGTAGCGACGGAACAGGGCCATGACCTCGTCGGACACCGTGATGAGCTGCCCAGGCGAGCACAGCGACTCGATGATGCGGGGCACCATGGCGTCGAAATCGGCGCGCTCACGCAAGGCAGGCAGGCGCACCACCAGGCCGTTGAGGCGGTAGTACAGGTCTTCGCGGAACTCGCCTTGGGCGATCATGTCCTTGAGCGGCTTGTGCGTGGCGCACACCACGGCGATGTCGACATCGACCTCTTTGGTGCCGCCCAGCGGGCAGACCTTGCGCTCCTGCAGCACGCGCAGCAGCCGTGCCTGCAGGTGCTTGGGCATGTCGCCGATCTCGTCGAGGAACAAGGTGCCGCCATGGGCCTGCAGGATCTTGCCCGCAGCGCCCTTCTTGCGCGCACCGGTGAAGGCGCCTTCTTCGTAGCCAAACAGCTCGGACTCGATCAGCGTCTCGGGGATGGACGCGCAGTTGATCGACACGAAGGGCTGGCCTGCACGGGGCGAGTCGTTGTGGAAGGCCTGGGCCAGCAGGTCCTTGCCGGCGCCGGTTTCGCCCTGGATCATCACGGGGATGTCGCGGCCGTTGACGAGCTTGAGCTTCTGGATGACGGCGGCCACCTGCGGGTCACCGGTGTTGAGGTGGTCGAGCGTGAGACGCTGGGCCCGGCGCGGCACGGCGCGTGGTGCAGCGGCGTCGCCCGTGGCGATGGTCTCCACCTCGGTGCCGTGCACGATGGACCAGGGCGAACGTCGCTTGATGGTCGTGCGCGCCCACACGGTCACGCCACTGTGCAGCACCAGCTGCTGGGGCCCGCTGTGGCTGCCCTTGAACAACTCGATGAGCGACGACATCGGCATGCCGAACAGCGACGAGAAGGTGTGCGCCTTCATCGCCGAAAACGACAGGCCCAGCTGGAACAGCGCGCTGCGGTTGGCCGACAGGAAGCGGCCTTCGGGCGTGAACACCGCGATGCCTTCCACCAGCGTGCCCAGGAATTCGGGGCGTGCATGGAAGTGGATGCGGACGGCGTCGGGGAAGATGTCGGCGAACATGTGGTTCTCGATCATCTGCACCGACATGCGCACCAAGGCCAGCGTGTGGGCCTGGAAGCTGCGGTGGTCACCGGTCACGTCGAGCGCACCGATCATCTGGCCGTGCGGGTCGTGGATGGGCGCACACGAGCACGTCAGGAACTTGTTGGCGTTCATGTAGTGCTGGTCGCCATGCACGGTCACGGCTTCGGCTTCGGACAGCGCCGTGCCGATGGCGTTGGTGCCCTTGCTCTGCTCCGACCAGTCCATGCCCGGCGTCAAGGCCACGCGCGAGGCCTTCTCCAGGAAGTCGGTGTCGCCCAGCGAGTGCAGCACCAGGCCTTTGGCCGATGTCAGCAACACCATCGAGTGCGTGTTGGCGATCTGGTCGTACAGCGTGGCCATCACCGGCGCCGCGTGCTGGAACAGGAAGCGGCTTTCGTCGAGGGCCAGGTCGAGGTCGGCCTTGGGCAGGCTGGTGAAGTCAGGGCGGTCTCGCTCCGACAAGCCGAAGCCGGCCGAGCGGTGGTGGGCCTGGCGGATCACATCGGGCCTGATCCGTGGCGGTGGGGCGGTGTGTGCCAGAGGCGAGTGGCCGGCCGTCGGGTGCGTCGCTGTGCTCATGTGCTCTCCAAGACCCGTGCCAACGTCTTCCCAAATGTCCACGGGCCCATGCAGGTTCTCAGCGGGTTCGGCGGTGAACAACTCACCGCCTTGGTGTTCTTGTGCGATCACGTATGGTCTTCACATTGAGGGCCGCAACAATGAGGTTTACCCGGGTGTGCGGACGGGACTGCCAACTGCCTGTGCTCAGGCATAGCAAACGCGTGCCCATCGAGGAGAACCCTGGGTTTTCTGGCGCGAATGGCCCAAGAAATGCGTGTGGCTCGCGTACCGGCGCGCGCGAGCGCGAAAGGTGTGTCAACTTGGCCTGTACCAGGTGTGTCACATGGCGCGGGCAGTGCTTCAAAACGGAACACTGAACCGGCGGGTGAACGGGGCAGCGGGCGTGGCTTTGTCTGCGGTTGGCGTCGATGGCAAGGTTTTTGCAGCCGCAGGCCGCCACACACGACCCCTTTTCTGTTGAAAACCGGAGACACCGCCATGACCATCAAGCAACACATTTCGGGCAAACGCCTGCTGCTGAGCGCGCTCACGCTGAGCCTGGCTTCGCTGATGACCGCCCAGGTCATGGCCCATGGCGACATGGCCCCACAGGCCGTGGACACCCACACCCTGCCGCAGCTGGGCGACAAGTGGCTGGACGCCAACCCTTATGCCGAAGGCACCGAAGCCCGCAAGGAAGCCCTGCGCATCGGCACCTCGGCCTACAACCAGAACTGCGCCCGCTGCCATGGCCTGGAAGCCATCTCCGGCGGCATCGCCCCTGACCTGCGTCAGTTCGAAGGCGAGTGCAAGGAAATGAAGGGCGCGCAGCAAAAGGCCGATTGCTACCGCGAGATGGACGAGTACTTCCAAGGCACGGTGCGCCGTGGCCGCATGCGCGACGGCCGCGTCTACATGCCGCCGTTCGAAGGCGTGCTGACGCAAGAGGCCATCTGGTCGATCCGCACCTACATCGAGACCCGTCGCGAGCAATGAGTCCGGCCCCCGGGTGGGGGCGCTGCGCTCACAACCCCAAGGGCACGAACACCAGGTTCGACAGGAACTCGGCCGCCGCGTCGGTGAACGGCTTCTTGGGCGTGTGCGACAACTCGAACGCACGGATCACGGGGCGGCTGTCGTCCAGCAGGTTGTCCACGAACGTGGTCACGCTGGGCAGGCCCGCCTCCGGGATGCCCGTGTTGTTGAACGAGAACATCGTGGTCGAGTGCGAGTGGAACACCGTGGGCCGCGCGTAAGGCAGGTAATAGCCGATGTTCGCGTGGCCTTGCACCGAGGCCATCCAGGTCTGCACTTCCTGCTGCCACTTGGCCAGGCGCATCGTGTTGCGCGCCTCGATCGTGGCCCCGGCCTTGATCTCGGGGTAGAAGTTGTCGTAGGCATAGGCCGCGAACACGGCGTCTTGCTGCAGCAGCGTGTAGCCCATGCGGTCTTGCGGGAACATGCGCGCCAGGCCGGTGTTGAGCGTGGACATGTCGTTGGCGTCGCCGAAGTCGGGGTATTGGCCGATCAGTCGCGTGACCAGGCCTTGCGGGCCATCGAGGCCCCAGGCTTCGCGGATGCGGTTGTGCAGCGGCAGCGACGGGTATTGCTCAGGGGTGCCACTGCGCGGTGCCACGAAGAGCGGGCCCGAGTCCGACAACAGCGCCGACTTCTTGGGCTTGAGCGCCAGCCTGAAGTCGCCATAGTGTGAGCTCACGCCCAGTGCGCCCGCCGAGAAGCCATACATCAGCAGGTGTTCAGGCTGCGGCAAGTTGGCGGCCATCCATTGCGCGACCTGCTGGCTGTTGGTGTCGCCACGGTGGTGGTAGGTGAGCGGCTTGGCCGGGTTGGCGTCGTCGTACACCACGACCTTGTTGCCGCTGTAGACGTCGCCCGTGCACTGCGGCATGTAGACCATGTTCCAGGCTTGCGTTTGCACCTTGCTCGTGCTGTTGCGCGCCGCGAAAGGCGTGAGGCCCAAGGCCCCCTGGTTGATGACCGCGAACGGCGAGCCCGAAGTGTTCTTCAGGTTGGACACCAGGCTGGTCATGTAGTTGGTGGCGATGCCGTTCGAATTGCTGCCCCCAAAGAAGCTGCCCTTCCACAGGCAGGCGTTCTGGTCGTAGCAGGCGCCACCGCCCTCCAGGATCACGATGGTCTTGGTGGTGGTGGGCGTGCGGTTCACGAAGAAGCGGTAAGGCGTGCCGTTGCCACACGAGGCGCCGCTGGCCACCGGCAACTCGACCATCTCCCATTTGTAGAACGTCACCGCGTGGGCCACCAGCGGGGCGCCCAGGCTCAAAGCGGCCAGAGGCAGGGCACGGCGAGCGCGGCGAGCACCGCGGGCAAGAAGGGTCGAAGGGCGCATGGAGGCTCCTGGTTTTCACTCAAAACACTACAGGTGTAGTGAATGGTGGGCGAAAGCCAGGTGCTGCGCGATGGGGGAAAACCAGCATCAGCGGGCACCGCACAATGCCCAGGTCCGCCGCTCACCCGCCGTGCATGTCTGCCGCAGAACGCAAAACCACCATCGCTGACGCTGCCTTGAGCTTGCTCGCCACGACCGGCGCGCGGGGCCTGACCCACCGCGCCGTCGACGCCTTGGCGGGCCTGCCTGCGGGCTCCACCTCGTCGAGCTGCCGCACGCGGCTGGACCTGCTGACGCTGGCCTTGCAGCGCCATGCGCAGCTGCACCTCGACGAGCTCCAGGCCGACGCCGTCGAGCTGGCCCATGCGCCGCCATCCTTGCCCCGATTCATCGAAGCGCTGACCGACCGCGTGATGGCCTGGCTGACGCCCGAGCACCGTCCGCGCAACGTGGCGCAGTTCGAGTTGTTCCTGATCGCTTCGCGCGAGCCGTCGCTGCAACACGTCGTGCTGACGCTGCACCAGCGCTTCGTGCAAGCCACCGCGGCGGCACTCACCCAGGCCGGCGTGGCCGACGTCGACACCGTCGCACGAGGGCTGATCGCCACTGTGGACGGCTTGCTGATCGCCCAGGCCGCGCAGACCAGCCCGCCGCCTGAGCGTCAGGCGTGTCGG
The DNA here is from genome assembly GCA_041169085.1 of Pseudomonadota bacterium. Lineage (GTDB taxonomy): Bacteria > Pseudomonadota > Gammaproteobacteria > Burkholderiales > Burkholderiaceae_C > Aquabacterium. The sequence goes on along the minus strand of JBEEJT010000037.1, from coordinate 11,524 downwards.
GCGATCTTGATGCGGGCGGTGGCGGCAGGCTGACGCGTCATCCACCCGAATGCCGCCAGAATAGGCGCTCTGCCAACCTACATCCGCACGCCGCCACATGCCCTACCAAGCCGCCATCGTCGACCTCGACGGCACCATGGTCGACACCCTGGGTGACTTCCAGGTCGTCTTGAAGCACACCCTGGCCGCCATGGGCTGCCACCCCATCGAGCTGGCCCGTGTGGACAGGCACTTCCTGTCGCTCACCGTGGGCAAAGGCACCGAAGACCTGCTGCGCCGCGCCATGGCCCACGCCTGGGGCCGCGACCCGGACGACCCCGAGATGGCCGCCCTGGTGCCCGAAGCCTGGCAGCACTACCAGGTGCACTACGAGCAGCACAATGGCCAGCATTCCGAGGTGTTTGCCGGCGTGGCCGAAGGCCTGGCTCAGCTGAGCGCACGCGGTGTGCCACTGGCCTGCCTGACCAACAAGCCCACGGCCTTCGCCAAACAACTGCTGGAAAGCAAAGGCCTGCGTCAGCACTTCCAGCACGTGTTCGGGGGCGACGCCTTTGAGCGCAAGAAGCCCGACCCGCTGCCGCTGATCAAGACCTGCGAAGCCCTGGGCAGCGCCCCCGCGCAGACCATCATGATTGGTGACTCCAGCAACGACGCGCAGGCCGCTCGCGCAGCCGGCTGCGAAGTGATGCTGGTGACTTACGGCTACAACCACGGCCACCCCATTGAAGAAGTGCCGGCGGTGGCCCATGTGCCGCGCCTCGACGCGGTGGACTGGGCGCTCTACTTCAGTTGAGCTTCAGCTCGCGCGGGCTCAGTTCAGCGCGTCCAGCGCCACCGGCGCCTTGTAGTCCAGCAAGGCGTCTTTCAGGTCTTGCGTGGAGGGGCGCACACCCAGCCAGGTGCGCAGCACGGCAGGGAAGAAGAAGCTGTCGACCAGGGGCAGGCCCACAGGCTGGCCGTTGACGTAGAACACGGTGCCGCGCTTGGGCACGTATTCGATCACCAGCACGTCGTTGGGGTTCAGGCGCTTGATGTGGGAGAACTGCTCGCCCATCATGCGGATGGACGGGATCAGCCGGAAGAACTCTTCGCGGCTGCTGTTGACTTCGATGCCCCGCGTGATGACCTTGCCCAGCTCGTCGACCCGCATGCCTTGCAGCATGACGAAGCGCAGCACCTTGGGGCCGTTGGTCGAGAACACCAGTTCAGGCTTGCTGGACTTCTGGCTGACGTACAGGCCCACCGTGTAGAGCTTGGCGACCGCGCGGTAGCTGATGCCGCTGCCGTTGAGCACCAGGTTGCTGCCTTCGACCTTGATCGAGGCCGGGTATTGCACACCCGCCAGTTCTGCCGGTTGGGCCCAGGCGGCGCCGGACAACACGGTGGCGGCCAGAGCGGTGGCCCCCAGGGCGGCGCGACCGATGCGGATCATTCCTGCGTAGCTCAACTGCATGGTTCTGGTGATGGGCTCTTGGGCCCCATCGACTGTCCTGGTCATAAATTGTTACGCTTCCGTGACGAACTTCAACCCTGGTTTGCCCTGTGCGCCTTTTGGCGCGCTGGCCACGCCCGATGGACTGAAATCTGCCCTGCTACACTGGGTCGATGTTCATCTCACGCAAACGTTCACAAGGTTCGCGCGACCGGGGGGCATGGCCCTGGCGACGCTGTGCATGCCTGTGAACGCCGTTCTGGTGTGGTCCATCATAGGTGCCGCATCCTGAAACGGCCCGGCCGCCAGCACCAAAAGGTAAGCGGCCGTAATCCGTGGCGGCAACGCCCCTTAGGGGGGAAGCCGGAGATGACAAACTGGTGCAGAGCGGTCAACGCACGCTGAGCGACACCGCTGCGCCACACTGGCCGTGGAGGCCCCCAGACCATGATCACCGAACAAGATTTCCAGGCCCTGGCCGCACAAGGGCACAACCGCATCCCGTTGGTGGCCCAAGCCCTGGCCGACCTCGACACCCCGCTGTCGCTCTACCTCAAGCTCACCCAAGGCAAGCCATTGAGCTTCCTGTTGGAATCGGTGGTGGGCGGCGAGCGCTTTGGTCGCTACTCGTTTGTGGGCCTGCCTGCCCGCACCCTGGTGCGGGCCACCGGCCAGCAGGTCGAGGTGGTCACCGACGGCCAGGTGGTCGAGCAGCACCACACCAACCCGCTGGATTTCATCGCGGCTTACCAGGCCCGCTTCCGCGCTGCGGTGCCCCAAGGCCTGCCGCGCTTCTGTGGCGGCCTGGCCGGCTACTTTGGCTACGAGACGGTGCGCCACATCGAGCACCGCCTGGCCAAGACCACCAAGCCGCAGGGCATCGGCACGCCCGACATCCTGCTGTTGCAGACCGAAGAGCTGGCCGTGATCGACAACCTTGCCGATCGCCTCTACCTCATCGTCTACGCCGACCCGACGCAAGCCGGGGCCTATGGCCGCGCTGCGGCCCGCATCGCCGAGCTGCAGGCGCAACTCAACGCCGTGGTGCCGGTGCCGCCCATTTCGGCCACCGAGCCACACCCGGTGGAGCGTCACTTTGCCAAGGCCGACTACGAAGCCGCGGTGCTCAAGTGCAAGGACTACATCGCGGCGGGCGACTGCATGCAGGTCGTGATCGGCCAGCGCCTGCAAAAGCGTTTCACGGCGTCGCCGCTGACGCTGTACCGGGCGCTGCGTTCGCTCAACCCCAGCCCCTACATGTACTACTACGACATGGGTGACCACCATGTCGTGGGTTCCAGCCCCGAGATCCTGGTGCGCCAGGAGCGCGACAAGACGGGCGGCGAGACCATCACCATCCGCCCGATCGCCGGCACCCGCCCGCGTGGCGCCACGCCCGAGATCGACGTCCAGCACGAGAAAGACCTGCTGGCCGACCCGAAAGAGCGTGCCGAACACGTCATGCTCATCGACTTGGCGCGCAACGACATCGGCCGCATCGCCAAGACCGGCTCGGTCAAGGTCACAGAAGCCTTTGGCATCGAGCGCTATTCGCACGTCATGCACATCGTGAGCAACGTGGAAGGCACGCTGAAGGACGGCATGAGCGCGCTCGACGTGCTGCGCGCCAGCTTCCCCGCCGGCACCTTGAGCGGTGCGCCCAAGATCCGCGCCATGGAGATCATCGACGAGCTCGAGCCCGTGCAGCGCGGCATCTACGGTGGCGCCGTGGGCTACCTGAGCTTTGCGGGCGACATGGATGTGGCCATCGCGATCCGCACCGGCGTCATCAAGGACCAGACCTTGTATGTGCAGGCCGGCGCCGGGGTGGTGGCCGATTCGGTGCCTGAGCTCGAATGGCAGGAGACCGAGGCCAAGGCGCGCGCGGTGATCCGTGCGGCCGAAATGGCCGAACAAGGGCTGTGACGCGCTTCAGCGCGGGCTGAAGCGACGCAGCCAGGCCTGCGCGGGCACTTCCAGCCGGCGGTAGCTGAGCGCGGCCAGCGTGAACACGCCACCCAGGAAGGCCAGGAGGAACCACGCCTCCTGGACCGGCCAGCTGAAGCCGCCTGCCGTGGCGGCGGCCATCAGCGTGAGTTGCACGGGGAAGTGCAACAGGTAGCTGGCGTAGGTGGTGTGGCCCAGCGTTTCCAGCGTGGCTTGCACGCGCTTTGAGGCAGGCTGCACCGTGGCCAGCAACAGCCAGATCGCCACGGGCGACAACAACGCCGCGTAGAACATGGGCTTGAGCCTGCCTGCCCACAACAGCGCCGTGCCGGCCGCCAGCGCCACGGTGGCCAGCACCAGCAGCGTGCGGCGCAGCGCGGCGCTTTGCGTCGCCAGCCAGGCGTGCCCCAGTTGCGTCAAGGCCCCCAGGTAGAAGAAGAACACGCACAGCACGATGGGGTGCTCGGTGCGCTTGCTGGCGTACACCGCCCCGGCCACGCCGATCACGGCCAACACCTGCCACAGGCGCGTCAGGCCCAGACGGCACAGCGCGAAGAACAGGCCGTACACCAGCACCTCGACCGAGATGCTCCAGATGGGGCCATTGAACGACCACTCATTTCGGCCGGGCCAGTCGCTGGCCAGGCCCAGTTGCAGCAGGAAGTGGGGCCAGTCGTTGTGGCTGTAGACGAAGTCCACGCCGTTGGTGTGGCGGTACCAGAACAGGCCGGGCAACACCGCCAGCAGCGTGACGAGGTGCAGCGGGTAGAGCCGCGAAAACCGCAGCCAGGCAAAGCGCGCCGCGCTCACCTGGCCTTGGGCCACAGGCTGCGCGTACTTCCAGAAGAAGATGAAACCCGAGAGGCACCAGAAGGTCTGCACGCCCAGCCAGCCCGCTTCGTAAAACGGCTTGAGCGGGCCGTAGAGCGGCTGCTGGGCCGGCGTGAAGCCCGCCACATGGGCCGCGCCGAACACGAAGAAGTGCTGGTAGTGCCACAGCAGCACCGACACCGCACACACGAAGCGCAGCACCTCCAGCCCCAGCAGGGCGGCTTCGTGGCGTGGTGCGGTCTGCGGCGCGGTCACAGGCGCGAGACGAAGGCGCGCAGCCAGACCTGGCTGGCGCCCGGTGTGACCGTCAGGCCTTGAGAAACCGAGCCGTTCTGGCGCAAACCATCGAGCGCGGTGTAGCCCACCATCGCTTGACCGCTGGTGTTTATGCCCACGTCATAGGCGCTCAACTCCAACTTGTTGGCGACCGTGGCCCAGGCTTGCCAGCCTCCATCGAAGCTGAAGCGCGACGTGATAAGCAGCGGGTTGATGCCGCCGCTGGTGGCGGGGCCCAGGATGGCCAAGGCGGCCACAGCTTGGCCGTTGGGGTTCATGGCCAGCACGGCCGCTTGGTTGACGTCCTGCGTGCCCAGGCTGCCCAGGTTCGCCACCAAGGCCGCTTCGTCCGTCCAGGCCTGGGTTGGGCCCCCCTGGGCCCACACGCAGCCTGCCAATGGCGGGCCACTGCGCGTGGCGCCCGAGTTGGGGTCGCGACACCACAGCGCCAGGGCGCGGCCTTGTGTGTCGATGGCAAGGCGGGGCACTTGCAGCGGGGTGGTGCTCCAGTTCACGTAATACTTGGACCTGAATGTGTAGGTCGTGAGGTCATCGGCCACGGAGACGTGCACGAGCCGCAGGTTGGGCGTGCTGCAACTGCCACTGGTGTCGGCCTCCCACACGGCCAGCGCCGCATGGCGGCTGGCATTGGCCACCACCTGAATGCCATTGGCCTGCTGTGGGCCCGTTCGGCAGATCCGCCTGAACTGCAAATCGGTCACAGCCGCGGAGGCCCAGCTCTGGTGGGTGACCGGGCTGTCGACCCGCACGTAGACGTTCTGGGTGTCATTGCCCGCCCCGCTGTCTTGCACCGCCACCGAAATGCCCGACTGGCTGGCCGGGCCGAAGGGCGCGAACACCCAGGCGTACAGGCTGTTGTCAAAGGCGGTGGCCGGCGTGCTGGTGGCGCCGCCGGGCGTCACCGACAGGCCGGGGCCACCAAAGAGGGTGCGGGCGCCAGACACCACGGTGCCATCTGCCTGCAGGTGCAGTTGCCAACCAGCCTGGCCCAGGCCATTGAGCGCCGTGGCGGTGCTGGCAAGCGTGGTGCTCTCCCAGCCCGTGCTTGCGTCTCGGCGCAGCAACTGGCCGGTGGCGTTGACGTCCAAGTAGCCCCCTTCCATCCAGCCCAGCACGGCCTGGCCGCTCGCATTGCCCCGCAGCAGCAACTGGGTGGTGTAGCGGTTCAAGGGCGCAGCGGCCAGCGTGGTCGCTGCAGACCAGGCGGCAGAAGGGCTCGTGCCGTTCGCCGACCTGGCCCAACGCACGGCATACGTGTCCGGCGACGTTGCGGCCTTCCAGGCGTATTGCGTCGAGCCATCGTCGCCAACCAGGATGGCCCCCAGCGGGATCACGCCCAGCCCGCTCTGCGCAGCCCAATCCAGGGCGTCACCCACGACCACGGTGCCGGGCAGCTCGCCGCGCTCGCCAAGTCCATCGCTCAGGTTGCCGTTGGCCACCGCAGTGTTGTCCGAGGACGATCCGCCGCCACCGCAGGCGCTCAAGGCGGCGGCAACGCAGGCAGTCAACGCTGTCAACAGCCACCGCTGGGGGGCGGCGCGGTGGGCGGGCGCGGCTGGCGGTGTGAATGGATCTGGCATGTTCGCTCCCTGTTCGGTGGTTTGAGTGTTTTGACCCGCGCATGGTAGCGGTGCGGCCCCGTGCTGTGTCGCCTGCGGGCCCCCCAGGGTGCATGGCCTGTGTATAGAATGGCTTCCATGCAGCACCCTTTGCGCGTATCGGTCACCACCCTGGGCCCCCTTGTGCCCGGGCGCTGGCGCTGGTGGCGGTGACGCCAGCCTGTCACGCCACGACCTGCCGCGCCGGTTCCCCGCCGGTGCCGCGCCCCCGAAAAAGGTCCACCCAGGGGCCGCGTTGACCGCCGAGGTCAACCCCCATTGCCCGTTTTGACCGCCTTGCGTCAGACCTGCTCCAAGAGATCCCGTCATGCTGCTGATGATCGACAACTACGACAGCTTCACCTTCAACCTGGTGCAGTACTTCTGCGAACTGGGCGAAGAGGTCAAGGTGGTGCGCAACGACGAAATTTCGCTCGATGAGATCGCCGCCCTGAAGCCCGACCGCCTGGTGCTGTCGCCCGGGCCGTGCTCGCCCGCAGAAGCCGGCATTTGCGTGCCCGCGCTGCAGCGCTTCACCGGTCAGCTGCCCATCCTGGGCGTGTGCCTGGGCCACCAGTCCATCGGTGCGGCCCTGGGGGGCCATGTGATCCGCGCCCAGGTGCAGATGCACGGCAAGACCAGCGTCATCCACACCGATCAGAAGGGGGTGTACGCCGGCCTGCCCGCGGATTTCACCGTGATCCGCTACCACTCGCTGGCCATCGAGCGCGCCACGTTGCCCGACTGCCTGACCGTCACCTCGTGGACGGACGACGGCGAGATCATGGGGGTGCGCCACACCGGCCCGCAAACCGACCCGAATTTCGCGCCGCTGGAAGGCGTGCAGTTCCACCCTGAATCGATCCTGACCGAGCATGGCCACGCCATGTTGGCCAACTTCCTGAAGATGTGAGCCCTGTGATGAGCCAGATCACCGATCAGCAAGCCCTGCAGCGCGTCATCGAGCACCGCGAGATCTTCCACGACGAGATGCTGGGCCTCATGCGCCGCATCATGTCGGGCGAGATGTCGCCGGTCGTCATGGCCGCCCTCGTCACCGGCTTACGCGTCAAGAAGGAGACCGTGGGCGAGTTGAGCGCGGCGGCGCAGGTCATGCGTGAGTTCGCCACGCCGGTGCTGGTGGCCGACGACACCCACCTGGTCGACCTGTGCGGCACCGGGGGCGATGGCGCCCACACCTTCAACATCTCGACCACGGCCATGTTCGTGGCCGCGGCCGCTGGGGCGCGCGTGGCCAAGCATGGCGGTCGCAGCGTGTCGTCGAGCACCGGCAGTGCCGACGTGCTGGAAGCCTTGGGCGCCGCCATCAACCTGTCGCCTGATCAGGTGGCGGCTTGCCTGCACGAGACGGGCGTGGGCTTCATGTTCGCGCCCAACCACCATGGCGCCATGAAGCACGCCGCCCCGGTCCGCAAGGAGCTGGGCGTGCGCACCATGTTCAACATCCTGGGCCCGCTGACCAACCCGGCTGGTGCCAGGAACCAGCTCATGGGCGTGTTTCACCCCGATCTGGTCGGCATCCAGGCCCGGGTGTTGCAGCGCCTGGGTTCGCAGCACGTGCTGGTCGTGCACGGCTGTGACGGCCTCGACGAGATCACCCTGGCGGGCGACACCCTGGTGGCCGAGCTGAAGGACGGCGAGGTGCGCGAGTACCGCGTCAACCCGGCGCAGTTTGGCCTGGGCGAGCACGACGGCTCCATGTTGAAAGCCAACAACCGCGAGATGTCGGTGGCCATCGTGCAGCGCGTGATGGACAACGAGCCCGGCCCGGCACGCGACATCGTGGTGCTCAACGCCGGTGCGGCGCTGTATGCCGCCAATGTGGCCACCAGCCTGGCCGAGGGCGTCGAGCGCGCCCGAGAGGCCCTGGCCAGCGGCGCTGCCGCGCAGAAGCTGGGCGCCTTCATCGCCGCCTCCCGCCGCCTGGTGGGCGCCGCCTGAGCCCCCAGCCTGACTGATCAACGGAGTCCCCCATGTCCGACATCCTGGCCAAGATCGTGGCCGTCAAGCACGAAGAGATCGCTGCGGCGCTGGCCCACACGCCGCTGGCCGCCGTCCGTGCGCAGGCCGAAGCCCGCAACCGCGAACAAGCCGACGTGCGCGATTTCATTGGCGCGTTGCGCGCCAAGATCGCCGCCGGCCAGGCCGGTGTCATCGCCGAAGTGAAGAAGGCCAGCCCCAGCAAGGGCGTGATCCGCGAGCACTTCGTGCCGGATGACATCGCCGCCAGCTACGCTCGGCACGGTGCCGCCTGCCTGAGTGTGTTGACCGACGAGCGCTTCTTCCAGGGCCATGCCGATTACCTCAAGCACGCCCGAGAAGCCTGCAGCCTGCCCGTGCTGCGCAAAGACTTCATGGTCGACCCTTATCAGGTGTACGAGGCCCGCGCCATGGGCGCCGACTGCATCTTGCTGATCGCCGCCTGCCTGGACGACGCCCAGATGGCCGACCTCGAAGCCCTGGCCCACGAGCTGGGCATGGCCGTGTTGGTCGAGGTGCACGACGGCGAAGAGCTCGACCGTGCCTTGAAGCTCAAGACGCCGCTGGTGGGCATCAACAACCGCAACCTGCGCACTTTCGAGGTCACGCTGGAGACCACCCTGGGCTTGCTGCCTCGCGTGCCGGCCGACCGCCTGCTGGTCACCGAATCGGCCATCCTGGCCGCGGCCGACGTGCAGCGCATGCGCGCTGCCAACGTCCATGCCTTCCTGGTGGGCGAAGCCTTCATGCGCCAGCCTGACCCGGGTCTGGCGCTGGCTCAGCTGTTCGCGTGATGCCGGCGGCTCAGTCGGCCTTCGACGACGTCCCCGCCGACTGGCGCCCCACCACCGAGGCCTTTCGTGCCAGCGCGCAGGGCCAGGCCTTGCTGCAGCGCTTGCAAGCGCGGCTGGACGCCGGGGCCACGGTGTACCCCCCGGTGCCCCGCTGGCTGGCCGCGCTGCGCGCCACGCCGCTGGCGCAGGCCCGTGTGGTCATCCTGGGGCAAGACCCTTATCACGGCCCGGGCCAGGCCCACGGGCTGAGCTTTTCGGTGCCGCCCGGGCAGGCCATCCCGCCGAGCCTGCGCAACATCCGCAAGGAGCTGGCGCGTGACCTGGGCTTGACGCCGCCGCCCCACGGCTGCCTGGAGGCCTGGTGTGCACAAGGCGTGTTGCTGCTCAACACGGTGCTCACCGTGGAGGACGGCCAGGCCGCCAGCCACGCCGGCTGGGGCTGGGAGGCGCTCACCGACGCCTTGATCGCCGCCGTGGCGGCGCAGCCCGGCCCCCGCGTGTTCTTGCTGTGGGGCGCCCACGCCCAGCGCAAGCGCGAGCGCATCGTGGCGGCCGCTGGCCCCGACACCCAACTGCTGGTGCTCACCAGCAACCACCCTTCGCCTCTGTCGGCCACGCGTGGCCCCGAGCCTTTCGTGGGCAACGGCCACTTCGCGCAGGCCGCTCGCTTCGTGAGCGCCCATGAAAAAAGCCAGCGCCTGGACTGGTCGCTGGCTTGAGTCGATGACCTGTGCGCCGTGAGGCACACGCGGCATCAGAAGTAAACCATGCCGTAGATGCCGAAGTGGCTGCCGTCGAGCTTCTCGCCACCGTTGGTGGGCTTGAAGGATTCGCTGACGTAGCGGCCGCGGAAGGCGAACTGCGGGGTCATGAAGTATTCGACTTCCAGCACCGGGGCCAGCGACGAGGTGTACTTGGCGTCGGAGACGTACTGACCGCCCACGCCCGACGAAGCCGCCTTGGTGTTGAGCGACTTGCGCACGCCCAGGCCCAGGCGCACGTTTTCGGTCATGGCGAAGTGGCCGATCAGGTCCAGCGGGAAGCGCGAGAACTCGGCGTTGCCGTTTTCAGCGTTGGCCTTGTCGAAGTGGTAACCGATGGTCATTTCCAGCGCGATGGGCTGGCCTTGCAGTTGGTACTCGACACCGCCACGGAAATCAGCCAGGCCACCGGCGTGGATCTTGGCGTCCGAGCTGTTTTGGTACTGGATCGTGCGGCCAACTTGGTCGCCGCCAAAGGTCAGGCCGAGGCCGACGATGCCGCGGAAGCCGCTGGGCTGGGCCGAGGTGGTCTGGGTCTGAGCCTGGGCACCCAGGGCGGTCAGGCAGGCGAGGGTAACGAGCAACTTCTTCAAGGGAAACTCCGAGCGGTGAAGGTGATGGTGAAAGTGATGTGAACAGGCGAAGCGGGCCAGCGCTTCAGCGGAAGTAATAGACCAGCATCAGGCCGAAGTGGTCGGCGCCGTAGGTGGGGCCGTTGCCATTGGCTTCGTAGGTGTAAGACAAACCGCCTGAGTTCTCGTAGCTGATCTTCTCGACGCGGAACGTCTCGTGCACCAAACGGGCCTGCAAAGCCAGGCTCGGGGTCATCAGCCACTCGGTCTCGATGTAGTAGCCGGTCTTGGCGCTCATCGTTTCGCGGTAGTCGTAATTGACCGTCACTGAGGGGCTGGTGCTGATTTCGTAGTTGTCCTTGTGGCGCCGCAGTTGCGGGCGCAGGCTCTTGCGCGCCCCGGCTCCGATGTTCCAGCGCTCATTGATGGCATAACCAAGGCCAAGCTCCACGGGCATGCGGTGGAAGTTGGTCCAGCCATCCAGGCCCGATTGACCGTCGGTGTGGTAAGCGATGACGCCCTTGATGGTGAGGGGACCGCCGCCGGGGCGAAGCTGGAGGCCTGTGCGCAAATCCAAGCCAGCCCCAGCACTGACGTCTTCGTCGTACACGGTGCTGGTGCCAATGATTTGGATGCGGCCGGGGTAGATCGTCTTGCCCCCCCACGTGTACCCCACGCCCACGAACGGTCGCCACCAACTGGGGCCGGTGTCTTGGGTCTGGGCGCAGACAGGCGCCGCCATCAGGGCAGCCAGGCCCAGGGCCATCCAGGAACGCGTCATCTCACTCCCCCTGTCGATTCCCACATTTGTGTCAGGGCTGAAATCTAGCCGAAGTCGATGTCTGCCCGACATCCCGTGGTGCAGTTCCCTCGAATAGGTGGATCCGGATACATTTGGAGACGTTTTTGCTGCGGGTTAATGCCTACGGGTGATTCCTTGCTTTAACAAGTCGCGTCAAACTACCGGGGCAGCACCACACCCAGGACAGGCGCGCTGTGAAGCCTGATCCCTCCCGGTTTCGGCCGGGTTCGATTCAAGCCACGCCCGATCCGAACATGAACAACGCCTGCGAGACGCTTCCCACGCTGGGGGTGGTCATCGTCAACTATTGCTCTGCCGCGCTCACCGAGCGCTGCGTGCAGTCCCTCCTCGAGCACCGCATCGCCGCGGCCACCGACATCGTGGTGGTCGACAACCTCTCGCCCGATGGCTCGGGCCAGCAACTGCAGCGCAGCCTGCCTGAGGGGGTGCGCGTGCTGCTGTCCACCCACAATCGGGGTTACGCCTCCG
>JBEEJT010000036.1:0-25134 GCA_041169085.1 Pseudomonadota bacterium | reverse complement strand
CAGCCGTCCACAGGTGCGGGTTCTCGAGCTTGAGCTGGTTGATGAGGTCGATGCCGAAGTTGCAGTGCATCGACTCGTCGCGCAGGATGTATTGGTACTGCTCGGCCGCGCCGGTCATCTTGTTCTGACGGCCCAGCGCCCGGATCTGCGTGAAGCCCACGTAGAAGAACAGGCCTTCCATCAGGCAGGCGAACACGATGAGCGACTTCAACAGCGTCTGGTCAGCCTCAGGGGTGCCGGTCTTGAAGTTCGGGTCCATGATCGCGTCGATGAACGGGATCAGGAACTCGTCCTTGTCGCGGATGGACTGGACTTCGTTGTAGGCGTTGAAGATTTCGGATTCGTCCAGGCCCAGCGATTCAACGATGTATTGATAGGCGTGGGTGTGGATGGCCTCTTCAAAAGCCTGGCGCAGCAGGAACTGGCGGCACTCGGGCGCCGTGATGTGGCGGTAGGTGCCCAGCGTGATGTTGTTGGCGGCCAGCGAGTCGGCGGTCACGAAGAAGCCGAGGTTGCGCTTGATGATGCGGCGCTCGTCTTCGCTCAGGCCGTTGGGATCCTTCCAGAGGGCGATGTCGCGAGACATGTTGACCTCTTGGGGCATCCAGTGGTTGGCGCAGGTGGCGAGGTACTTTTCCCAAGCCCACTTGTACTTGAACGGCACCAGTTGGTTGACGTCGGTCTGGCCGTTGATGATGCGCTTGTCGGCGACGTTCACACGGCGACCGGCGGGGGAAGCGGTGGGCACCGACTTGATGGGTGCGGAGGCAGCCATGGTTTCAACGCCGGAACGCAGCGACGGGGCTGCGGCCTGTGTGCCGGGGTGGACCGGTTGCACAGCAGGCATGGGCATTGAAGAAGGTTTGGAGGGTTCGTCGTCCCAGACCAGCATGGTGAACTTCCTATGGAGTCGGATTATGAAAGGGTGTTGTGAAAAACACCAAGCACTTCTTGACATGCAAGGCATGAAGTTGTTGCTCTGTTGCATCGAAATGCAGCAGTGATCAACGTGTCTTCAAGCCTTGCTTGCGTGCATCTTGAACGTTGGCGTGTGGCCTGGGTGTGCGCTGAAGCCAGCGCAGCTGAAAAGGGCTGGCGCCTTGAAACCCCGATGAACAAAGGCTTCTGAGGCGTCAGTCCATCGCTTCAGGTCACTGGCAGGCTTCGCAATCGGGGTTGTCGATCGAGCAGAACTTGATGTCGGTGGCGGGCTCGGCCGTCGCGACTTCAACCGGTGCGGCAGAGGCCATGGGCGCACTGCTCACCGACGAAGACACGGCGTTGAGTTGGCCGCGAGACACGGTCGACTTCTCGGCATGCGTGGCGCCAATGGTGCGCAGGTAATAGGTGGTCTTGAGGCCACGGATCCAGGCGAGCTTGTAGGTCTCATCGAGCTTCTTGCCCGAGGCGCCAGCCATGTAGATGTTCAGCGACTGGGCCTGGTCGATCCACTTCTGGCGACGCGAGGCGGCTTCCACCAGCCACACGGGTTCGACTTCGAAAGCCGTGGCGTACAGGGCCTTGAGGTCTTCAGGCACGCGGTCGATGCGGCGCAGCGAACCGTCGAAGTGCTTGAGGTCCATGACCATCACGTCGTCCCACAGGCCCAGCTTCTTGAGGTCGCGCACCAGGTACTCGTTGACCACGGTGAACTCGCCCGACAGGTTGGACTTGACCGACAGGTTGCCGAAGCAGGGCTCGATCGAGGCGTCCACGCCGATGATGTTCGAGATCGTGGCCGTCGGGGCAATGGCGATGCAGTTCGAATTGCGCATGCCGAACTGGGCCACGCGGGCACGCAGGCTGTCCCAGTCCAAGGTCATGGAGCTGTCGACGTCGAGGTAGCCGCCACGTTGTTCCAGCAGCAGCTTGAGCGAGTCGATCGGCAGGATGCCCTTGTCCCACAGCGAGCCACGGTAGCTGCTGTAGCGGCCGCGTTCTTCGGCCAGCTCGGTCGAGGCCAGGTAGGCGTAGTAGCAGATCGCTTCCATCGAGCGGTCGGCGAACTCCACGGCGGCTTGCGAAGCGTACGGGGTGCGCAGTTGGTACAGCGCGTCCTGGAAGCCCATCAGGCCCAGGCCGACAGGACGGTGACGCAGGTTCGAGTCACGGGCCTTCTTGACGGCGTAGTAGTTGATGTCAATGACGTTGTCGAGCATGCGCATGGCGGTGCGCACGGTCTTCTTGAGCTTGTCGTGGTCGACGCCGCCGTCCTTCAAGTGCTGGGCCAGGTTGACCGAGCCCAGGTTGCACACCGCGATTTCGCCGCCGTTGGTGTTCAGGGTGATTTCAGTGCACAGGTTGGACGAGTGCACCACGCCCACGTGCTGTTGCGGCGAGCGGATGTTGCAAGGATCCTTGAAGGTGATCCAGGGGTGGCCGGTTTCGAACAGCATCGAGAGCATGCGGCGCCACAGGTCGGTGGCCTTCACGCGCTTGAAGGGCTTGATTTCGCCACGGTCGGCCTTGGCTTCGTAGGCGGTGTAGGCCTCTTCGAAGGCGATGCCGTACTTGTCGTGCAGGTCGATGCAGGTCGATGGCGAGAACAAGGTCCAGTCGCCACCTTCCATCACGCGGCGCATGAACAGGTCGGGGATCCAGTTGGCCGTGTTCATGTCGTGGGTGCGACGGCGGTCGTCACCGGTGTTCTTGCGCAGCTCCAGGAACTCTTCGATGTCCAGGTGCCACGATTCCAGGTAGGCGCAGACGGCGCCCTTGCGCTTGCCGCCTTGGTTCACGGCCACGGCCGTGTCGTTGACCACCTTCAGGAAGGGGACCACGCCTTGCGACTTGCCGTTGGTGCCCTTGATGTGCGAGCCCAGGGCGCGCACCGGGGTCCAGTCGTTGCCCAGGCCGCCGGCGAACTTGCTCAGCAGGGCGTTTTCCTTGATGGCTTCGTAGATGCCGTCGAGGTCGTCAGGCACGGTGGTCAGGTAGCACGACGACAGCTGCGAGCGGCGGGTGCCCGAGTTGAACAGCGTGGGGGTCGACGACATGAAGTCGAACGAGGACAGCAGCTCGTAGAACTCGATGGCGCGGGTTTCGCGGTCGATTTCGTTCAGCGCCAGGCCCATGGCCACGCGCATGAAGAAGGCCTGCGGCATTTCGATGCGCTTGCCTTCGGTGTGCAGGAAGTAGCGGTCGTACAGGGTTTGCAGGCCCAGGTAATCGAAGTTCAGGTCGCGTTCGTACTTCAGGGCGGCACCCAGGCGGGCCAGGTCGTACTGGCCGAGCTTTTCGTCCAGCAGTTCGGCCTCGATGCCCTTCTTGATGAAGCCGGGGAAGTAGTCGGCGTAACGCGTGGCCATTTCGGCGTGCGTGACTTCTTCGCCCAGGATCTCGCGGCGGATGGTGTGCATCAGCAGGCGCGAGGTGGCACGGGTGTAGGCCGGGTCGTGTTCGATGCGGGTGCGCGAGGCCAGGATGGCGGCCTTGTAGACCTCGTCGATCGAGACGCCGTCGTACAGGTTGCGCTGGGTTTCGGCGTAGATCGGGCCAGCTTGCACGTCGGCGCCCAGGCCTTCGCACGAGGTTTCGATCAGGGCCTTGAGGGCGGCGGTGTCCAGGGGCACGCGCTGGCCACGGTCAATGACGTGCAGGGTGGGGGCCGCGACTTGCTGCTCGGCGGCCTGCTTGGCGCGCTCCTGGGTGCGGCGCTCACGGTAGAGCACGTAGGCGCGGGCGATTTCGTGGTGGCCACCGCGCATCAGGCCCAGTTCGACCTGGTCCTGGATGTCTTCGATGTGGAAGGTGCCGCCGTTCGGGCGCGAGCGCAGCAGGCCACGCACCACGGCTTCGGTCAGGCCGTCGACGGTTTCGCGAACGGAGGCAGAAGCGGCGCCCTGGGTGCCGTGCACGGCCAGGAAGGCCTTCATCAGGGCCACAGCGATCTTGCTGGGTTCGAACGAGACGACCGCACCGTTGCGTCGGATGATCTGGTAGGCGGCGTAGGCCGACTGACGAGGCGCCTGGGCGTCTTCGGAGACGCCAGGAAACACAGAAGGAGAAGGCGACAAGGTGCTGGTCGTGGACGTTTGCATGGGGTTCCTTCAAGGCTGACGACGGGGTGCCCACGTGGGCTGCCCGCTGTCTGGAATGCACGGATGCGGCCGGTGGCGTGCGGCACCCGCTGACTGCGGTGGACACTAGGTATGGTGTTTGGGTGGCTCCAAAACACCAGATGTAGTGTCTGGGTGCGACTATAACGCCAAAAACACCCACCCCCGCAAACAGGTGTGAGATTCAGGGAAAACGCGAATCAAGCCGGTCTTTGAGGCAGCACTTCGGGTGTGCGCACGCAAGTGCTTGTTTACACAGAGGGCAGGGGGGGCGGCGCGGGTTGGGAGGCCGTGGCGGAGGGCCAACAACCTGCCAAACTTTGCGCCAGGCCAGCCCATTCGAAGGCCGAACCGGGGTCGCGTTTGCGGCCGGGCGCGACGTGTTCGTGGCCCACCACGCCGGCGATCGGCCAGGCCTGGGCCAAGGCGGCCACCAGGCGCGTGAGGCAGGCGTATTGCGCCGCTTCGAACGGCGTGTCTTCCAGGCCTTCCAGCTCGATGCCGATGCTGTAGTCGTTGCAGTTGTCTCGGCCGCGCCAGCTGGAGCGACCGGCGTGCCAGGCGCGGTCGAGCACCGAGACGAACTGCAGGCACTCGCCATCGCGACGGATGACGAAGTGGGCGGACACTTCCAGCCCGCGGATCTGGTCGAAGTAGGGGTGGGCGTCCCAGTCCAACGTGTTGGTGAACAGGCGCTCGATGCCGTCGCCGCCGTATTCGCCGGGTGGCAGGCTGATGGAGTGCACGACGACCAGGTCCAGCACCTGTCCAGGCGGGCGAGGGCCGAAGTTGGGCGAAGGGGTGTGCCTGGCTGCCGACCACCAGCCTGCGTCCCAGTCGGACGCGTTCGGGTCAAGCGGAGGGGTCATCGCCGTCGGCTTGGTCGATTTGCGGCGCGCCCAGCACCAGGCCCTGGTCGTTGACTTGCACGCCCAGGCGGGCCATGCGGTAGCGCATTTGCCGCAGCGACAAGCCCAGGCTGGCGCCGGCCGCCGTGCGGTTGAGGCGATGTTGGTGGAGGGCGCGCACCAGGATGTCGCGCTCGACTTCGTCCAGGTGGGTGGCCAGGTCGCTGGGCAATGCCTGGGCCGCAGCCGATGGCGGCGCAGACCAGGCGGCAGGCTCATCGCTGGTGGCCGAAGGCTTGGCGGCGGCGCTCGCCTCGTCCATGGCCAGGGGCAGCAGGATGTCCGCGTCGGACGGGGCGCTCAAGCCCAGGTCTTCAGGGCTCAGTTCGGTGTGGTTGCTCAAGGCCACGCCGCGCTGCAACATGTTTTCGAGCTCGCGCACATTGCCGGGGAAGGCGTAGCGCTGCAGGCTGGCGATGGCCGCTTCACTGAGGTGGGGCACCTCGCTCAAGCCTGTTTCACCCGCCAGGCGCTCCAGGATGCGTTGAGCGAGCAAGGGCAGGTCGTCGCGGCGCTCGCGCAGCGGGGGCAGCTCGATGCGGATGACATTGAGGCGGTAGTACAAGTCTTGTCGGAATCGGCCGGCCTGCACTTCGCTGCCCAGCTCTTTGTGGGTGGCGCTGAGCAGGCGGACATCGACCGAGACTTCGGCGGTGCTGCCCACGGGACGGATGGCCCGCTCCTGGATGGCGCGCAGCAGCTTGGATTGCATGCTCAGCGGCAGGTCGCCAATTTCGTCGAGGAACAGCGTGCCGCCCTGGGCGGCTTGGAAAAAGCCTTCGCGGTCTTCGGTGGCGCCAGTGAAGGCCCCTTTGCGGTAGCCAAAGAACTCGGCTTCGAGCAGCTGCTCAGGGATGGCTCCGCAGTTCACCGCCAGGAAGGGGCGCGGTCGCCGTGGGCTGGCGTCGTGAATGGCGCGCGCCACCAGCTCCTTGCCGGTGCCCGATTCGCCATGCACCAGCACGGGCGCCATCGAGCGCGACACCTTGTCGATCATCACGCGGGTGTGCTGAATGGCCGGGCTGTTGCCGATCAGGCGAGACAAGGCGCTGGTCGGGGCGGGGCGGGCAGCCTGGCGTGCGGCGCCAGCAGGGGGCTGGCCCGTGGCCGGTTTGCGGGCGGGCGGGGGCTCGTCGAGCGCGCCGGGCACGGTGCGCGGCGCGCTGATGTCTTCGGCGCTGGCCAGGCCAGAGGCCACCACAGTGCGGAACTGCTTGAGATCGACTGGCTTGGTCAGGTAGTCGAAGGCACCCGCCTTGAGTGCGGCCACGGCGTTGTCGGCCGAGCCGTAAGCGGTGATGACCACAGCACGCTCCGGTCGGCCTTGGTCGTCGAGCCAGCGCAAGATGTCCAGGCCCAGCCCATCGGGCAAGCGCATGTCGGTGATGACCAGGCTGAAGCGTTGCTCGTTCAGGCAATCGAGGGCTTCGGCCACGCTGCCTGCTGTTTCGATGTGGTAGCCCTCGCGCAGCAGCGTGAGTTCGTACAAGGTCCGCAGGTCGGGCTCGTCGTCCACGACCAGCAGGCGATGGCGTTGGGGCGCGTTCATGTTCGGGCAGGCTCGCCTGGGGGTTCGATCGGCACCGAGATGTAGAACTCGTTGCGGTGGCGCACGGGGAAGGGGTGCAGGCGGTAGTCGATGGTGGCGCCGTGGCGCTCACACAGTTCGCGGCAAATATACAGGCCCAGGCCTGTGCCCCGGCTGCGCGTGGAGAAGAAGGGCTCGAAGAGCGCGCGCTCGGTCTCTGCGGTGATGGGCTCGCCGTCGCTGGCCACCGAGATCATGAGCATGCCTTGGGGCTCCAGGCTGGGCATCCAGCGCAGGGTGACCAGGATGGAGCCGGGGGTTCGGCTTTGGTGGCGCAGGGCGTTGTCGAGCAGGTTGATGACGATGCGCTGGAGGTGTTCGGGCTCGAAGCGCACCCGCAAAGGGGGCTGGCCCATGGCCGGGCGACAACCGGTGGTGTCGAGGTCGAGCAAGCCTTCTTCGCCAGGCAGCAGGCCTTGTGTGCTGCGCCATTCGTTGACGATGGCCACGGTGCGCTCCACCGGGTCGATGATGGGGGCCGGCGGGCGCACGCCTGGGGCCACGACCAGGATGTCGTCGATGATGCGGTTGAGCCGCAGCACGTTGTCTTGCACCATGCGGGCCAGGTGCTGGTGCGGGCCGGACGTCAGGTCCTCGGCCAGCAGGCTGTTGGCCTGGGCGATGGCCGCCAGCGGGTTGCGGATCTCGTGGGCGATGCCTGCCGACATCCGGCCCATGGCGGCGAGCTTGTCCTGGCGTTGACGTGCGCGCACCGTGCGCAGGTCTTCGAGCAGCACCACGCACAGGTCTTCGCTGCGGCGCTGGCGGCTGCGTGTGAAGCGGGTGCGCACCCGCAGGTCACGCTCTTGCCGGTCGTCGAAGGTCAGGCGCACTTCCTGGCCGTGGTCGGCGAGGTCAGGGTGGTTGAGTGCCGCTTCCACGGCCTGCTCGAGGTGTTGCCACGCAGGCACCCCGCGCAACTTGAACGGTGCGGCCGGCCCCAGGCCCTGGGCCGCGATCAGTTTGCGCGCGGCGGGGTTGGCGGCGCGCACGCGGCCCTGGCGATCGAGCACCATGACGCCTTCGCTCATTTCGTCGATCATCAGCCCATTGAGTTCGGCTTGCTGGCGGGCGAGCTCCATGCTGCCTTTGGCGGCTCGCTCTTCACGGGCCAGGCGCAGGGCCAGTTCGTTGGCCAGGGCGGCCATCACGAACAGGCCCAGGCCGGTGAGGCCCGCTTGCGTGAGCGAGGTGGCCAGGTCCGGCTGGGTGCGCATGGGCAGCAGCGCGGCAGCCAGGAGGATCAAGGTCGCCAGGGCCGCCGCCGCCAGCGCCAGGATGCGGGGCGACAACACGGCCACCATGAGCACCGGCAGCACCAGCAACACCTGGGTGTTGACGTTGGTGCTGCTCAGGGCATGGACGACAGCGAAAACGGCGAAGTCGAGGCCGGCCGACGGCAGCAGGTGACGCAGTCGAACCTGGCCTTGGCTGACGGCGCGGTCCACCCAGGGCAAAGGGAGCAGGCGCAAAGCCAGGGCAGCCACGGCATAACAACCAGCCAAGGCCTTGATCCAGGGCGCCACGGCGACCCCGAAGACGTGGGCCCCGGTGACGATGATGGCCAGCACGAGCGCCAGCACGACCCGGGCGCTCAGGAAGGCGCTGTAGGTGCGCTGGGCGGCGCCGCTGCCGGGGCCGCCGGGGGGCTCTTCGTGTTCCGGGCTGCTGTTGCCGTCCCACCCGGCCAGCCCGGCGCGAGACCAGTGCTCGTCGTGGCCGCTGTGTTGGGAGGGCGGGGCACCAAACCACGACAGCTGGCCACTGGCCGCATAGGGCTGGGTGGTGGCGTCGGTCGAGGCGTTTTGCTGGGCGCGGGGCATGGGCGGTCAGCGCGCGTCGCGGTGCGCGGGGCAGCAGAAGGGTTGGCCTTGCGGCCCCTTGACCGCTTCGCTGGCCGGCAGGTGGACGCCGCAATGGTGGCACGCCACCATGGTGTCTGTGGGAGAGCCTGGGCCGCCTTGAGCGCGTGGGTCAGGGCGACCGGAGGGGGGCTCGGGTGTGGCGTGCGGCGGCGCGCCTTTGCCCCGTCGCACGGCGGGCGAATACAGCACCCAGATCACCAGGGCGGCGATCAACAGGAGTTCGAGCACGCGAGCCATGTGTGGGTTGTTGGGCTTCAGTAAGTCTGTGCGGGCCGGTGCAGGATGACCTCCAGCACAAAACGCGACCCGACGTAGGCGAGCAGCAACAGCGTGGCGCCCGCCATGAGCCAGCCGATGGCCTGGCGTCCGCGCCAGCCAAACCGCGCGCGACCGACCAGCAGCACGGCGAACACGCCCCAGGACAGCACCGAGAACACCGTTTTGTGGTCCCAGCGCCAGGGGTTGGCGAACCAGGCGCCCAGCAGCAAGGTGGCGCTGAGGATGACGAAGCCCACGGCCACGAAACGCAAGGTGAGCTTTTCCAGGCGCAGCAGCGGCAGCCCCATGACGCGGGCTGCACCGGGCAGGGGCTTGCCGGCACCGGGGCGGGCCCGCAGCGAGGCTTCGGCGCGGCG
Organism: Pseudomonadota bacterium; assembly: GCA_041169085.1. Lineage (GTDB taxonomy): Bacteria > Pseudomonadota > Gammaproteobacteria > Burkholderiales > Burkholderiaceae_C > Aquabacterium. The sequence goes on along the minus strand of JBEEJT010000036.1, from coordinate 16,080 downwards.
CAACAAGGCTGCGTGCAGCAAGGCCACGCCGAACAGGCCATAGGACGCAAAGCCCAGCAACCAGTGCACGGGGGCCCAAGGCGAGCTGCTGCTGGGGTGGGTTTGGCCGGGGAACAGCAAGGCGAGCAGGCAGGTGAGGCCTGCTGCGAACGCCAGGGCGCGGCGCACGCTGGGCCAACCCAGGGTGCGGTGCTCCACCGCGTACACCGCCAACACCAGCCAGGAGGTGCTGGACAAGGCCGTGGCGAATCCGAAACGCGCCTGCGCGTGGTCGCTGTGCCAGTCGATCAGGTCGGCGCCGATGGCCGCCGTCTGGGCCAGCCAGCCCACGCAAAGCCACGCCCACAGCGGGCGGCTGGCGTCGGCTTCGTCACCCTGAGACGACGGTGTGGGCCACACGCTGGCCAGGCCATAAGCGATCACCGCCACCACGCTGGGCCACAGCATCTGGGGGGCGAGAGAGTCGGGCGATAAAATCATGGTCCGAGTTTACGGGCACACGCGCACCACTTTCATGGCATCGAACCTCACAGAACGCCTCAGTCGACTGGTCAAGACCATGCGTGGTCAGGCCCGCATCACAGAAACCAACGTGCAGGACATGCTGCGCGAGGTGCGCATGGCGCTGCTGGAGGCCGACGTTGCGCTGCCTGTGGTGCGCGACTTCATCGCACGCGTCAAGGACAAAGCCCTGGGCGCCGAGGTGGTTTCCTCGCTGACGCCTGGCCAGGTGCTGGTCAGCATCGTTCAGAAGGAACTCGCCGCCACCATGGGCGAGGGGGTGTCTGATCTGAACCTGGCCACCCAGCCGCCCGCCATCATCCTGATGGCCGGTTTGCAGGGGGCGGGCAAAACCACCACCACCGCCAAGCTGGCCAAGCACCTGATCGAAAAGCGCAAAAAGAAGGTGCTGACGGTTTCCGCTGACGTGTACCGGCCGGCCGCCATCGAGCAGTTGCGCACCGTGACCGGGCAAGCTGGCGCCGAATGGTTCCCCTCCGCGCCCGACCAGAAGCCTGCCGACATCGCCGCAGCCGCCCTGGACCACGCCAAGCGCCATTATTTCGATGTGTTGCTGGTCGACACGGCCGGTCGCCTGGCCATCGACGAAGCCTTGATGGCCGAGATCAAGGCGCTGCACGCCCAGCTCAACCCCATCGAAACCCTGTTCGTGGTCGACGCCATGCAGGGCCAGGACGCGGTCAACACCGCCAAGGCCTTCAAGGACGCCCTGCCGCTGACGGGCGTGGTGTTGACCAAGCTGGACGGTGACTCCCGCGGCGGTGCCGCCTTGTCGGTCAAGCAGATCACGGGCGTGCCCATCAAGTTCGCGGGTGTGTCTGAAAAGATCGATGGCCTGGAGGTGTTCGACGCCGACCGACACGCGGGTCGCGTGCTGGGCATGGGCGACATCGTGGCGCTGGTGGAAGAAGTCCAGAAGGGCGTCGACATCCAGGCCGCACAGAAGCTGGCCGAGAAGTTCAAGTCTGGCGTCGACTTCGATTTCGAGGATTTCCTGGCCCAGATCAGCCAGATGAAGAAGATGGGCGGCCTGTCAGGCCTGCTCGACAAGCTGCCCACCGAGCTGGCCGCCAAGGCCGGTCAGGCCGACATGGACAAGGCCGAGCGCGACGTGCGCCGCATGGAAGGCATCATCAACGCCATGACCTTGAAGGAGCGCCGCCAGCCCAGCCTGCTGATGGACGGCAAATCCAAGGCCAGCCGCAAGCGCCGCATCGCTGCCGGGGCGGGCGTCCAGATCCAGGACGTCAACCGCCTGCTCAACCAGTTCGAGCAGATGCAGACCATGATGAAGAAGATGAAGGGCGGCGGCCTCATGAAGATGATGAAGCGCATGGGCGGCATGAAAGGTTTCCCTGGCATGGGCCGCTGAGCCCCGTCCCATCCCCTGGGCTGAGGGCCGACGCTGAAACGCTTGGTCACGAAGGTATCCGTGCGCAGCGTTGACCCCCTCTCGGGTGACTGTTAGCGTGTGTGAGTGCTGTTGCATGGTGCGTGGCTGCGCTTCAGTTTGGCCACCAACTGCCGAATCTGGCAGCGTGAACCATGTGGGGTTGTGCGCCTGAAGGGCGAAGTGGCAGCCCGTAGGCCGCACGGCACTGAAGGACGCAGGATGGATGGGATTTCGATGTGGCCCCTGTTGGTGGCCGCCTTGCTGGGCAGCAGTGGGCTGGGCTTGATCTGGTGGCGCAGACGCCAGCGCAACCACGTCAACGTGGCCCTGGCCCGTGGCCGGGCTCGGGCAGGCCGCAAGGAAGAAGACGCGGGCGACAGCAAGCCGGCCAAAGCGGCTGCGCGCGCAGCCCGCAAAAGCAGCGCGAAACCCGAAGAGGCGCTCGACACCCTGGCCGACTGGGAGCCTGTGGCCACCCGGGTGCTCAATGGCCAGGAGCGCGAGGCCTACCATGTGCTGCGCAAGGCCCTGCCTGACCACATGGTCCTGGGGCAGGTGCCCGTGGCCCGTTTCATCAAGGTGCCCACCGACAACCCTTACAGCGAATGGCTGCGCCGCGTGGGCTCTCTGTGTGCCGACCTGGTCGTTTGCGACGCGGCTTCGCAGGTGGTCGCGGTGGTGGAAGTGCGCCAGCCGCGCACCAAAGAAAACGAGCGCGCCCAAAAGCGCCACGCCCGCATGGACAAGGTCTTGCAGGCGGCGCGCATCCCCGTGCACGTGTGGCTGGAAGGCGCCTTGCCTGGCCCCACCGTGGCCCGCGAAGCCATCCTGGGGGCGGCGATCCAGACCGCAGGCCGTTCTGGCTACAACGACATCCAGCAAGCGCGCCGCACGGCCGAGGCAGCGGCCCTGGTCGCGTCCATGCAGACCCGCACCGGCCCGATCTCGGGCATGTCGGTCAACGAAAGCCCGGTCGATTTCAACGTCGACGATTGGGCTGACGAACAGGCTGAAGCCGCTGAGCGCAAGGAGCCCCCGCCCTCAACCTGGTTCGACGACCTGGATTCCTCGCCCGTGCCGCTGGACGACAAGGCGCCTCAGGCCCACTGAAGCCCGCTGAGGCCCATGAGGGCCATGAGGGCCGCTCAGCGGCGGCTTGCTCAGCTCAGCAGCGCCTGAGCGAACTCGCGGGCCTGGAAGGTTTGCAGGTCTTCCAGCTTCTCGCCCACGCCAATGAAATAGACCGGCACCGGCGCATGGCGCTGGCGCGACCACAGCGCGATGGCGGCGAGCACGCCGCCTTTGGCCGTGCCGTCGAGCTTGGTCACGATCAGGCCGGTGAGGCCCAGAGCTTCGTCGAACGCCTTCACTTGAGACAAGGCGTTCTGGCCTGTGTTGCCGTCGACCACCAGCAGCACTTCGTGCGGCGCACCGTCCATGGCCTTGCCGATCACGCGCTTGATCTTGCGCAGCTCGTCCATGAGGTGCAACTGGGTGGCCAGGCGACCGGCGGTGTCGGCGATCACCACGTCACAGGCGCGGGCTTTGCCCGCTTGCACGGCGTCGAACGTGACGGCGGCAGGGTCGCCGCCTTCCTGGCTCACGATTTCGACGTGGTTGCGATCTGCCCAGACCAGCAGCTGCTCACGTGCCGCAGCGCGGAAGGTGTCGGCCGCCGCCAGCAAGACCTTTTGGTTGGCGTCTGAGAGGTGGCGGGTGAGCTTGCCGATCGTGGTGGTCTTGCCCGCGCCATTGACGCCAGCGACCATGACCACGGTGGGGGTGTGGGCGCCGACTTCCAGACCCTTCTCCAGAGGGGTCAGCAACTCGGTGATCGCGTCCATCAGCAGGCCTTTGACCTGGCTGGGGTCGGTCGCCTTGGTGTCCTTGACCCGGCGCTTCAGGTCTTGCAGCAGGTGTTCCGTGGCGCTGGGGCCTGCGTCGGCCATCAGCAACGCTTCTTCCAGTTCTTCGTACAGCGCGTCGTCGATCTGGGTGCCGGTGAACACCTGCGCGATGCTGGAGCCCGTCTTGCGCAAGCCCGCGCGCAACTTGTCGAGCCAGGAGCGGCGAGGCGCTTCGGCCTGTGGCTGCGCTGGCGCTTCGACGGCCGGGGCGGCTGCCGCAGGCGGCGTGACACCTGCAGGCGCGGCCACGGCCGTGGGCGCTGGGGCCACGACAGGCTTGGGGGTGTCAGCGGGGGCAGCAGGGGCAGGCGCCGCGGGCGCGCTGTCTTGTCCCCAGCCCAGCTTTTTCTTGATGAAACTGAACATGGGTGCATTGTAAGTGGGGGTCTTTCCTAGAATGCCGCCCATGAACACCCGCCGCCGCCCCGCCGCCTCCAATGTTTCCCCTCGCCCCCAGGGGCAGAGCCTCCGGCCTGGGGGGCTCCCCACAGGGCAGGCCCATGGGCAGGCGGAGCAGGCGGCGCGTCAGGTGGCCCGCACCGCCGCCCAGGAGGTGCGCATCCTCGGTGGCCAGTGGCGCCGCACGCCACTGCCTGTGCCTGTGTCGGCGGGTTTGCGCCCCACGCCGTCGCGGGTGCGCGAAACCCTGTTCAACTGGCTGGGGCAGGATTTGTCAGGCTGGCGGGTGCTCGACGCCTTTGCTGGCAGTGGCGCCCTGGGCCTGGAAGCCGCCTCGCGTGGCGCCGAGCAGGCGGTGTTGCTGGAGCGAGAAGCGGCACTGGTGCGGCCACTGAGGGCAGTGGCGTCCAAATTGAAGGCGGACATGGTGCAGGTGCACCAGGCCGACGCGCTGGCGTGGATGGCCCAGCCTGCTCAAGCCGCCTGTTTCGACCTGGTGTTGCTCGACCCGCCCTTTGACGAGGGCTTGTTTTTGAAGGCGCTCGCTGCGGCGATGAAAGCCGTGACAGCGGGCGGCTGGGTCTACCTGGAGGCGCCACAGCCTTGGTCGGCCCTGCTGGCGCAGGCAGACAACGCTGCCGCTGGCGACTTCAGTCGGCTGCGCCTGCACAAGGCCGGCCATGCGGGCGCTGTGCACTTTCACCTTTTCCAGTGCATGGCTGAGGCGACTTCGCCCTGAGCCGGTGGGGCCGGCCTGGGTACACTTCGCATCGAAGCCCTTGGGCTTCGACTTGTTCACATGTCCTGGAGACCCGCGTTGAGCGCGCCTGACACCCTGACCGCCGTTTACCCCGGCACCTTCGACCCCATGACCCTGGGCCACGCAGATTTGATGCGGCGTGGGGCGCGCTTGTTTGGTCGCCTGATCATCGCCGTGGCGGCAGGCCACCACAAGAAGACCATGTTCACGCTGGAAGAGCGTTTGGCCATGGCGCAGGAGTTGGCCGCCGAACACGGCAACGTCGAGGTGATCGCCTTTTCCGGCCTGTTGCGTGACTTCGTGGTCCGCCATGGTGGCCAGGTGGTGGTGCGCGGCTTGCGCGCGGTGAGCGACTTCGACTATGAATTTCAGATGGCGGGCATGAACCGCCACCTCATGCCCGACGTGGAGACCGTGTTCCTCACGCCCTCTGACCAATACCAGTTCGTGTCGGGCACGTTTGTGCGTGAGATCGCCATGCTCGGGGGCGACGTCTCCAAGTTCGTGGCGCCCAGTGTGCTGGCGCGCCTGCAGTCGCGGGTGACCCAGCCGTCCAACTGAGCGGCCCCCTGGCAGTCATTGCGGAAGTTTGCGGACCATGGCGCTGACCATCACCGAAGAATGCATCAATTGCGATGTGTGCGAGCCCGAGTGCCCCAACCAGGCCATCTCGATGGGCGAAACCATCTATGTGATTGACCCGGCCAAGTGCACGGAATGTGTAGGCCATTTTGGCGAACCCCAGTGTGTGCAGGTCTGCCCGGTGGAGTGCATCCCGGTGAACCCCGATTTCATCGAGACCCGAGAGCAACTGATGGCCAAGTTCCAGTTGCTGCAGGCGGGCGCTTCGACGCCCGCACCCTCAGCGGGCTGACGACGCGCCGGTCGCGGCCGATTTCGGCACCTTGGCCCGAAAACATTGCGGGGCGCGGCAGCCGTGTGGGTGCCTGTGTCTCTGACGTTCGGCTTCGGCCTGTTGGGCGCTGACTTTGCGAATGGGGCGCTGCGGGCTCAAGGACTGGGCGACCCGGTCGGCGCTTTGACGCTCGAGGTGCTGGCGGTCGCGCGCCATGCTGCGCGCCAGGGCCTGGTCGCGCTCGATCAGGCGTGCGCCATCGGTTTGCTGGCTGGCTGTGCGGGCGTCTGCCAGCTGGTCGAGGCGCTGGCCCGTGGGGCATGCCCATTGCGAATAAGCGACCTGGCCATGGCCCTCGCCGCACCGATACGCCACCGTGTTGACTTCGGCCCAGGCTGCCGCATGGCCCGCGAGGCACAGCGCCAGCGCCCCAAGCTGGGTACGGGCCCCCACGCGGCGCCCAGGTGGGGTGTGGTCATGGGGCCGGGAGGCGCGAGCACAGGTCTGGGCGTTGGGCATGGGAAGGCAGGGGGTGGTCAGCCCTTGGGGGGCTGGTCGGGGGGCGTTGGCAAGGGGCCCGCGGGAGTGCTGGCCGGCTTGGCAGGGGAGGGCGTGGCTTTGGGGCGAGGCGGTTGTGCATGGACCTGGCGCACGGCCTTCGGCATGTCGCCTGCGAGCATCGCGTCGACGCTGTCGAGGCCCTTGTCGATGCACTTGAAGATGGCTTCACGCTCGGCCGCAGGCGGCTTGCGCAACACGTAAGCCGCCACCTCGTGCTTGACGCCGGGGTGGCCGATGCCAAGCCGAAGGCGCCAGAAGTCGCCCGAGCCCATCTGGGCCTGGATGTCTTTCAAGCCATTGTGGCCACCGTTGCCGCCGCCTTGCTTGAGCTTGATTTCGCCCGGGGTGATGTCGAGCTCGTCGTGCACCACCAGGATCTCGCTGGGCTCGATCTTGAAAAAGCGCGCCAGCGGCGCCACGGCCTTGCCCGAGACGTTCATGTAGGTCATGGGCTGCAGCAGCCACACCGGGCCCTGGGGCAGGTTGGCGCGCGCGACCAGGCCGTTGTAGGCGCGGTCGGGTTGCAGCGACACCTTGAAGCGGCGGGCCAGTTCGTCGATGAACCAGAAGCCGGCGTTGTGGCGGGTGTCTTCGTATTCAGGGCCCGGGTTGCCCAGGCCCACAAACAGTCGAATCATGGCGGTGGCGAAAAAGGTGTGCGGATTGTCGGCAAGCAGGTGCCAAAAAAAAGCCCCGCCGAGGCGGGGCTTGACAGCCGGGGCGAAGAATTACTTCTTGCCCTTCTTGCCCTTGGCGGGTTCGGCGGCGGCCACGGGGGCGGCGATCACTTCTTCCACCGGCTCGACCACGGTAGCGATGGTCGGGGCCTTGCGACCGTGGGTCAGCACCTTGATGTGCGAAGCCAGGTTCAGGTCTTCCACGTGGATGGTCTGACCCTTGACGACTTGGCCCAAGTCCACGGTGATGAATTCGGGCAGCTGTTCAGCCAGGCACTCGATTTCCAGCACGGTGGTGACGTGGTTGATGATGCACTTGTCCAGCTTGACGGCCGGCGATTCGGCTTCGTTCACGAAGTGCAGGGGCACCTTCTTGTGGATCTTGGTGGTGGCGTCCACGCGTTGGAAGTCCACGTGCAGCACCAGTTGCTTGTACGGGTGCTTCTGGTAGTCGCGCAGCAGGACCTTTTCAACCGAACCATTCAGTTCCATCTCGAGGACGGACGAATGGAAGGCTTCCTTGCGCATGGCGTGGTACAGCGCGTTGTGGTCCAGTTCCACGTTCACGGGGGCCTTGCCGGCGCCGTAGACGATGGCGGGCGTCTTGCCCGTGTGACGCAGGCGGCGGCTCGCTCCGGTCCCCTGCAGGTTGCGCTCAAAAGCGACGAATTTCATGGAAGTACTCCAGGTTGGTATAGCGCCCGCGACCAGGCGCTGTGGTGATGGCCGACGCGTTGGGCTTGCGCCCCCGTTGGTCTGCCGATGAAACGGATCAGAAGTTGTTGTTCTGTTCCGAGAGATTGACGTCCGCCGTGAGGCGGATGGCTACTCGGACTGATTAGAAATTGTTGTTTTGTTCCGAGAAAAGGGAGGTCACCGATTCGCCGTCGGTGATGCGACGGATGGTTTCGGCGAACAGGAAGGCTGTGCTGAGCTGGCGGATCTTGGGCGTGGCCTTGGCCGCGTCGTTCAGCGGGATGGTGTTGGTGATCACGACCTCGTCGAGGTGCGAAGCCTTGATGCGCTCGATGGCGGGGCCCGAGAACACCGAGTGCGTGCAGTAGGCGTACACGTTCTTGGCGCCACGCTCCTTGAGCACTTCGGCGGCCTTCACTAGGGTGCCGGCGGTGTCGATCATGTCGTCCATGATCACGCAGTTGCGGCCGTCGATCTCACCGATGATGTGCATCACTTCCGACACGTTGGCCTTGGGGCGACGCTTGTCGATGATGGCCAGGTCGCAACCCAGTTGCTTGGCCAGCGCACGGGCGCGCACCACGCCACCGACGTCGGGCGACACGACCACCAGGTCTTCGTACTTCTTGGCCTGCAGGTCAGACAGCAGCACCGGCGAAGCGTAGATGTTGTCGACGGGGATGTTGAAGAAGCCCTGGATCTGGTCGGCGTGCAGATCCATGGTCAGGATGCGGTTCACGCCCACGGCTTCGAGCATGTTGGCCACGACGCGGGCCGAAATGGGCACGCGGGTCGAACGCGGACGGCGATCTTGGCGGGCGTAGCCGAAGTAGGGGATGACAGCGGTGATGCGCTGGGCAGAAGCGCGCTTGAGCGCGTCCACCATGATCAGCAGCTCCATCAGGTTGTCGTTCGTGGGAGCGCAGGTGGACTGCACCACGAAGACTTCACGGCCGCGCACGTTTTGCTGGATCTCGACGGTGGTTTCACCATCCGAGAAACGACCCACCGAGGCCTTGCCCAGCGAGATGCCGAGGTTGGAGGCGATTTCCTGAGCCAATGCCGGGTTGGCATTGCCGGTGAACAGAACGGTATCGGAGAGCATGGCGGGCCGGGCGATGATGTTGCGCAACTGAAAAGCGCTTGCCCGGCGCTGCCCTCAAATGCCAGATCCTTGGCCTGGTGACCGGCTGTTGAGCCGGTGCTCGTGGCCTAGGCCTTCGAGGATCGGTGCCGGGCAGGCGGTTGTCCTGTCAGGGCTGCGTGCCTGACTGAACGAAGAGATTTGGCAGGGGAAGAAGGATTCGAACCCTCGTATGTCGGAATCAAAATCCGATGCCTTAACCAACTTGGCGATTCCCCTACACGGGTCTCGGCTTGGGCACTCACCTGACGGCTGTCAAATGTTTGCTTTGGCTTCCACCTTTGTAAGCAACTCTGTGTTGTTCAGAGCCTTGAATTATATGCAGATTTTTCTGCTTCGATCAAGTCTTTCGCAATTTTTTTGTTCTGTCGTTGGCGGGGCTGGTGTTGGTGTCAGCGCCGTCTCAACGGTTGAACTTGCGTCGAATCAATCGAGGACGGGATGATGACGCAAAACACGGGTGGTCTTGAGCTGCCAGCCGGATTTCTGTGCGTTTTGTCGCAGATCGTCTACAGCTTGCGTGGCTGGTGCGGTCTGCCAGCCGAAGACGGCGCTGCCTGAGCCCGACATGCGCGCGTTGCCCAAGGCTGCCTGGAGGGCGGCGAGCGCGGTGGTCACTTCCGGGGCGTGGGCTTCGGCGGGGGGCTGGAGGTCGTTGTGGCCAAAGTGCAAGGGCGCGGCCAGGAAATCGGCAGGGGCGACGGCGGGCGTGTCGCGCTTCAGCAGTGGGCTGCCAAAGATGGCGGGCGTGGGGATGCTGGCTTGGGGTTTGATCAACCACAGGGGGGTGTCGAACACCAGTTCGGGCAGCGCCAGTGGCGTGACTTGTTCGCCCACACCTTCCACCCAGGCGTTGTGGCCATGCACGAAGAAGGGCACGTCGGCGCCCAATTCCAAGGCCAGGTCGGCCAGTTGAGCCCTGGACCAGTGCAAGCCCCACAGGCGATTGAGCCCCAGCAAGACGGTGGCCGCGTCGGAGCTGCCGCCGCCCAGGCCGGCGCCCCAAGGCAGGTGCTTGTCGATGTGGATGTCGCAGCCCAGCCGGGTGCCGCTGCGGGCTTGCAGCAGGCGGGCGGCCTGGAGGCAGAGGTCGTCGGCAGGCAAGGCCAGGCCACGGTCATGGCGCTGGATGAGGCCGTCCGTGCGGGTTTCCAGGTCAATGGTGTCGCACCAGTCCACCAGCGCGAAGACCGACTGCAGCAGGTGATAGCCGTCTGGCCGGCGCCCCACCACGTGCAAGAAAAGGTTGATCTTGGCGGGGGCGAGCAACTGTGAAAGGGCGGGCATGGCGAAAGCTTCAGGGGGCGCGAGGGCGCCAGGCTGGGGTCAGCGGTCGAGGTAGACCTTGATGCGCACGCCGCGGGCCACGGGCGAAGCGGCGCGGCTGGCGGTCAACTTCTTGTTGGCGTAGTCGCGCACGTCGATCTGCCAGCCCAGTTGTTCAAAGGTTTGCGGGGTCTCGCCAGCCAGTGCGGGCAGGCTGGGGTCGGCTCGGCCTTGCATCCAGTGCACCAGGGTGTCCAGGGGCAGGGCTTCGCCCAGGGCGGCCTGGCTGAGTTCGCCCAAGGTCGCGTACTGGCGTGCGCCTTGGCCATCGACCAGCTCCACGGCGCCGGGCTGCCAATGCAAGTGGGCCACGGCGCTGCCCAACAGGGTCATCAAGTCCAGGTCGCCGGCTTGGGCGTGGCCGTTGAAAAAGAAGCCCAGGCTCACGCCTTTGGCGGCTTGATCGCCGAAGGCTTCGAGCTTGATGCTCATCTGGCCCTGCAACGCCAGGGGGGCGGGCTCGCCAACCATGGCCGCGCCGGTGGGGGGATGGGGCAGTTGGGGAGGGAGCGTGTGTCGGGGCTCGCCGCAATCGGTTGGCGTGGCGTCAGGCAGCAAGGCGCGGTTGGCGCTCACCGGGGGTGACTGGCAGCCGGTCAGGGCGAGGGCCGCCACCAGGGTGGACGAGGCCCAAGCTGAAAAGGAGGGCAGGCGGCTCACGGCTTGAAGCGGAAGCGCTGCATGGTGTTGGTCAGCGCTTCGTTGTCGGGCTCGGCCTGGTGGCCGGTGCGCCAGACTTGCGCGGCGGCATCTTTCTGTCCTTGCACCCACAGCAACTCGCCCAGGTGGGCGGCGATCTCCGGGTCGGGCCGAGCCTGGAAGGCTTCCTGCAGCAATCGCGTGGCCTCGGTCTTGTTGCCCGCGCGGTATTCCAGCCAGCCCAGGCTGTCGGTGATGAAGGGGTCGCCAGGCTTGAAGCTCAGGGCCTTTTGGATCAGCTGGCGCGCTTCGTCCAGGCGGACGCTGCGGTCTGCCAGGCTGTAGCCCAGGGCGTTGTAAGCGTTCGCGTTGTCGGGCGCGAGGCGCATGACGTCGCGCAGCATCTTTTCCATGTCGTCGAACTTGCGCATGCGTTCGGCCAGCATGGCGCGGTCGTAGATCAGGTCGCTGTCGTCGGGGAAGCGCTGCACGGCGTCACCCATCACTTTATAGGCTTCGTCCCATTGTTTGGCTTCACGCAGCAGTTGGGTCTCGGCCTGCGCCTTGGCCACGGCGTCACGGGGCTCGGTTTCTGGCAGGCCGCGGATCAGGGCGCGGGCTTGCGCCAGTTGGCCTTGCTTGACCATCAGCCGTGCGCGCTGGCCCTGGATGCTGAGCTTTTCCAGTTTGGGGTCGGCCTTTTGCAGCCAGGCCACGGCGTCCGCCAGGCGTTGCTTCTGTTCAGACACCTGCGCCATCAGGAGGTAGCCCTGCTCGAACTCGGTGGGCGTGGACACAGGCGGGGCGTCCGGGGTGCTGGGGGCCGGTGGGCGGGCCTCGGCGGCCTGGATGAGCGGCTGGAGCGTGGCTTCGGCGGCGGCCACGCGCTTGAGTTCGAGTTGCACCGCCGCCAAGGCAATGCGGTGGCCCCAGAGGTCGGGCTGCGCCGCCACCACCTGTTCCAGCAGGGGCGCTGATTCTTCGTAGCGCTGCGAAGAGGCGAGCTTGCGGCCATAGGCCATGCGCACGCTCAGCGGGGCATCTTCGCGGGCGAGTTGGCGTTTGACGACCACTTCGGCGTCCGGGTGCAGGCCCATCAAGTCGATGGCGATCAGCCCCACGTGTTGGTGCTCGGGCTTGAGGGCTTCGGCGCGCAGCAGCGAGGCCATCGACGTCTGGCCGTCGCGGGCCAGCATCCAGGCTTCGGCGCTCGCCAACCAGGCCTCGGCCACTTCGAGCGGGGGCTGCCTCCAGGGCTGGGTGGCGTCGTCGATGACCTTGGCGGCCAGCGTTTTGTCTTGCAGGCGAGACAGCGAGCGCGGCAAGCCCAGCAGCACTTGCGGCTGGGTCGGTGCGGGAGACAGCTGGATCAGGTTGCGCAGCGCCGGGGCCAACTCGACGCCGCGGTTCATGGCCAGCAGGATCTGGGCGGTGTATTCAGACGCTTCACGCGACTGCGGGAAGGTCTGGCGCCAGGCCTTGGCCGCCGTCAGGGCCTGCTCGCCCTGGCCGCCCCGGATGGCCATTTCGACGGCGCGCTGGAACAGTTGCTGGTTGTCGAGCCGGCGGGCCGCTTCCAGGTAGATCTGCGAAGCCGAGCGGAAATCGCCACGCGTGGCCAGCATTTCTGCGGCCAGGCTTTGCTTGAACAAGGTTTCGTCCATGTCGGAGCGCTGCACCGGCGGCGTTGAGGCCGTGGCGGCGGGGGCTGTCTCGGCCGCTGCCGCCTGTGTGGCCAGGCCTTGCCAGGCCAGCAGGCTCAGGGCCAGCAGGCGGGCAGCGACAAAGGTGGGACGGGCACGACTTGTTGAGCAGGGCATGAAGACTCCGTGTTTGCGGCACATTCTAGGGGGCGGCCCCAGCCCGTCTGGGGGGACTAGCCCTTTTGATACCAGTCTTTTCCAAGATGCCAGAGTTGCCAGAAGTTGAAGTGACGCGTCGGGGTTTGGCCAGCCAGTTGGTTGGGGCCCGCGTGTTGGACGTGCGCCTGGGCAAGCCCCTGCGCTGGCCTTTGGGCTGTGCCCCTGCGTCTCTGGTGGGGGCGACCGTGGGTGAGCCTTGGCGGCGCGGCAAGTACATCTGGTTGCCCTTGGCTGGTGGGGGGGCGCCGTCAGGGGGGCTGCTGCTCCACCTGGGGATGTCCGGCTCCTTGCAGGTTCGCCCCGAGGCGGGCGCGCCGGGGCCGCATGACCATTTCGACCTGGTCACCACCCAAGGCACGGCCAGGCTGACCGACCCGCGGCGATTTGGCGCGGTGGTCTGGAGCGCGGGGCTGGAGGTGGCGCCTGCCGCGCGCTTGCTGGCGCGCTTGGGGTTGGAGCCACTGGACCCAGCCTGGTCGGGCGGGCACCTGCACACCCAGACCCGTGGCCGCCAACAGGCCATCAAGCCGGTGCTGATGTCGGGCGACATCGTGGTCGGGGCCGGCAACATCTACGCTTGCGAGGCGTTGTTCCGCGCGGGCATCGACCCCCGGCTCGCCGCAGGCAAGCTCAGCCGCCCGCGCTGTGACCGGCTGGCCGCCGAGGTGCGGGCGGTGCTGTGTGAGGCGATCGAGGCGGGCGGGTCTTCTCTGCGCGATTTCAAAGACACCCAGGGGGCACAAGGCCATTTTCAATTGCTGACCCAGGTGTACGGCCGGGAGGGGCAGGCCTGCAGGGTGTGCGGCACGCCGGTGCGCAAAACGGTGCAGGCTCAACGCGCCACTTTTTACTGCCCGTGCTGCCAACGCCGCTGACGCAGTCGGTGATGGGGCGGGCTTGTCGTCGCCTGGTCACAAGCGGTGAACAGGGCGTACGTTTTGTCCCAACTCGATGCATCGGCAAGCACCTGCTGGCGGGCTGCCTGAGCTAGGATGAGGCCCCATGATGCCGACCTTTGTGAGCCACCTCGATGAGTTCGGGCAGTGGCGCGCCGACACCGACGCCAGCCTGGCCGAGCTGGCGGCTTTTGCACGAGACAACGACCTGCTGGATGAGGCATCTGCCAGCTGGTTCGACGCCATGCGCGCCCGCTTGTCGGGTGAAAAGCTCATGGTGGCCTTTGTCGCCGAGTTTTCGCGCGGCAAGTCTGAACTGATCAACGCCATCTTCTTCTCGGACAAAGGCCGCCGCATGATGCCGGCTTCGGCCGGGCGGACCACGATGTGCCCGGTCGAGCTGGGCTACGACGAGCTCGTGCCGGTGGGGCTGTCTCTGCTGCCCATCGAGACGCGCCTGACCCCGCAGCCCCTGGCCGACTACCGCCAGGACAAGAGCGCTTGGAACTGGATCGACCTGGACCTCGACGACGCTTCCGGCATGGCCGAGGCGCTGGGCGAAGTCATGCGCACCCGCCGGGTGTCGGTCGATGAGGCGACGCAGCTGGGCTTCTGGGACGAGCAACGCCCGGAAGACAACCCGCCGCCCGGCGCCGATGGCCTGGTGGAAGTGCCAGCCTGGCGGCACGCCCGCATCAACTTGCCCCACCCGCTGCTCAAGCGCGGCCTGGTGGTGCTGGACACCCCTGGGCTCAACGCCATCGGCACCGAGCCCGAGCTGACGCTGGGCCTGCTGCCACAGGCCCACGCGACCGTGTTCATCCTCGGGGCGGACACGGGCGTCACCAAGTCCGACCTCGACATCTGGCGTGACCACCTGTCGGGCCCGGCCTTGGCCCGGTTCGTGGTGCTCAACAAGATCGACACCCTGGCCGATCCGTTGTCGACGCCCCAGGAAGTGCAGGACGTGATCGCCCGCCAGTGCGCCACGGTGGCCAGCACCTTGGCCATCCCTCCGGAGCACGTGTTCCCGATCTCCGCGCGTCTGGCCCTGACTTCGCGCTTGAGCGCCCAGCCTGATGGCGTGGCCGAGAGCCGCCTGGAAGCCTTCGAGCAGGCCTTGTCCGAAGATTTGCTGCCCCGGCGCCGCATGAACCTGGCCGACGCGGCCGTCACGGGCGCCGAACAGTTCCAGCATCAGCTGGGCCGCCGGTTTGGCGAAATGCGCCGCCTTTATGGCGACCAGCTCAGCGAGTTGCGTGGGCTGCGGGGCAAGAGCGGCGGCAAGGTGCAGCTGATGTTGCACCGGGTCCAGGCCGAAGCGAACGACTTTGAACAGTGCACGGCCAGGCTGCAAGCCATGCGGGCGGTGCACGGCCGGATGTTGCGCAACCTGCAGCACGACCTCTCGGCCGACCGCTTGCGCCGCGAGGTCGACGTGCTGCAACAGGTGATGGGCTCGTCGTGGCTGCCCTTGGGTGCCAAGAAGGCCTTCATCGATCTGTGTGGCCGTTTGCGCGCCCTGATCGAGCAGGCCCAGTCCCGCAACGATGAAGTTCACGCCATGCTGGTGGCGTCTTACGCCAAGCTCAACGCCGAGTTCGGGTTCAGCCTGGTGGCCGACAAGCCGCTGGACGTGCGCAAGTACACCGAAGACCTCAACCTCATCGAGCAGAACTACGTCCAATACCTGGGCCTGAGCCAGGCCTTCAGGCTGGCGCAGTCGGGCTTCCAGGAGCAATTCCGTCGGATGTTGCTGTCGCGTCTGCGCGTGGTCTTCGAAACGGTGAGCAACGACATCGAGTTGTGGAACAAGACGGCATCGGCCCAGGTCGACAGCCAGTTGCGTGAGCGACGTCGCAACTTCAAGCGGCGCTACGAGTCGCTGGACCGCATCCAGTCGGCGTCGACCGAGCTCGACAATCGCCTGCAGGAGGTGCAGGCGCAGGACGAGCGCGTCTTGCAGTTGCAGACCCGCTTTGGCACGCTGATGGACGCCCTGGTGGCACAGGCACGCAGTGGCCACCCGGCCAGGCCGGTGTCCGAGCCACAGGCAGCCGAGGCAGGCAGCCTCGACCACATCGAGCTCGACCTGAGCCTGGCCTCGGCGCCGGCCTCAGGCGCCGAAGCCTGACCGCCTCGCTTTCGTTGTCGTCATGAGCCAGTCCGCCTTGGGCGAGCCCGCCCTGTTGTCGAGTGCCCGCGACCACGGCACCTGGTTGGCCGACCGTCTGGTGGCCTGGCAGGCGCAGGCTGGTCGCCACCATTTGCCTTGGCAGCAGGGGCGCACTGCCTACCGTGTGTGGCTGTCTGAAATCATGCTGCAGCAGACGCAGGTGAGCACGGTGTTGGGCTACTTCGAGCGCTTCACCCAGCGTTGGCCGAGCGTGGCCGACCTGGCTGCAGCGCCACTCGACGATGTCCTCGCCATGTGGAGCGGCT
>JBEEJT010000035.1:0-7265 GCA_041169085.1 Pseudomonadota bacterium | reverse complement strand
CTTATGGCTCCTTCTTGTTCCTGGGCCCTACCGGCGTGGGCAAGACCGAGTTGTGCAAGGCCTTGGCAGGCTTCCTGTTTGACAGTGAAGACCACCTGATCCGCATCGACATGAGCGAGTTCATGGAGAAGCACTCGGTGAGCCGCCTGATTGGCGCGCCGCCGGGCTACGTGGGCTACGAAGAGGGCGGCACGCTGACCGAGGCCGTTCGCCGCAAGCCCTACAGCGTGGTGCTGCTCGACGAGGTCGAAAAGGCTCACCCTGATGTGTTCAACGTGCTGCTGCAGGTGCTCGACGATGGTCGCCTGACCGATGGCCAGGGCCGCACGGTGGACTTCAAGAACACCGTGATCGTGATGACGTCCAACCTGGGGTCACAGCACATCATGACCTTGGCGGGCGAGCCGGCCGAGACCATCAAGGAAGCGGTGTGGGGCGAAGTCAAGGCGCACTTCCGCCCTGAGTTCTTGAACCGCATCGACGAGGTGGTGGTGTTCCATGCGCTGGATCAAGCGCACATCCAATCGATCGCCAAGATCCAGCTCAAGGGCCTGGAAGCGCGCCTGGCGCAGATGGACATGGGCCTCGACGTCAGCCCCGAGGCGCTGGCCGAGATCGCCAAGGTCGGCTTCGACCCGGTGTTCGGCGCGCGGCCCCTGAAGCGCGCCATCCAGCAGCGCATCGAGAACCCGGTGGCCAAGCTCATCTTGCAAGGCAAGTTCGGGCCGAAGGACGTGATCCCGGTGCAGCTGAACAGCGAAGGGGAGTTCAGCTTCGAGCGCACGGTGCATTGACGGGCTGCGCCAATCCTGGTGCTTGGCGCCCACATCAACGCGACCCGGGGGTTGACCTCGGGTCGCGTTGTCGCATCATGGGCAAGCGCGTCGCTTTTCGAGCAACGTGCAACATCAACACCAAACAATCACAGGAGAGGAATTCATCATGTCGATGAAGAAAGCCATCATGGCGACTGCGATCGGCGCAGGCGCTGCCACCTCGGCTCTGGCGGGCGTGACCGCGACGGCCAGCCTGAACAACCTCACGTTCCAGCTCATGGACCTGGATGCCAGCGATGGCGTCACGGCTGCCTACAGCTTCTTGCCCAGCACATTGGTGGGCACGATTTCCCTGGAGGATCCGATGTTCCCGGAAACGGGCACGGTGTTCCAGTCGTTCGATGGTGGCACCACAGGCACCTATGCCTTGTCGCTGCCGGGCGGCTCCACACAGGCCAGTTGGGACGGCAAAACCTTGGCCGGCTCGGTGACGGTGCAGGCCAGCCAGCCGTTTTATGGCGGTTTTGATGCACAAGTGAGTTCGCCTGACGGTTACTTCAGCACCAACCTCACGCTGACGCCCCACAGCGTGTTGCTGATCAGTGCGGATGCCTCGGTGGCCACCCAAATCGATACCGTGGCGGGATGCAATGCAGGGCTCAACAGCCTGGACAACGCCGCTTGCTTCCCCGCCTATGGCACCAGCGGCTCGGCGGCTGCCGGCATGTCCCTCAACTACAACTACAGCGGCATGAGCCAGGAGGGCTACGGCAGCTTCAGCCAGCACTTCGATGCAAAGACTCATGTAGACACGGTGTACCAGGAGCCCTCCGAAGCCAACGGCTTTGACTATTGGTCGCTGGCCGGGTTTGAGGTTGTGGCGTCGGATAAGAAGTCCGGCAAGATCACGCTGGCCTTCTTCAACACCTCTGACGAAGAGCAGATGGCCTCGTTGGTCCTGTCGCTCAGTGTCTGGGCGACCGGGCCTTCGACCTACGTGCCCCCTGTGGATCCTGTGGACCCGCCGCCCGTTGACCCGGTCGATCCCATCGATCCCATCGATCCCATCGATCCCATCGATCCGCCCGTCGTGTTCCCGCCCATCGCTGTCGTGCCGGAACCGGCTTCCATGCAATTGATGTGGCTTGGCGCGGGTGCGCTGCTGTTGGCCGCGCGTCGTGCGCGTCGCCGCAACTGAGGAGGCCCTGCGGGTGTCAGCTGCAGGGGGGGTGGCTAAGATGTCGACATGGCGCGCCCCCCTGAACTTTCCCCTGCAGAAGATGGCCCAGTGGCCGCACGGCCCTACCACCACGGCAACCTCAAGGCCAGCCTGATCGAGGCGGGCCTGGAGGCGCTGGTGCACACCGAAGCCGACGAGCTCAGCCTCAGGCAATTGGCCAAGGACGTCGGGGTGTCGGCCAACGCGGCCTATCGCCACTTTGAAGACAAGGACGCCTTGCTGGTGGCGTTGGCGGCCGAGGGCTTTCGCCGCTTTGCCCAAGCGCAGGCGCAAGCCGCGTCCGGTCTGTTGCCGGCCGAAGCCCGGCTCAAGGCGTCTGGGCGGGCCTACGTGCAATTCGCGCTGGCCCACCCGCGCCTCTACCGCTTGATGTTTCAACGCCTGGCCAACCTGGCCCACAACCCCAGTTTGGCCCAGGCTTCGCTGGGCGGCATGGCGGTGCTTCTGGAGTCGGTCTCCAGCCTGCTGCAAAAGCCTGCGCAAGACGAACAGGTGCGCGTGATGGCTGCGAGTTGCTGGGGCCTGGTTCACGGGCTCAGCGCCTTGGCGCAGGGGGGCTTGCTCACGGTGTTTGAGCTGCCGGTGGACGACTTGCTCGACCGCGCGCTCGCCTGGCCCTCGGCGCAAGCCGCAGAGCAAGCGGCCAGCGCGCCTGCGGATCAGGCCTGATCACCTTGGCGGCGCGGCACCGTCATCGTGCCGCCCACGGGCAACACCCTGAAGCGCTCTGCAGGCAAACCGGCGGCCGCCAAGGCCCTGGCCAGTGCCCTTGGCGGCTCGTCCAGGGGTTCGTCCGTCAGTTGGAAGCAGCCCCAGTGCACGCCCAGTGCCAGCTTGGCGCCCAGGTCCTGGAAGATCTGGACCGCTTCCTCGGGGTTCACATGTTGGTCTTTCATGAACCAGCGCGGCTCATAGGCCCCGATGGGCAACAAGGCCATGTCGAAGCCGCCACCTGACGATGCCGCGTGTGCATCGGCGAAATGCCGCTGGATGTCCTGGAAGTCCGCCGAATAAGCGGTGTCCCCCGCGAAAAACAAGTGGCAGTCGGGCGCCCGCACCACGAAACTGCCCCACAGGCTGCGCAGGGCGTCGCTGGCGGTGCGGGCTGACCAGTGCTGGGCAGGGGTGAGGGTCACGGGCACACGCTGGTGGCTCGGGCCGGCTTCGATCACGTGGGTGTCCCACCAGTCGAGCTCGACCACATGGCCGATGCCCCACTTGGCAAACCAATGCAGGTGCCCCAGCGGGCAGATGATCAAGGGCGGGCCACCGGCCTGACGGGCCAGGGCCTTCAGTGAACCCTCGTCCATGTGGTCATAGTGGTTGTGCGACAGCAGCACGACGTCGATGTGCGGCAACTCGCTGATCGCCAGACCCGGGGGCGTTTGGCGTTGGGGCCCCGCCCATTGCACCGGGAAGCAGCGCTGCGAGAACACCGGGTCGGTGAGGATGTTCAAGCCGCCCACCTGCGCCAGAACGGTGATGTGTCCCACCCAGGTCATGGCTGGTTGCATGGCCAGCCCCGCCTTCGCATTGGCGTGGATGAAGCTCAGGTCGGGGGCCACCACCGCAATGGCCTCCTGCATCGGGCGTGGGTGGCCGTCGCGCCAGGCCTGCCAGCGCCAACGCAGCATCTCTTTCAAGCGCTTGCCACGGAAGCTGTTGTGGTTGTTCTGGAACCCATTGGGCCGGTGGTGCGGCTTTTTGGGGTCGAAGTGGCGGTTCTTCATGCAAGTGGCCCGACGTCGGAGCCGCCATTGTGCTTGGGATCGGGCGAGCGTGCCGCGCCCGCCCGAACGTCGATCAATACATCCCGAAGATGGCGCCCAACCCGTAATAGCTGGACCACAAGCCGCACTTGTGGGCGTTGGCGTATTGGCCATCGGCCAAGGTCACGATGCCTTCAGGTTTGAGGCTTTGCACGGGGCTGTTGCCCTTGCCATAGCGTGGCCACTTCGGGCCCTTGCTGGCGCCTTGTGCCGGCCCTTCATTGGGGTTGCCCGTGACCATGAAGTTGCGCCAGTAGCCCAGCATCTGTTCAGACAAGGCCAGTTGTGCAGCGTCCAGGCCCGGGAAGGACAAGCCGCTCACGGGCGTCTGGAAGATGTACAGCAAATCGCCTGCGTGGTAGGCCCCCCAGCCTTCCGGCATGAATGGGTCGGCGAAGAACTGCGGTGTCTGCTTGTCGGCGAACTCGAAGGCATACTTCGGCACCGCCTTGGCGAGTGCCGCCGACGTGTTGTTCGTGGGGCAGGCGATCGCCACGTCGGTGATGGCGGCAGAGATCGCACGACCCACGCCACCGTACTTCTTGGCAGGGTAGACCGATGTGATCAAGCCTGCGGCCAGGTCACCCGCAAATGCCTTCATGGCGCCGTCGTACTCCGCTTGGGTGACCTCGCGGCCAAAGATGCCATGAAAGCCCCAGCCGATCAGGCCTCGGCCTTCGTCCTGGGTGGCACCCAACATGACCGGCACCTTGTGGAAATTGCCTTTGGCCAGTGCCGACAGCGAGGCCTCAGGGATCACCTGGCCGTCGATGGTCGCTGGCCAGAACGATTGGCTGAGCGCTTCCACCGGCGTGGTGAGTTGCGCGGCGGCGAGCAACTCCGGCACAGACTTGCTGCGCATGCAGGCCATTTGACCGGCGCCTTCCGGGCAGCCCGCCTTGGTGGCGATGCCATTGCCGTAGGTCAGGGCCTTGGACATCGGCGTGGTGCCCATGGTGCAAGGCGCGCTGTGCATGATGCCGCGGTCAAACAACCCTGCTGCCAGAGGCGAGGTCATGGCCAGGCACACCGAGCCGCCGCCCGCCGACTGGCCGGCGATCGTCACCTTGCCGGCGTCGCCGCCGAAGGCACCGATGTTGCGCTTCACCCAGCTCAGGGCCAGGTACTGGTCCTGCAAGCCGAAGTTGACGGCTTTGTTCTCCGCAGTGAGGCCGGAGGTGGTCAGGAAGCCGAACACGCCCAGGCGGTAGTTGATGGTCACCACCACAGCGTCGGTCTTGCGCGCCAGGGTGGCGCCGTCGTAATACGAGCCCGAGCCGCTCCAGAAGCCACCGCCATGGATGTAGACCAGCACGGGGCGCGTGCCCGATGCCGCACCTTGGGGGGCGTAGACGTTCAAAGTCAGGCAGTCCTCATTGACCGAGGTGGGGCCGAACATGTCGGCCGTTTGCGGGCAGGTGGCGCCGAACCGGGTGGCGTCGCGTTGACCTGACCAGGCTGCGGCCGCTTGGGGTGCACGCCAGCGCAGGGCACCCACGGGGGGCTGGGCGTAAGGCACGCCGAGGAATCGGGCCACGCCGTCTGCCTGCATGGCGCCCAGGAGGGCACCTTCGGCCACGGTGGCCGTTGCCGGTCCGGTGGTGCCTGTGGCGTGCGCGCCTGTGGCAGCGAGCGTGGCCAACAAGGCCGCCATGCAGGCCTGGCGCCCCGACTGGGCTGCGGTCGCCGCGTGGGATGGGGAATGTGGGG
The DNA here is from genome assembly GCA_041169085.1 of Pseudomonadota bacterium. Taxonomy (GTDB): domain Bacteria; phylum Pseudomonadota; class Gammaproteobacteria; order Burkholderiales; family Burkholderiaceae_C; genus Aquabacterium. The sequence continues at coordinate 1,770 of JBEEJT010000035.1, read as the reverse complement.
TGGTCCTCATGTCAGTCCTTTAAGTGAGTTAAGAATCACATATGTGATGCTGAAATCACTTTGGCGGGTGACACAGGGGAGAAACCCAGGGGTGAGCGGGCAGGGATCGGGCTCAGGCCCGGATGGTGGGGTGATTTCGCGCCGAAAACTCAGCGGGGGCGCAACTGGTCGATCCAGTTGGCCAACAAGGCATAGGCCTGATCGCCTTGGAGGCCCAGGTCACCAAACTCGCCTTCAGCCAAGGCTTCGCACAGGTGATTCATGCCGATCAGCACGGCCGCCACCTCCTCCGCAGGCAGTTGGGGGTGTCGGGCGCGGATGCGGGCAATCTGGGCCAAGCGAGCGGTGGCCGTGGCTTCGCGAACGGCGGGGGTGTCTTGCGCCAGCCGCCGCAGGCTGCGTTGGAAGGTCAGGAAGGAACGGTGGCTTTCCACGCAGACTTCGGCCAGGTGCCTGCCACTGGCCGACTCGGTCAACATGGCGTCGAGTTGGGCCATCTCGCCTTCGGCCCACGCTTGGTGCACGGCGACGAACACGGCCAATTTGTCCTTGTACCAACGGTAAAAGGTTTGCGGCGCGAAGCCGGCCCGTTCGGCGATGCGGTTGGTCGAGGTGCCCTCATAGCCATGCTCCACGAACTCGGCCGTGGCCGCCTGCAACAAGCGCGTGGGGGCGTCCAGGCCGTCCAGCGTGTCTTGCCGGGAGGGGCGGCCCATGCGCTTTCTGGCTTTGGGCTCGGTTGGGGCGGGCGGCGCGTCGCTCATGCGCTCAGGCTGCCTTGCACAGGGAACTGCTCATCCAGCCATTGTGAAACGGTTTGGTAGACCCGCTCTTTGCCTCGGTCGCGCAACATGTCGTGGGCCAGTTCAGGGAAGCGCTCGATGCGCCCCAGGCCAGTCGGCAGCCGGGCCACAAAGTCCTCGCACGCTTGTGGCGAAACCAGCCGGTCGGCGGGCGTGTGCACGAGCAAGGTGGGCCGTGTCCAGGTGCCGGCGCGGCTGAGCGTGACGCGCCCTTGCTGAGACATGAACGCGGCCAGGCGGGGCGTCACCTTTTTGTGGGCCAGTGGGTCTTGCATGAACTCGCGCACCACCTCGGGGTCAGAGCTGCCCCATTCCGGCTTGAACACCACGGGCATGGGCACGTCCTGCATGAGCCTGCCCATGGTGGACAACAAGGTCTTTTGCACCATGCCCATCGTGGGCTCCAGGGCCGGCGCAGACAACACCAGCGCGTCGACCGGGCGAGCCCAATCGGCGGGCTCGGGAGGCTGCGCCAAGGCAGACACGAACCGCGCCGAGATGGCGCCGCCCATGCTGTGCCCCATCAACACCAGTGGGCCACTGGGGTGCAGGCGGCGGGCCAGGTCCACCACCGCCGCCAGGTCACGGAGGGGGTCGTCTTCACGCTGGATGCCGCCCCGTGTGCCCCCAGAAAGGCCGTGGCCTCGGAGGTCAGGCGCCAGCACGCTCCAGCCGGTGGCATTGAGGTGCTGGATCACGGGTTGGTGACGCCGCGCGTGCTCAGACAGGCCGTGCACAAACACGACCGTGCCACGCGACGGCACCACCGGGTGGTGGGCCACCTGGAGCTGGAGCCCATCGTGGGCCGCCAACGCCAGGTCGGTGCCGGTCGGCTGGCTCACTCGGTCTTGACCGGGATCTTGCCGATCTTGGCTTGCCAGGTCTTGGGCCCTTCGATGTGGGCGCTGGTGCCGCCGCTGTCCACAGCCACGGTCACCGGCATGTCGACCACGTCGAACTCGTAGAT
>JBEEJT010000034.1:0-43879 GCA_041169085.1 Pseudomonadota bacterium | reverse complement strand
CGTACATCTGGACGCCACGCAGCGTGACCATCGCACCGATGGGCACGTTGTCGCGAATCTTGAAGCCGGCAATCGCCTTCTTCGACTTCGTCACGACGGGCTTCTGGCCGGCGATCTTGGTCAGGTCGCCCACGGCGTGGTCCATGACCTTCTTGTCGGCGACAGCTTCGCTCACGCCCATGTTCAGCGTGATCTTGGTGATGCGCGGCACCTCCATGATCGACTTGTAGCCGAACTTTTCGGTCAAGGCGGGCACGATTTTTTCGCGGTATTGCGTTTGAAGACGAGCCATGTCGAACCCCTTAAGCCTTGATCTCTTCGCCGGTCGACTTGAACACGCGCACCCGCTTGCCGTCGACGAGCTTGACGCCCACGCGATCGGCCTTGCCGGAGGCGGCGTTGAAGATCGCCACGTTGGATTGATGGATGGGCATGGTCTTGTCGACGACGCCACCGGTGGTGCCCTTCATGGGGTTGGGCTTGACGTGCTTCTTGACGACATTGACGCCTTCGACGACCACATGGTCTTCGTCAGCGCGCGCGGTCACGGTGCCGCGCTTGCCCTTGTCGCGGCCGGTCAACACGATGACCTGGTCGCCGGTACGGATCTTGTTCATGGCTTACCTCAGACAGTGGGGGCTCAGAGCACCTCGGGGGCCAGCGACACGATCTTCATGAAGCGCTCGGTACGCAGTTCACGCGTCACCGGGCCGAAGATGCGGGTGCCGATCGGCTCCAGCTTGGCGTTGAGCAGCACGGCGGCATTGCCGTCGAACTTCACCAGCGAGCCGTCTTGGCGACGCACGCCCTTGGCGGTGCGCACGACCACAGCACTGTAGACTTCGCCCTTCTTGACGCGACCACGCGGCGCAGCTTCTTTGATGCTGACCTTGATGATGTCGCCAATGCCGGCGTAACGACGCTTGGAGCCGCCGAGCACCTTGATGCACATGACGCTCTTAGCACCAGTGTTGTCCGCGACGTCGAGTCGCGATTGCATTTGGATCATGGTTAAACCCCAACTTGGCCCGATCTGCTGCAGAACCTCCCAATGAGGCCACTAACGCAACGTGAACGGTCAGTCTTGGGCCCGGTAAACGGGCGGATCTGCTCGGACACCAGCTTTCGAGAACACCTGCCGAGGTGTGGCAGGCCGAATGAAGGTGACCAAACAGCGAAGCCTTGCATTATGCATGCGATTGCGCTGGCAAGTCAAGCGTCTTCCGAAAACAGTTTGGATGAGGGGTGGTTCGACGACCATGCCGCGTGGGCCGCCAGTCGTTCGCCCAGGAAGGCATGGAGCAGGCGCACGGCGGGCGAGAGCTGGCGGCGGTCGGCGCACATCAGGTTCAAGGGGCCGAGTTCCCCCCGCCAATCGGCACACAGCGGCACCAGTCGGCCTGCTCGCAGGTCGTGGGCCACGTCCAGCTCTGACTTGTAGGCGATGCCCTGCCCCTGCACCGCCCAGCGGCGCACGACTTCGCCGTCGTCGGCCAGTCGCCGGGCCTCGACCGCCACCTCGATGGGCTGCCCCTGAGGCGACTCGAAGCGCCAACGGTCGTGCGCCTGCTCGCCCAGCATGTAGCAGAGGGTGTCGTGCTCAAGCAGCGCCAGCGGGCTTTCAGGGGCACCCCGTCGGCGGACGTATTCGGGGGACGCCACCATCAGCCTGCGGTTCGCAGGGGCCAGCGGCAAGGCCACCAGGCTGGAGTCCGGCGGGGCCCCATAGCGCACCAGGACATCGACCGGCTGGCTGTAGGGGTCGGCGAGGCGGTCGGACACGTGCAGCTGGAGCGAGAGCCCCGGGTGCATGAGCAGGAAATCGTCCAACCAGGGCTGCAGCACATGGCGCCCCAGGTCTGAGGGCACGGACACGCGCAAGCGCCCCTGGATGGCTTCTTGGCGCCGCTGCAGACTCGACTGGGCGGCCTGCAAGGTGTCGAGGGCCTGGCGTGCGTGTGTCAGGAAGAGCTCCCCTTGCGGCGACAAGCGCTGCTTGCGTGTGGTGCGCAGCAGCAGCGGCACACCCAACTCGGCCTCCAGACGCTTGATCGCTGCGCTGGCCCCGGCGGGGGTGAGGCCCAGGCGACGCGCTGCGGCCGACAGGCTGCCCGCTTCGACGGTCGCCACAAAGAGTTGGAGGTCTGCCAGGGCTTTCACCCTTTCATTTTCAACGAAATGTTGAATCTGATGTCTTTGTCAGGCTCTTTATCAAATCATTCAAGGCAATCAAGATGAGCACACCGATCCGAACGCGCCCAGCGCCCCCACACCATGCACATCGCCGACATCGCCCAGACCCGCTACACGACCAAGGCTTTTGACCCGAGCCGCAAGCTCAGCGCTGACCAGGTTCAGCAGTTGGAAACCCTGCTGCGCTTCGCGCCCTCTTCCACCAACGCCCAACCCTGGCATTTCGTGATCGCCAGCAGCGAGGCAGGCAAAGCGCGCCTGGCCGACACCTTTGCCGGCGGCCACGCTTACAACGAGCCCAAGGTGCGCAACGCATCGCACGTGGTGGTGCTGTGCACGCAACAGGCGATCTCCGAAGCGCACCTGGCTCAGGTGTTGGCGCAAGAGCAGGCCGACGGCCGCTTCGCCAACGACGAGGCTCGCGCCGGTCAGCACAAGGGGCGCTCGCATTTCGTGAACCTGCACCGCTTCGAGCGCCGCGACGCGCAGCACTGGGCCGACAAGCAGGCCTACATTGCGCTGGGCTTTTTGCTGCTGGGCGCAGCCACCCTGGGCGTGGACGCTTGCCCGATCGAGGGCTTTGACCAGGGCGCCGTGGACGCCGCCCTGGGCCTGCGCGAACAAGGGCTGTCAAGCGCGGTGGTGGTGGCCCTGGGCTTCCGCGCCGCCGACGACTTCAACGCCAGGCTGCCCAAGTCGCGCTTGCCCGCCGATCAGGTGATCACGCGGATCTGACGCCACTCAGGCCGTGCCGCCCACGGTCAGGCCGTCGATGCGCAGGGTGGGCTGGCCCACGCCCACGGGCACGGACTGGCCTTCCTTGCCGCAGGTGCCCACGCCGCTGTCGAGCTTGAGGTCGTTGCCGATCATGCTGACGCGGGTCATGGCCTCGGGGCCATTGCCGATCAGGGTGGCACCCTTGACGGGGTACAGGATCTTGCCGTTTTCGACCCAATAGGCTTCGGAAGCCGAGAAGACGAACTTGCCGGAGGTGATGTCGACCTGACCACCGCCGAAGTTGGCGGCGTAGATGCCACGCTCGATCGAGGCGATGATTTCCTGCGGGTCTTTGTCGCCGGCCAGCATGTAGGTGTTGGTCATGCGCGGCATGGGCAGGTGGGCGTAGCTTTCGCGTCGACCGTTGCCGGTGGGCGCGGTTTTCATGAGCCGCGCGTTGGTTGCGTCTTGCATATAGCCTTGCAGGATGCCGTCTTCGATCAGCACGGTGCGCTGGGTGGGGCAGCCTTCGTCGTCGATGTTGAGCGAGCCGCGGCGGTCGGCCAGGGTGCCGTCGTCGAGGACGGTCACGCCCTTGGCGGCCACGCGCTGGCCCACACGGCCCGAGAACACGCTGGAGCCCTTGCGGTTGAAGTCGCCTTCGAGGCCATGGCCCACGGCTTCGTGCAGCAAGATGCCAGGCCAGCCGCTGCCCAGCACCACGGTCATCTCACCGGCCGGCGCGGGGCGGGCTTCGAGGTTCACCAGGGCCGCGTGGACGGCCTGGTCCACGTATTGGTCGGTGACTTCGGCGGTGAAGTAGGACAGGTCGTAGCGGCCACCGCCACCCGAGGAGCCGACTTCGCGGCGGCCGTTCTGCTCGGCGATGACGGTCAGCGACAGGCGGATCAGTGGGCGCACGTCGGCGGCCAGGGTGCCATCGGCACGGGCGATGAGCACGACGTCGTATTCACAACCGAGCCCGGCCATGACCTGCACGATGCGCGGGTCTTTGGCGCGGGCGCGCTTTTCCACGTCTTCCAGCAGCGCCACCTTGGCGGCACTGTCGAGCGAGACGATGGGGTCGAGCGAGGGGTAGAGGCTGCGGCTCGGGGCCACCTGGGTGGCACCCACCTTCACGCGGCGGCTTTGGCCGGCTGCGGCGATGGTGCGCACCGTGCGGGCGGCGTCGAGCAAGGCGGCTTCAGAAATGTCGTCGGAGTAGGCGAAGGCGGTCTTTTCGCCAGCGATGGCACGCACGCCCACGCCTTGGTCGATGCCGAAGCTGCCCGACTTGACGATGCCCTCTTCCAGGCTCCAGCCCTCGCTGCGCGTGTACTGGAAATAGAGGTCGGCGTCGTCCACCCGATGCGCCGTGATGAGCTTGAGCGCATTGAGCAGGGTGGATTCGTCCAGGCCGTAAGGTGCGAGCAGGAGGTCGCGGGCGGTCTGGAGGCGGGCGAGGGTGGCGTCGACGGCGATCATGGGCTCATTGTAGGCACGGCCTGGGCCCAGGTGCGACTCGGGGTCATGCGCCGACGCGACACGGACTCAAAGGTGCAACAGGGCCTGCACGCGCAGGAGTTCGTCCTGCTTGAAGTTGGCCTGGATGTAGGCATTGATTTCCTGGCGGCGCTGCTCTTCGGACAGGTTGTTGGCCGCGCGCAGGCGGTCCCACTCGGTGCGGGCGCCGGCCAGGCGCCGTTGCCAGTCGGCCCACTCTTCGTCGGCCTTGTCGAGGCGGGCGGCTGCGGCTTCGCCGTAGCGGGCCACGCGTTCGGCGCGCACGGCGGCGGCGTCCTTGCCTGGTCCCATCTGGGGCACGGCTTCACCCGGGTCGGGCGGCGGCGGCAGGCCCGATTCGAGCTGTGCGACGTATTCCTTGAAGTGGGCTTCGTCGTCCGCGAAGAAGGCGGCGGCCCAGTCGGCCCCCAGGATCTGGCGGCGCACGGCGCGTTGCTCTTCGAACACGGGCATCCAGGTGCTGCGGTCGTTCTGGACGAAAGCGTTGCGGTATTCGTGGCGGCGCAATTGCCAGTATTTGTCCCAGATCGACAGGATCTGACTTGCCAACTCCGGCCCATGGGCCGTGGCGGCTTCGTCTTGCACCAACACACGCAGGTCCTGGACGGTGACTTCGCCCACGCCCAGGATGTAGTACTCGAAACGGTGGCGCAGCCCCAGGCAGGGCTTGAGCTTGCCTTGTGTCACACACCATTCGCCCGCAGGCTCGGTGCCCACCAGCGAGCCGTCGCGGAACAAGCGCGTGCGCACCTGCTCGGCCGTCATGGCCGGCTGGCTGGCCGTCGCCAATTCGCTCGCGCCGCCCACCGTTTCCGGGGCGGTCTGGAGGGCGCCCCAAGCGTCGTCGCCGCGCACCACGCTCGCCTGTTCCGCCCGCTGCCGGATGGTCCAGATCGAAGTCGCGGCGATCGCGGTGGCCACAGCGACGCCCGCCGCCAATTTGCCACGTGTCACCATCTAGGTCTTGTCCTTCTCTTGTTGTCTCCTTGGCCCCCTCTTTGGAGGGAGGGGGTGGGCGCGCGGTGATTATGGGGGGGCAAAAGCAAAAGGGGTAGTGGAACCATGGCCATCTACCCCTTATTTTTCGCACCCGGCATCACACCGGGTGCCAGTTCGCGTCAAGTGGTCACAGACCCAGCAGCTTCAGACGGGTGGCGTGCGACTTGTAGAAAGCGACCGGATCGGGCGAGCTGCCGATGATGCCCAGGACCTGGTTGATTTCGTCCAGGTGGTTCCAGGCGTAGTTGTCCTTGAGGACGCGGCCCCAGTGGCTGGAGCAGCGGCCCACCAGGCCGTCGTTGGGTTCGGTGCCGAAATAGTCGGCGGTGTAGCCCAGCAACGGATCGGAGACGTCGGCGGCCGACGTCTTCACCTGCGTGCCGGAGATCGAGTACCAACGGAGGGTGTTGGCGCCGACCTTGGCGGTTTCGGGGCCCTGGCCGCAGTCCTTGGTGGGGGCACCAACGGGGAAGCGGGCGTTGAAGGCCTTGGATTCTTCAGAGGTCAGGGCCTTCAGGGCGGTCTTGAGGTCAGCGTCGCTCTGGGTCTTGTTGCCGCTCAGCCAGGCGATCAGCTGCAGGCCAGCGGTGGCGGCCTTGTCGAAGCTGCCGTCAGGCGTGGTGTTGGCCAGGATCTTGTCGGCCACGACCGAACCCAGGTGGGTGCCGGCGATGGTGGTCACCGAGGCGACCATGTCGGGCACGGTGCCAGCGGCGTAACGCACGGTGGGGCCGCCGTGGCTGTGGCCGAACAGGTTGAACTTCTTGACGCCGTCCTTGGCGGCCCACTGCTTCATTTGCTGGATCAGCTCTTCACCGCGCCATTCGGTGGTCTGCGACGGGTTGACCGAGGCGATGTAGACGGTCGCACCGTCGTTGCGCAGCTGGGTGTTGATTTGGTAGAAGTACTGGATGCCCAGGATGTTGTCGAAGCCGATGAAGCCATGGACCAGCACGATGGGGTACTTGGTCTTCGACAGGTTGAGCAGGCTGGCGTTGGCGGCCGGAGCGGACAAGGTGGCCACCGCCACGGCAGCGGCCGTGACAGCAGACTTCAGGGAGACGGTCTTGAACATGGATGCACTCCTCTTGGTTCGGGGGGGTGACCGCAGTGTCAAATTTCACGAACCGCATCCGATACCGGGTGATTCCCAATGATTGAGGGTTCACCCGACCACCCATTCTGATGGTTCGGTTTGTCAGATGTGCCAAATCCGACAGAAGTGTGGCCCATCTGGCCAAGGTGGCGCGCCGGGACAGTGGCGGCTCAGTCGCCCTGATCGGCCTCTTCGCTGGCTTGCCGCTGTTGCAACGCCAATTCGTAGAGGGCCTTGCGTGGCCGGCCCGTGGCGTCGGCCAGGAGCTGGGCGGCCCTCTTGACGGGCATGACGGCCACGAGTTCGGCCAGCAGGCGCAGCCAGGCTTCGGGCAAGGCTTCGTCGGCCTCGGCGGCCTGGCCGTGGAGCACGAGCACGAACTCGCCTTTGGCGCGGTGGGCATCGGCCGCCAGCCAGGCAGGCAGCTCGGCCGCGTTCAGGGTGGCGATGTCTTCGAACTGCTTGCTCAGCTCACGGCACACCGTGACCCGCCGCAGCGGGCTCAGCGCGGCCAAGTCGGCCGCCAGGTCGGCCATGCGGTGGGGCGCTTCGAACAACACCGTGGAAGCGGTGCCCCCCAACTGTTGCAGCGCCTGCTGGCGCTCGCCACCTTTGGCCGGCAGGAAGCCCTGGAATCGGAAGCCCTGGGCCTGGGTGTCGCCCGACACGCTGAGCGCTGCCGTGACGGCGCTGGCGCCCGGCACAGGGCAGCACGCCAGCCCGGCGAGCTGCGCTTGGGCCACGAGCACCGCGCCCGGGTCGGAAACGGCGGGGGTGCCGGCGTCGGACACATAGGCGATGCGCTCGCCTGACTGCAAGCGCGCCACGATGGCGGCGCTGGCTTCGCGCTCGTTGTGCTGATGCAGCGTCAACAAGGGCTTGTGCAGGCCCAGCATGTGCAGCAGTTGCCCGGTCACGCGGGTGTCTTCGCAGGCCACGGCGTCGACCAGCGCGAGCACCTGCACGGCCCGCAAGCTGATGTCGGCCAGGTTGCCGATGGGCGTGGCCACGAGGTAGAGCGTGCCTGCGGGATACTGTTGCCTGCCGGCGACCTGTTGCGCCGCCTGGAGCAGCATGTTGGCTTCGAAGCTCACGACCAAAGACCTGGGAGATGAAGGCGAGGACCGCGCCCTGCGGCATTTGCAGGCGCAAGGCCTGACGCTGGTGGAACGCAATTATCGGGTGGCACGCGGCCCTTCGGCGCGCGGCGCCGAGATCGACCTCATCATGCGCGACCGCGACGGCACGCTGGTGTTCGTCGAGGTGCGCCAACGCAAGTCCACCGACCAGGGGGGCGCCGCCGCCTCGGTGGGCCGCACCAAGCAACAGCGCTGCATCCGCGCGGCACAGCATTACCTCATGGGCCTGAAGGTGTGGCCGCCCTGCCGTTTCGACGTGGTGGCGATCGACGGTGGCGAGCTGGCGTGGCTGCCTGCGGCCTTCGACGCCAGCACCCGCTGAGGCCCGATGCCGAGCGGCAGATGCACCTCGTCACGGCAAATGCGATGGCCTGACTTATCATCCGCGCCATGTCGGATTCCTCTCTTGTCCACGCGGCGTTGCAGCTGCCTTTGATGGCCGCAGCCGATGGCCTCTACCAGTCGTCAGAACGCCTGGTGCAACAGCTGGATTTCGCTGCCCAAGCCGTGATGCATGCCGTGACGGCCGGGGGCAAGGTCCTGTGCGCGGGCGAAGCCGAAGCGCAAGGCCTGGCGGACCAGGCCGCACGCCTGTTGGTGCACGGCCATGAGCGCGAACGCCCGCCCCTGGCGGCCATGAGCGTGGCCCCCCGGCCAGGCCACACGGACTTGAGCGCAGGCCTGCGGGCCCTGGGCCACCCCGGGGACGTGTGGCTGGCGTTTTCGCTCGAACGTGACGAGGCCGACTTGCGCGCCGCCACGGAACTGGCGGCCGACATGGACCTCACCCTGATTGCCTTCACCGGCGAGTCGGCCCGCACGCTGGGCCCGCTGCTGCGCGACACCGACGTGTGGGTGCCGCTGCCTGGTGGCGAGCGCGCCGACACGCTTTACGCCATGGCTTGGCTGGCCCTGCACGGCATGGCCAGCGCCGTGGACACCCATTTGCTTGGAGACGCTTCATGAGCCGTCCTTTGACCCTTGTTCGCGGCTTGGCCGCTGCCGGCCTGGTGCTGGCCACCCTCTCTGCACTGCAAGGCTGTGTGCCTGTGGTGCTGGGCAGTGCCGTGGGCGGGGCCTTCGTGGCCACCGACCGCCGCACCTCGGGCACCCAACTGGAAGACCAGGGCATCGAGCTCAAGGGGGAATCGCGGGTGCGTGACGCCCTGGGCGACCGTGGCCACGTCAACGTCAACAGCTACAGCCGCACGGCGCTGCTGACCGGCGAGGTGCCCAATGAGGCCGACAAGGTCGCCGCCGAGCAGGCCGTGGCCCGCGTGGAAAACGTGAAGGCCGTGATCAACGAGCTCTCGGTGAGCTTCTCCAGCTCGCTGAGTTCGCGCTCCAACGACGTGCTGCTGGCTGGCAAGGTGCGCGCCACCCTGGTGGACGCCAAGGACTTGATGTCCAACGCCTTCAAGATCGTGGTCGAGCGCGGCGAGGTCTACCTGATGGGCATGGTGACCCAGCGCGAGGCCGACCGTGCCGCCGAGCTGACCGCCGGCATCAAGGGCGTGCGCCGCGTCGTCAAGGTGATGGACATCATCAGCGAGGAAGCCTTGGCCGGCAAGGTGCCCGCCCAGCCCGATTCGACCGCCAGCAGCGTGACGCCGGGTCAGGGCACCAACCCCTGATCGCGCCCGCCGGCGCGGTCAGCGCAAGCGGCGGATGAGGCTGGAGGTGTCCTGCCTGCCGCCGCCCATGGCCTGCACGTCGGCGTAGAACTGGTCGATCAGCGCGGTGGCCGGCAGGCGTGCGCCCAGGCGACGCCCCTCTTCGAGCACCAACCCCAGGTCTTTGCGCATGAGGTCGACGGCGAAGCCGAAGTCGAACTCGTTGCGTGCCATGGTGGGGCCCCGGTGTTGCATTTGCCAGCTGCCGGCCGCCCCTTGGGTGATCACTTCGAGCACCTTGGCCAGGTCCAGCCCGGCCTTGTCGCCAAAGGCCAGGGCTTCGGCCAGGCCTTGCAGCAAGCCGCCCACACAAATCTGGTTGACCATCTTGGTGAGTTGACCCGCGCCGGGGCCGCCCAACAGGGTGACAGCGCGCGAGAAAGCCATGGCCACGGGCTTGACGCGCTCGAACACGGCGGCGTCGCCCCCGCACATGACGGTGAGCACGCCATTGAGGGCACCCAGGTTGCCGCCAGAAACGGGGGCGTCGATGAAGTGCAAGCCGCGCGCCTGAGCGGCTGCGGCCAGCTCACGCGCGACTTCGGCGCTGGTGGTGGTGTGGTCCACCACCACGCCGCCGGCGGGCAGCGTGGTGAAGAGGCCGGATTCGCCCACACAGACCTGGCGCAAGTCGTTGTCGTTGCCCACGCAGGTGAACACGATTTGCGCCTGCGCAGCGGCTTCGGCCGGCGTGGCGGCAGCCCGGCACCGGCCCTGGGCGCCAAACTGGCTCACCCAGGCCTGGGCCTTGGCGGCGGTGCGGTTGTAGACGGTGACGTCGTGGCCGGCTTGCAGCAGGTGGGCGGCCATGGGCCCGCCCATGGTGCCCAGGCCGACGAAGGCCACGCGGTGGGAAGGCACCGGCTCGTAAGCGCGGGTGCCGAGGGTGAAAGCGCTCATGGCGTTGGCGTCGGTGAAGGTCAGACGATGCGCAGGTGCTCGGTGCCCGCCGACAGGTCCTGGTTGCGAGCGCGCTGGCTGTTGAGCTTGATCTGCAGGCGCAGGTCGTTGACGGAGTCGGCGTTGCGCAGCGCATCTTCGTAGGTGATGGCGTTGCTCTCGTAGAGGTCGAACAAGGCCTGGTCGAAGGTCTGCATGCCCAACTCGCGCGACTTCTTCATGATCTCCTTGATCTCGCCCACTTCACCCTTGAAGATGAGGTCGGAGATCAGGGGCGTGTTGAGCAGGATCTCAACGGCCGCCACCCGGCCCTTGCCCTCTTCACGCGGCAGCAGGCGCTGCGAGATCAGGCCCTTGAGGTTGAGCGACAGGTCCATCAGCAGCTGGGCGCGACGCTCTTCAGGGAAGAAGTTGATGATGCGGTCGAGCGCCTGGTTGGCGCTGTTGGCGTGCAGCGTGGCCAGGCACAAGTGGCCGGTTTCGGCGAACTGCACGGCGTGCTCCATGGTCTCGCGGTCGCGGATTTCGCCCATGAGGATGACGTCGGGCGCCTGGCGCAGCGTGTTCTTGAGCGCGATCTCCCAGCCCTCGGTGTCCAGGCCGATCTCACGCTGGGTGACGATGCAGTTCTTGTGCGGGTGCACGAACTCGACCGGGTCTTCCAGGGTGATGATGTGGCCAAAAGTGCTTTCGTTGCGGTGGTCGACCATGGCCGCCAGCGTCGTGGACTTGCCCGAGCCGGTGCCACCCACCAGCACGACCAGGCCACGCTTGGTGAGGGAGACGTCCTTGAGGATGCTGGGCAAGCCCATGGTGTCGATGCTGGGCAGCGACTGCGGGATGACGCGCAGCACCAGCCCCACATGGCCTTGTTGCACGAAGGCGTTGGCCCGGAATCGGCCGACGCCCGACGGCGAGATGGCGAAGTTGCACTCCTTGGTGCGCTCGAACTCGGCCGCCTGCTTGTCGTTCATGATGGCGCGCGCCAGCGACAGGGTGTGCTGCGGCGTGAGCGCCTGGGGCGACACCTTGGTGATCTTGCCGTCGACCTTGATCGCCGGCGGGAATTCGGCCGTGAGGAACAGGTCGGAGCCGCCGCGCGTGACCATCAGGCGCAGCAAGTCGTTGATGAATTTCGAGGCCTGATCGCGTTCCATGGTGAAACCGTCCCTGAAGGCAATGCGGGTGAAAGGGGCGAAAGAAGGGGGCTCAGCCGGCGGCCAGCAAGGCCCCCAGTCTGGCGCTGAGCTGGCGCATGCGCAAGCTCAGGCGTCGCGCCACCGACGTCATCACCGCCATGCCGAGCCGGGGCTCTTCGATGGCGAGGTCGTCGAGGGCACTGTGGGCGATGACGGCCAGCGAACAGCGGCTGAGCGTCACGCACGAAGCGATGCGGGCCCCTGCGTCCAGCAGGGACATCTCGCCGAGCACGTCGCCTTCACGGGCTTCGGCCAGGCGGGAGCGGGCCCCCGTGGGCTGGAGGCGGTCCACCGCCACCAGGCCTTCGAGCACCACCAAGGCGTAATCGCCCCGTTCGTTTTGCAGCAGCAATTCCTGGCCGGGGGGCACCGAACAGAAGTCGAGGTGGGTGAGCAACTTGCGTTGCTCGTCGGGCGCCAGGGTGGCCATCAGCGCGTCGTCGGACCAGGCTTGCACCAGCAAGGCCAGACCCTGCTCGGGGTCGAGGGCCTGGGCCCCCACCTCCTGGGCGCGGCGGGTCCAGCCTGAAGCGTGCAGGGTGGCGTCGGTCGGCTCGGGCTCACCCGCCAGCGGGTGCTCCATGAACTGGGTGGCGAAGTAGCCTTCGTCGTCGGCCGCAGGCGGCTCGGCCGTGGCCAGGCCGATGGTGCGTCCCCCGATGGCAAACCGACCCAGCAGGCTTTTCATGGTCAACCCGGGAAGTTCTCAGGCATCTTGGCCTTGGCGCGGGCCTCGGCCGGGCTGATGACGTTGCGGCGCACCAGGTCGGTGAGGTTCTGGTCCAGCGTCTGCATGCCCACGCTGTTGCCCGTCTGGATGGACGAGTACATCTGGGCGATCTTGTTTTCGCGGATCAGGTTGCGGATGGCCGGCGTGCCGATCATGATTTCGTGCGCGGCCACGCGGCCCTGGCCGTCCTTGGTCTTGCACAGCGTTTGCGAGATCACGGCCTGCAGCGATTCCGACAACATGGCGCGCACCATGTCCTTTTCGGCCGCGGGGAAGACGTCGACCACCCGGTCGATGGTCTTGGCGGCGCTCGAGGTGTGCAGCGTGCCGAACACCAGGTGGCCCGTTTCGGCGGCCGTCAGCGCCAGGCGGATGGTTTCCAGGTCGCGCATTTCACCCACGAGGATGCAGTCCGGGTCTTCGCGCAAGGCCGAACGCAGCGCGTTGGCGAAGCTCATGGTGTGCGGCCCGACCTCGCGCTGGTTGATCAGGCACTTCTTGGACTCGTGAACGAATTCGATCGGGTCTTCCACCGTCAGGATGTGACCGTATTCGGTTTCGTTGAGGTGGTTGACCATGCCAGCCAGGGTGGTGGACTTGCCCGAACCCGTGGGGCCGGTGACCAGCACCAGGCCACGCGGCTTGAGCGCCAGGTCCTGGAAGACCTTGGGGGCGTTGAGCTGCTCCAGGGTCAGGATCTTCGAAGGAATCGTCCGGAACACGGCGCCAGCGCCGCGGTTCTGGTTGAAGGCGTTGACCCGGAAACGCGCCAGGCCTTGAATTTCGAACGAAAAGTCGCATTCCAGCGTCTCTTCGTACATCTTGCGCTGGCTGTCGTTCATGATGTCGTACACCATGTCATGGACCTGCTTGTGATCGAGCGGGTCGATGTTGATGCGACGCACATCGCCGTGCACCCGGATCATGGGCGGCAAACCGGCCGACAAGTGCAGGTCAGACGCCTTGTTCTTGACCGAAAACGAGAGCAGCTGGGTGATGTCCATGGAAGATGTGCACCTGACGAGTCACGACAGACCATTATGGCGACGATCCCACACAACCTGCAGGCCGTGAGAAGCAGGATTTCCCAGGCTTGTTCCGACGCGCAACGCCCGCCAGAGGCCGTGACCCTGCTGGCCGTGAGCAAGACCTTCCCCGCCGAGGCCGTGCGCGAAGCCCATGCGGCGGGCCTGCGGGCCTTTGGCGAAAACTACGTGCAGGAAGCCGTCGACAAGATGGCCGCCCTGGCCGACTTGCGCAGCGAACTGCAGTGGCACCTGATTGGCCCCCTGCAAAGCAACAAGACCCGCGTGGTGGCCGAGCATTTCGATTGGGTACAAAGCGTGGATCGGCTCAAGGTGGCCCAGCGCTTGTCCGAGCAACGCCCGGCCCACCTGCCACCGCTGCAAGTGCTGGTGCAGGTCAACACCAGCGCCGAAGACAGCAAGAGCGGGGTCGAGCCCGGCGAGGCGCAGGCCCTGTGCGAAGCGGTGGCCGCCTTGCCCCGCCTGACGCTGCGCGGCATCATGGCTTTGCCTGCGCCCACCCCCGACCCACAAGCTCAACGCGATGCGTTACGCGCGGTCCGTGAACTGTTTCACAGCTTGCGCGCCTCGGGCTTACCCCTGGACACCCTGTCCATGGGGATGAGTGCCGATCTTGAAGCCGCGATCATCGAGGGCACCACGATGGTGAGGGTGGGAACGGCCCTATTCGGTCACCGGTGAGCCTTCTGTAACATGTGGCCTGCTTAAGGAAAAACAAGATGGATGCAACGCGCGCACCCCACTACCTGCTGGTAGACGACCACAGCCTGATCCGCGAAGGCATGATGCAGGCCATCCGTGGCCTGGACCCTCATGCCCTGTTCTCGCAGGCCGGCACCATGCAGGCCGCCCTGCAGAAGCTGGAAGAAAGCCAGGCCACCCACCCGGTGGACGTGGTGCTCCTCGACTTGGGCCTGCCTGACAGCCGCGGCATGGCCACGCTCCAGGCCATGCGCGCCGCTGCGCCCACCCAGCGCATCGGCATCATCACCGGCCAGAACGACGTGCAGCTGGCCCTGGAATGCATCCACCACGGCGCCTCCTGCTTCATCCCCAAGCTCGCCGAGATCGACGGCTTCATGTCGGCGCTCAAGGCGCTGGTCGAAGGCCGACTGCACTTCCCCTCCGACCTGCTCAGCCCAGGTGAAGCCGACTGGCCCGGCACCGAGGAGCCCAGCGCCCAGCGCTCGGTGCGTCTGACGCCCCGCCAGCGCGACGTGCTGCAATGGATCCTCAAGGGTTGCACCAACCACGCGATCGCCACGGCCCTGGGCATCAGCGCCGAAACGGTGAAGCTGCACGTGAGCGCCATCTTCCGCGCTTATGGCGTGCACAGCCGCACGCAGCTGGTGCTGATGTGTTCGCGCAACCCTGAAATCATGGCCGGTGCGGCCGCCGCCGGTTCGCCTGCGGGCTCCACGGCCGGCCCGGCCCTGGCCGCGTTGCGCATGGCCAGCGCCTCCATCTCCGTGCCCCTGCCGGTCGGTCAGGAAGACCTGGCGTGAACTTGCTGCGGAACTCGCTTCGGGGCCTGTCCCCGATCGAAGCCCGCATCGAGCTGCAAACCCTCAGGGAGAGCTGGGCCACCGGGCCAGACGCCATCGTCGGCCAGGTGCTCGGCCTGGTGCTGCTGTGCTGGATGGTCAGCGACTGGCCCGTGCCCACGCTGACCTGGCTCATGCCGGCCCTGGGCCTGTGCTTCGTCTGGGGCCTGGCCCTGTTCACGGCCTCCTCGCTGCGTCGCCACGAGATCACGGCCGAACACTTCACTGTCTGGCGCCAACGCCTGCTGTGGTGGCACGCCGCCCAAAGCAGCCTGTGGGGCATGCTCAACGCCGGCCTGTTGGTCGCCGCCAGCATGGAATGGAAGATGACGCTGGTGGCTGCCGCCATCGTCTACGCCTTCACCATCACCCTGTCGACCATCCAGGACTGGGGCGCGGCCTTCGCCGGCAGCGTGCCTTTGCTGCTGTTCACCGCCATCCGTCTGGCGATGTTCGGCAGCCGCGACACGGCCTACCTGGCGCTGGTGCTGGTGGTGTCGCTCATGACCTGCCTGATCATCGCGCAGAACATCAGCCGAAGGCTGCGCGAAGGCGCCTTGCTGCGCCACGAAAACGCCGACCTGGTCTTGCAATTGCGAGACGAGATCAACAAGGTGACCTTGTCGAAGGCACGCGCCGAAAGCGCCGACCGCCAGAAGGGTGAGTTCTTCGCTGCCGCCAGCCACGACCTGCGCCAGCCCCTGCACGTGTTGATGCTGCTGTCTAGTGCGCTGCGGCCCCACGTGAACACCGAAGAAGGCTCGCCGCTGTTGTCGAAGGTGCAGACCACGCTGTCGTCGCTGAGCACCATGTTCGAGAAGATGTTCGACGTGGCCCGCATCGACGCCCAGCGCATCGAATACAAGGCCCAGGCCATGCCTTTGGCGCAACTGTGGGCCAAGCTGGACACGGAGTTCTCTTCGCTGTGCGAGCACAAGGGCCTGAGCTGGGCGATCGAGCCCACCGACCTGTGGGTGCAGGCCGACCCGCACCTCCTGGAGCGCATCTTGCGCAACCTGCTCAACAACGCAGTGCGCTACACCGACAAGGGCGAAGTGCGGCTGCGTGCCCGCGTGCGCGGCGCGGCCGTGATGTGTCAGGTGTGGGACACGGGCATTGGCATCGCCAAACACCACCGCTACCGCATCTTCGAGGACTACTTCCAGGCCAACAACGAGGCCCGCCGCAGTGGCGAAGGCCTGGGCCTGGGGCTGGCCGTGGTGCGCCGCCTGAGCCTGCTGGGGCCCACCCCGGTGCGCGTGCTGTCGAGGCCGCGCAAGGGTTCGGTGTTTTCGGTGCAATTGCCCAGGCTGGTGCCCAGCGAGTTGCTGACCATGGTGGCCCCGGCCCAAGCCCAGCCCGCCAAGGAGCCTGCCGCGCCCGCCGTGTTGCCCCGCAGCGCGCAGCCGGCCTGGCCCGACGCGCCGCCGGCGCCCGCGTCCAGCCGCAACCGGGTCGTGGTGTTGATCGACGACGAGCCCGATGTGCTCGAAAGCACGGTGCTGGTGTTGCGCCAGCACGGCTGGTTGCCCGCTGCGGGCGCCACCCCGGACGCCGCGCTCGAAGCGCTGGTGGAGCTGCAAGCCACTGGCCGCATGGAAGACGGCGACATGCCCGTGGCCCTGATCAGCGACCACCGACTGGGCCTGGACGTCGACGGCTTGGCGGTGTTGCGCCAGTTGCGCTACGAATGTGGCGAAGACCTGCCGGCCTTCTTGCTGACCGGTGAGGCCAAGCCGGGCCTGGAAGAGGCGGCCGAGTCGCAAAACGTGACGCTGCTGCACAAGCCCTTGCAGCCCGATCAGCTGGTGCACCAGCTCAACGACAGCACCCGCCAGTCGGCGTGGGTGGCCGCGACTCGGGCATGATCGGGGGATGACTTCCCCCCTCATCGCGTTCATCGGCGGCGGCAACATGGCCACCGCCATCATCGGTGGCCTGATCCGCGACGGCCACGCCCCGCAACAGATCCTGGTGGTTGACCCCGTCGAAGCCCAGCGCAGCAAGCTGGAGAGCGCGCTGGGCGTGCGCACCCAGGCGGCCCCTGACGCAGCCTTGGGCGAGGCCACCGTGGTGGTGTGGGCCGTGAAGCCGCAGCAGTTCAAGGACGCCGCTGCACAGGTGGGCGGCCACGCCGCCGTGGCGCTGCATTACAGCGTGATGGCCGGCCTGCGCACCGACGACATGGCCCGCCTTCTGGGCAGCCCTCGCATCGTGCGCGCCATGCCCAACACCCCCGCCCTCGTGGGCCAGGGCATGACCGGCCTGTTTGCCCGCCCCGAAGTGACGGCAGAAGAACGTGAGCGCATCGCGGCCATGGTGCGCCCCACCGGCCAGGCCGTGTGGGTGGACGCCGAAGCCCAGCTGGACGCCGTCACCGCCCTCTCGGGCTCCGGCCCGGCTTACGTGTTCTATTTCATCGAAGCCATGGTGCAGGCCGCACAGGACATGGGCCTGAGCGCCGAGCAAGGCCGCCAACTGGCGCTGGCCACGTTCGCAGGCGCCACCTCGCTGGCCACGCAGTCCGCCGACTCGCCAGCCGTGTTGCGTGAACGCGTGACGTCCAAAGGCGGCACCACTTACGCCGCCCTCACCCACTTGGAATCCGCCGGCGTGAAGGCCACCTTCGTGGCCGCCATGCGCCAGGCCCAGGCCCGCGCCGCCGAACTGGGCGACGAGTTCGGGCGCTGATCAGCCCCGCAGGCCCGGCAGGGTGTCGAACACGGCACCCAGCCACACGCCCATGCCCAGCCAGTGGTTGCTGCGGAAGGCCTTGAAGCAAGCCTGGCGCTCGCGGCCTCGGATCAAGCCCACATGCCACACCGCTTGGGCCGCAGCCGCCGCCAGCCCGGCCATCGTGCCCACGCCCAGCCCCGACAAGCTGGCCGCCTGGGCCCAGCACCCGATGCCGCCAGCGTAAAACAGGGCCACGCCGGCCACGTCGAAGCGCCCCAGGGTGATGGCCGAGGTGCGCAGCCCGATCTTGAGGTCGTCGTTGCGGTCGACCATGGCGTATTCGGTGTCGTAGGCCAGCACCCACAGCAAATTGCCCGCCACCAGCCAGCCCACCGTGGCCGGCAGGCCTTTGTCCAGCGCGACGAACGCCATGGGGATGCCAAAGCTGAAGGCCACGCCGAGCACCGCCTGCGGCATGGCAAAGAAGCGCTTGGTGAAGGGGTAGAGGATGGTCACCCCCAGGGCGCCCAACGACCACAGCACCGTGGCGGTGTTGAGGGTGAGCACCAGCGCAAAGGCCACCAGCGCCAGCGCCACGCCCACGCCCAGGGCTTCTTTGACCGAAATTTGCCCACTCGTGAGCGGCCGCTGGGCCGTGCGTTCCACATGGCGGTCGAACTCGCGGTCGGCCACGTCGTTGACGGCACACCCTGCGCTGCGCATGAGGACGGTGCCCAGCGTGAACACCACCAGCACGTGCCAGCCCGGGAATCCCCCCGCCGCCATCCACAAGGCCAGCCAGGTGGGCCACAGCAGGAGCAGCCAGCCTTGCGGGCGGTCCCAGCGGATGAGGTCGAGGTAGAGGCTGCTGCGGCTGCGCAAGGTCAAGGTGGGGGCGCTCACGGCGGAATCAGGGGGCGAGAAGGGTCGAGAGGGGGGCGAGGAAGCGGCTGAACACAGGAAAACGCTCACGATTGTGTCACCTGAAGGGACTAAGCTGTGAGGCCGTTCCCGGGTGGGCTTGCACAGCAGGCCGCCAGACCTGGGGCACCTTCCAAGCAACCACAGCGGGCCTGCCTCCGGCAGGCTCACCGACATGAGCGACAAGACCCTCCTGTTTTACGAACGCATCGTGGCCCTGCGCCCCGACGAGCACCGCAGCCTGCGCATGAAGCTGGGCGCAGCCGGCATGCATTTCGCAGCGAAGACGCACTCGGTGCTGCTGTCTGCCACCGAACTGCCCATGGCCGCGCTGGACTACCCCTGCGTGTTTGTCAACGACGGCTCCGGCAGCGCGCTGATCGCCCTGATGGGCCTGCGCGAGGGCGAGAACCTGATGGTCGACGCCGAAGGCAAGTGGGCCGAGCACCGCTATGTGCCGGCCTTCGTGCGCCGCTACCCGTTCATCCTGGCCGAGCAGGCGGGCAACCCCGACATGACGGTCTGCTTCGACGAGACTTTCGCTGGCTTCAGCCAGACCGAAGGCGAAGCGCTGTTCAACGACGAAGGCAAGCCCAGCGCCTACCTCGAAGGCGTGCAGAACCTGTTGTTGGGCTTCCACCGCGACCTGCAGCTCACGCAGCAATGGATCGCCGACATCGAGAAGCTGGGCCTGCTGACCGACCGCTCCATCGGCCACGAATTCGACGGCAACCGCACGGTGCTGCAAGGCTTCAAGGTGGTCGACGAGGCCAAGCTCAAGGCGCTGAGCGCCGAGCAGAAGCACGCCTTGTTCGAATCGGGCGCCATGGGCTGGATCTACATCCACCTGGTGTCGATGAACAACGTGGCCAAGCTGGGCTGGCGCCTGGACGCCCGCATGCGCGCCTGAGGCCATCGGCCAACCGAGGAGACACGGGGCCGCAGAGCCCCAGCCAAGCTAAAGGCCCTCTCACGAGGGCCTTTCTTGCTTTGGGGCGCGGTGCCGGAGGCTCAGTTCAGCAGCCCGCCACCCAGGGCCTTGTACAGGCCGATCTGCGCCTGCTGGCGAGACAGCTGGGCGGCGATCAAGGCCTGCTGGGCCGAGAACCACGAGCGCTGGGCGTCCAGCAAGTCGAGCTGGCTGGCCACACCGGTGTCGTAGCGCAAGGTGGACAGGCGCAAGCGCTGGCTTTCGGCTTCGGCCTGTGCGGCTTGGGCGCGCGATTGCGCCACCCAGGTGCTGCGGGCCACGAGCGCGTCGGCCGCTTCGCGGAAGGCGGTCTGCACGGCCTTGTCGTAGCTGGCCACCGCGGCGTCCTTGCGGGCGATGGCCGCGTCGACGTTGGCGCTGGTGCGGCCCCAATCCAGCAAGGGCACCGTCACCGAGGGCGCCAGGCTCCAGGCACGGCGGTTGTCGTTGAACAGACCGTCGAGCGAATCGCTGATCACGCCAGCGCTGGCGGTGAGCGCGATGCGCGGGAAGCGCGAAGCGCGCGCCACCCCGACGTTGGCGTTGGCCGCGATGAGCGCCTGCTCGGCCTGGACGATGTCCGGGCGTTGCAGCAACACGTCGGACGACAAGCCCACAGGCAGGTCCGGCAAGGCCGGCCACAGCTCCACGGCGGTCAGGGGCGCCTTGCCCTCGGCCTGCCCCTTGGCGTTGCCGTTCGCGTTCGCGGGCAGCAGCACCTTGGCGTCGACTTCAGGGGGCAATTGGTCAGCCGGCACAGGCTGGCCCAACAACAGCTGCAAAGCGTTGAGGTCTTGCGCCCATTGGCGTTGCGCCTGGGCCTGCGTCACCTTGGCCGCTTCGACCAGCGATTGCCCGGTGCGCAAGTCCAGCTCGTTGAGCACGCCGCTGTCGAACTTCAGCTGCAACAGGCGCAGCGATTCCTGGCGGGTGCGCAGCGTCTCGGCGCTGAGCGCGAGTTGCCAGCGGTCGGCCCACAAGCCGTAATAGGCGTTGGCCACCTGGGCCACCAGGGCCACCTGCGCCGCTTGACGGTTGGACTCGGAAGCCAGCAGTTGCGCCGCCGCGGCTTCGCTCGCCGCACGCACGCGGCCGAACAGGTCCAGCTCATAAGACGCCAGGGTCACACCGCCTTGCACGATGGTGGTGAGCTTGTAGGGCGCGAAGGTGCTGGGGCCGCGCGAGCCGGTCAGGGTGCCGTTGAGCGTGGGGAAGCGGTCCGCGTCGGTGACCTGGTAAGCCGCACGCAGTTGGTCGACGTTGCGCAAGGCGACCCGCAGGTCGCGGTTGCTGTCGAGCGCGCGCTGGATCAGGCCTTGCAAGCGGGCGTCGGGGAAGTAGCTGGACCAGGCCGGCGTGGCGACCGCGTCTGCCGGGGCGGAGGCCGATGCCGCCGCAGCGCCTGGCGCGGCGGGCAGTTGGGCAGGCACCGCCGCCTCGGGCCGCTGGTAAGTGGGCGTCAGCGAACAGGCCGACAAGGCCACCGCCGCCAGCAGCGGCAAGGTCTTCAACACAGGGCGAAACCGGGGGTTCATCTGAGGTGTCTCGGTCGTCGGTGACTGGGGGCTCAAGGCTGAGCGGGGGGCACGGCGTCCGGCGCCGTCCACCTGGGCATCATGCAGCATCGCTCGCCTCCTTCGGCGCCGCAGACGCCACCGGCGCCTTGGCCGGGAAGAACTTGCGGACCACCACAAAGAATACCGGCACGAAGAACACCGCCAGCACCGTGGCCGCGATCATGCCGCTCATCACGCCGGTGCCGATGGCGCGCTGGCTGGCGGCGCCCGCGCCACTGGACAACACCAGGGGCAACACGCCCAGGATGAAGGCCAGCGAAGTCATGATGATGGGGCGGAAGCGCAGGTGACAGGCTTCGAGCACGGCTTCGAGCGCGCCCTTGCCCTGGTTTTGCAGGTCTCGGGCGAATTCGATGATCAGGATGGCGTTCTTGGCAGACAGGCCAATGATGGTGATCAGGCCCACCTTGAAGAACACGTCGTTGGGCAGGTCTCGGATGTTGGCGCCGATCAACGAGCCCAACACCCCCAGTGGCACCACCAGCATCACCGCGAACGGGATGGACCAGCTTTCGTACAACGCGGCCAAACAGAGGAAGACCGCCAGCAGCGAGAAGGCCAACAGCGCCGTGGCTTGCGAGCCCGACAGTTGTTCCTCACGCGACAAGCCCGTCCATTCGATGCCGATGCCCGGCGGCAGCTTGGCGGCCAGCGCTTCGACTTCCGCCATGGCCTGGCCAGTGGAATAGCCGGCGGCGGCGTCGCCCGCCATGCGCATGGCCGGGTAGCCGTTGTAGCGCACGGCCTGCATCTGCCCCGTCACCCAACGGGCCTTCACGAAGGCCGACAAGGGCACGCTTTGACCAGCGGTGTTGGTCACGTGGATCTGCAACAGCTGCTCAGGCTGCATGCGGGCCTGGGCGTCGGCCTGGACCACCACCCGCTGCATGCGCGAGCGGTTGGGGAAATCGTTGATGTAAGACGAGCCCAACGCGGTCGACAAGGTGCTGCTGAGCGCGTCGAAGCTCACGCCCAGGGCGTAGGCCTTGTCGCGGTCGATGTCGAGTTGCAGCTGCGGCGCGTCTTCCAGGCCGTCAGGGCGCACGCCCGTGACCACCTTGCTTTGCATCAGCATGCCCAGCATCTGGTTGCGGGCCCCCAGCAAGGCCTCGTGGCCCAGGCCGCCACGGTCTTGCAGGCGCATCGAGAAGCCGGTGGCGTTGCCCAGTTCGCGGATGGGCGGCGGGTTGAGCGGGTAGATGAAGGCATCGCGGATGCCCATGAGCGCCATGAACGCCCGCTTGGCGATGGCTTGCGAGCTGTGGGCTTCGCCCTTGCGTTCGCTGAAGTCCTTGAGGGTGACGAAGGCCAGCGCGGCGTTCTGACCGGTGCCCGAGAAGCTGAAGCCCACCACACCGACCACGTCCCGCACTTCAGGCTGTTGGCGGAAATAAGCCTCGACTTGCGAGATCACGGCTTCGGTGCGCGGGGCGGTGGCGCCTGGCGGCAGCTGCACGTTGACGATCAGGTTGCCCTGGTCTTCGTTGGGCAGGAAGGCATTGGGCATGCGCACGTACATCCAGCCCACGGCGGCCACCAGCGCCAGGTAGACGAGCAACACGCGGCCGCCTCGGCGCACCAGCTTGTCGGTGGTGTTCTCGTAGCCGTGGGTGGTGGCGGTGAAGAAGCGGTTGAACCAGCCAAAGAAGCCGCCCTTCTCGTGGTGGTCTTCGGGCACGGCCTTGAGCAGCGTGGCGCACAAGGCCGGCGTGAGCGACAGGGCCAGGAAGGCTGAGAACAGCATCGAGGCCACCATGGACAGCGAGAACTGCCGGTAGATGTTGCCCACCGAGCCCGAGAAGAAGGCCATGGGGATGAACACCGACACCAGCACCACCGTGATGCCCACGATGGCGCCGCTGATCTGCGTCATGGCCTTCTTGGTGGCGGCGTAAGGCGACAGGCCTTCCTTGGCCATCAGGCGCTCGACGTTTTCCACCACCACGATGGCGTCGTCCACCAGGATGCCGATGGCCAGCACCATGCCGAACATGGTGAGCACGTTGATGGAGTAGCCCATCACCGACATCACGCCGAAGGTGCCGAACAGGGCCACGGGCACCACGATGGTCGGGATCAGCGTGTAGCGGAAGTTCTGCAGGAACAGGTACATCACCAGGAAGACCAGCACCACGGCCTCCACCAGCGTTTCGACCACCTGGCCGATGGACACCTCGATGAAGCCCGAGGTGTCATAGGGGAAGGAATAGGCCACGCCTTGCGGGAAGTACTTCTTGAGCTCCCCCATGCGGGCCTTGACCAGCTTGGCCGATTCCAGGGCGTTGCCCGTGGTCGAGAGCTGGATGCTCATGCCCAGCGCGGGCTTGCCGTTGAGGCGGGCGTAAGTGCCGTAGGTCTGCGCCCCGAGCTCCAGTCGCGCCACGTCTTTGAGGCGTACGGTGCTGCCGTCGGCCTTGGCGCGCAGCACCACGTTGCCGAACTGCTCGGTGTTTTCCAGCTGGCCATTGACCACCACGGTGGCCGTCATGGTCTGGCTGTCGATGTTGGGCCGGTCACCCAGCGCGCCCGCAGGCACCAGGGTGTTCTGGGCCCGGATGGCGGCGTTGACTTCGGCCAGGCTCAGGCCATAAGACACCAGCTTGGCCGGGTCGACCCACACGCGCATGGCGCGCTCGGTGCCGAACAGCGTGACCTGGCCGATGCCCTTGACGCGCTGCAGCTCCGGCAGGATGTTGCGCGAAGCGTAATCGCCCAAGGCCACGGGGTCGAAGGCCGGGTTGTCGGACGACAGCATCACGAACATCAGCACGTTGCTGCGCGACTTGTCGACCTTCACGCCCTGTTGCGTGACGGCGGCGGGCAGGCGAGGCGTGGCGCGGGCCAGCCGGTTCTGCACGTCGACCTGGGCGAGGTTGATGTCGGTGCCGGTCTCGAAGGTGACGGTGATCTGCCCCCCGCCATTGGCCTGGCTGACCGATTCCATGTAGGCCAGGCCGGGCGAGCCATTGAGTTCCTGTTCGATGACCGAGATGACGGTCTCGTCCAGGGTCTTGGCCGACGCACCGGGGTAGGTGGCGGTGATGACCACCGATGGCGGGGCCACGGTGGGGTATTGCGCGATGGGCAGCTGCGTGATGGCCACCCCGCCGAAGACGAGAATGAACAGCGCGATCACCCAGGCGAAGATGGGCCTGTCGATGAAGAAACGTGGCATGGGGCGCTCCTGCGGTCAGCGCGTCATTGAGCGGCCGAAGCCGACGACGCCGCAGCCGCGGCAGGGGCTGCGCCCAGCGGGCTCCAGGGCACAGGCTGCACAGGCGCTTTGGGCGCCATGGCGATCTTCTGGAAGCCATCGACCATGACTTGCTCGCCAGCCTTCAGGCCACCCAACACCACCCATTCGTTGCCACGGGCACCACCGAGCTTGACCGGGCGCGGCGCGACCTGGCCGTTGGCCACCACCATGACGGTGTCGCCCTGGGACGACCGGGTCACGGCTTGCTGCGGGATCAGCACGCCGCCGTCGACCTCGGCTTGCTCGATGCGCACGCGCACGTACATGCCAGGCATCAACAGGCCTTTGGGGTTGGGCAGCTCGGCACGCAGCGCGACCTGGCCCGAGGTGGCGTCCACGCTCAGGTCAGAGAAGAGCAGCTTGCCCAGCAGCGGGTATTCGGCGCCGTCGTCCAGCACCACGCGCACGGCGGCCGCACCGGCGCCGGCCTTCTTGAGTTGCCCGGCGTCCATGGCGCGGCGCAGCTTCATGACGTCGCTCACCGACTGGGTGAAGTTCACGTAGAGCTGGCTGACTTGCTGGATGGTGGCCAGCTGGGTGGCTTCACCCTGCCCCACCAAGGCGCCTTCGGTGACCAGGGCGCGGCCAATGCGGCCCGAAATGGGCGCGGTGACACTGGCGTAGCTCAGGTTGATGCGGGCCGTCTGCACGGCGGCCTTGGCCGCGGCCACGTCGGCCTGGGCCTGGCGCTGGGCCACCTGGGCGTTGAGGAATTCTTGCGGGCTGATGGCCTTGGCGGCCTGCAGCGGCTGGTAGCGGTCCACCAGCGCCGTCTGCTGGGCCAGGTTGGCTTCGGCCTTGGCCAAGGTGGCCTGGGCGCTGCTCAGCGCCGCCTGGTAGGTGGCCGGGTCGACCTGGAACAGCAGCTGACCGGCGCTCACGTCGGCACCTTCAGCGAACGCCCGCTTTTGCAGGATGCCGGCCACACGGGCGCGCACTTGCGCCGTGCGCAAGGCTTCGAGGCGACCGGGCAGCTCGGCCATGATGGGCACGGCCTGCGGCTGCACGGTCACCACCCCCACCGGGATGGGCGGCATCTTGGGGGCGCCGCCTGGGGCGCCCGCACCGGCGGCCGCGCCAGGCTGGCCACTGGGGCCGCAGCCCGTCAGCAAACTGGCCGCCAAAGCCCCCAAGGCCACCAGGCCCACACCGTTGGCCAACCAGCGCCAGCCCAGTTCTCGGCGAACCTGCTGCCAGCGGGAAGGCCCGGGGGCCGGTTCGTTCAGGTCGGGGGCGGTGGCGTTGTGCAGGGCCATGGGGCTACCTTCGGGCAAATGCTTGCCTGGTCAATCAATCGTTTGGAAAGTATACATACATGCTTGAATGTATGTGTAAAGTTCCTGCAAAATCCCCTGTGCTGGCTTGCGGACTCTGCTGGCCGCCCGCACATTGAAACGAGCCTTGTGAACCCACGCCATGCGCCGCACCAAAGCCGACGCCCAACTCACCCGTGAAGCCCTGCTGGACGCCGCCGAACACGTGTTCGGCGAGCGGGGGGTGTCGCGCACGTCGTTGCAAGACATCGCTCGGGCGGCCGGGATGACCCGGGGCGCCGTTTACTGGCACTTCGCCGACAAGGCCGAGCTGTTCAACGCGATGATGTCGCGCACCACGCAACCCATGGTGGACGCGCTGCAGGCCATCGACCCGGTGCACGAAACCGCCCCGCTGGAAGCGCTGCGCGCCTCGACGCTGGCCGCCTTGCACCAGATCGCCCACGACCCGCGCACCCGCCGCGTGTTCGACGTGGCCACACACAAGATCGAATACGTGGACGACCTCCTGGGCGCCCGCACCCGTCACCTCACCGATCACCGCGCCTGCGGCAGCCACATCCAGGCCACGTTTGCGCGCGCCCAGTCGCTGGGCCAGTTGCCCGCAGGCGTGGCGCCGGCCACCGTGGCCTCGGGCTACCAGGCGCTGGTGGGCGGGCTGATCCAGAACTGGTTCCTGGACCCCACCCTGTTCGACCTCGACGTGGTGGCAGCCCAGGCCATCGACCTCTTCTTGCGCGGGCTGCGCCACAGCTGAGCGCTCAGGTGGCCAAACCGCCCAGGGCCGCCAAGGGCAGCGCCGTGGCGCCGTCGGTGGCCTCGTCGAGCGTGGCCGCTTCTTCGAGGTGGCGGTCGTCGGCCCAGGCGATCATGGTGAGGCCTTCCGGGGTGTACAGCAGGCGGTTGACGCAGGCGTTGCCCACCTTCCAGCTGCGAGGCGCCTGGAGCGACACGCCGTTGGCCGCGCGGTAATAGCAATCCAGCACGCCCCCGTGGGCCACGACGGCGATGGTCTGGCCCAGGTGCCGCGCCGCCAGCTCGGTCAGCACCCCGATGCTGCGGTCAAAAAAGGCTTGCAGCGTCTCGCCACCTTCCGGCCCGTAGTGGGGGTCGCGCTCGCGCCAACGCCGGGCCTCTTCCGGCCACTCGGCGGCGACTTCCGCCTGGGTGCGCCCCTCGTGGCGCCCGAAATGGCGCTCGCGCAGGCCTTCGTGCAGGTGCAGGGGCATGTCCAGCGCGTCGGCCACCGCCGTGGCGGTGTGGCGGGCGCGTTCGAGGTCGCTGGCGTAGATGGCGTGGAGCTCTTCGTCGGCCAGCGCCTGGGCCAGCCGACCGGCCTGCCAGCGGCCGCGTTCGTTGAGCGGGATGTCGATGTGTCCCTGAATCCGGCCTTCGGTGTTCCAGGCGGTTTCACCGTGGCGGATGACGAGCAGGCGCGTGACGAGATCGGGCATGGCTGGATGATGCCTCAGGAATGCTGCACCGCACAACCCAACAATCACACACCCCAGACGATGGGCTGGTCTTCGGCTTGCGCCTGTTCAATCATGCGCACCAGCGGCACGGCGCGGCGGCGCAGCGGCACGGGCTGGTCGGCGAAAGACAGCTCGACCTTGGGCTGGCCGGGCTCGTCGTCAGGGCGGGCTTCGGGCTCCGCCTGGTCGGGCAGGCTGCGCAAGGTGGCCAGGGCCTGCGGCATGTCCTTGACTTCGAGGATGCCGGGGCGGCTGGCGTCCTTGCCGAGCACCTGGAGCAAGTCCTTGGCGAGCGCGTTGACCAAGACAAGGTCGCCAGTGGCCTGGCTGCGCAAGGTGACGGACATGGTGGGCTCGACAAGGTGGTGGATGAGGCCCCTCAGTTTACGCGCCCGGCGGCGGGGGCCTCGGCCGGCAAGGCCTTGAAGCGCGCGTCGTCGAGCTTGTCGCGCAAGGCGTCAACCACGCCTTCGGCCTTCACGGCGCGCCAGCCCAGCACCTGGTCGTGGGCGTCGAGGAACTGGCTCGGCGACTTGGCCTTGTACAGGGCGATGGCGTCCAGCCCGGCCTGGTACATGCCGTCGTTCTGGGCGGTGAGCGTTTGCACGTCGCGGGTGCGCTCGGCCAGCAAGGCTTGCACCGTCGACGCCACGCGGACCTGATCGGCCAGCTTCGCTTCGGCCTGCCGCAACTGCTCCGCGAGGGCCGCCTCGCGGGCTTGGCCTTCCGTCAGCGCCTTTTGCTGCTCGGCCAGGCTGGCTTCGAGCTGCGCCACACGCGCCTTCAACCCGGAGGCCTGTGCTTCGGCCCCACGCACCCGCGCTGCGGTTTGCTTGAGCTCGCCTTCCAGCTTGGTCTTGTCCTGGGTCAGGTTCGCCTTTTCACCGGCCATGGCGTCGCGCTCGTCCTGGGCTGCGCGCAGGCTCGCTTGAGCGCGGCGCAGCGCCTCACGCTCACGGCTGCCGTCGGCCGCGTGGGCGGTGGCGGCGTGCAAGGCCACGGTGGCCAGGGCGGCCGCGGCAAACACCCGGATGGGGCGGGCCATGTTGTGCATGTGGGCCATCTCGACAAACGGGCGCATGGTCAGAACCTCACGTTCGCTTCCAGCTGGAAGACGTCAATCTTGAGCGTGGCGTTGTTGCTGAGCGTGGGCGTGTAGACCACCGCGTCGCCCAGGTTGTGGGTGGTGGTGTAGCGCACCCCCATCGACGTGCGCGGGCCCACGCCGTACTGCCCGCCCAGGCTCCAGCCTTGGTAATTGGTGCCGCCCAGGTGCCAGGTGGTGTCGGTGAAGGCGTCGAGCCAGGCGTCGCGCTCCAGGCGGCGGAAGGTCACAAAGCCCAGCCATTGGCCAGCCTTTTCCACACGGTCGTGGCCCACCGTCAGCTTGAGCTGCACCCCTTGGGTCTGCTTGCTCAGTTGCAGGTCGCTGATCCCGGAGCGGCGGCGGATGTCGTTGAGGTCGAAGCCCAGGTTGTCGACGACGTCGAGCCCCACGCGCACCAGCACCGGGTAGAACTGCATGAAGTTCAGCTCGGCCGTCAGGTTGACGGGGCGGAAGCGCGAGGCCAGGCCCCAGGTCGATGTGGTGCTGCCGTCGTTGATGCCCAGCGGGCGGTTGAGGCGAATCAGGGTGTTGCCCTTGCTGCGCACGCCCTTGGGGTATTCGGTGAGCGTGTAGCCGTTGATCGCTTGCAGCGCGGCCACGGGCGTGACCTGGGTGTCGGCCTCGCCGGCCATGCCCTGGAAGTCGTACAGGCCCAGCCCCGTGCGCAACTGGATGTCCGAGGCCAGCGGCAGCGCGTAGCCAGTCTGCACACCGTACAGCCACCGGTCACGGCTGCTGATCTCCAGCTCTTGAAGCGGGAAGGCCCCGGCCGTGAAGAAGGCGGTGTGGCCCGCATCCAGCGCCCAACGGCCCGACACGGCTGCGCCATCCAGGTTCAAGTCGTCGGGCCACAGCAGGTCTGAGCCGTAGAACGGCGTGGGAAAGCGGCCCGCGGTGGCCAGCAGTTCGCCACGGTCGTTGTAGCGGATGAAGGCCTGGTCAAAGTAGGTGGCGTACTTGTTGCTGAAGTTGCCTTGCGTGGCCGACGCGGACACCGGGCTCTTGTCGTTGCCGGTGCTCAGCCGCACCATCGCGTCGAAGCCCTGCCCCATCTCGGCATGGACACCCAGGCGCGCACGCAAGGTCATGCGGTCGCGGTTGTGCTGGGTGTTGACCACGTCGGGGCCCCAGGCCAGGTCGGTGTTGGTCTGTGCGCCAAAGCCGTAGTCCGCGTCGTCGGGCGCGGTGTTGCTCTGGGCAAAGCCGTCGTGCTGGAAGCGCACCCGCACATCGCCCTCCAACGTGAGCCGACGCAACCAGGCGGGCAAGGCCCCCGGCTCGCCCCAGCGCTCTTCACGGGCTTGCTTGAGCACGTCCTGCTTGAGGCCTTCGCGCAGCTCGGTCTTGGTCGCTTCCGTGATGTAGGGGATGCGGATGACCGGTGCCGGCTTGGCATCAGCCGCCGGGCGTGCGCCCTCTTGTGCCTGCTGCAAAAGCTGTTGCGCCTTCTCGCGAGACAACAAGCCACTGTCGACCAGGGTGTTGATCAGGCTGTCGGTGAGCGCCTTCTGGCGAGCGAGCTCGGCACGCCCGTCTTGGACGGCTTCCTCGGCGTGCGCCACCGACAGGGCGCCGGACAGCGCCAGGACGAGGCCAGCCCAGCGGGACGGGCGGGGGAGAAGGGGAACCTGAATGCGGCGGTACATGGCGTTGGCAAACACGAAAAGCGGGTTGGTGTTCAAAAGGCGTCGGGCTCAGCCGTTGGGCAACAAGGTGAAGCGCATGCGCAGGGGTTGGACCACATCGCCCGGCCGCTCCAGCCGCAAGGTCCGGGCGGCCTCTTCAAAGGCGCGGTGGGCGTCGGCGTCGGCCTGGGCGTCGCCCGTGGGCACGATCTCGAAGCGGCTCAGGCGGCCGTCTGGCCCCACCCAGATCGAGAAGCTGACGGCCATGTGGTCGCTGGCGGTGTCGAGGTGCCGCTCCAGCTCTTCCTTGAGCTGGCGTCGGATGTTGTTGACATAGAGCTGGGCCTTGCGGCGGTCGTCAGACGACACCACCGCCGCGCCCGACCCCGTGCCCACGGCGCCGCCTTTGTAGTCCTGCGTGACCGCCCCGGATGAAAAGGCACTGGGGCCATTGCCCGCGGCGCCTTCCATCTTCAATGGCTGGGGCGCCTGCTCCAACGGTTGCGGCTTGAGCTCCTGCTGCTGCGGCACGGGCTTGTTGTCGGGCTTGGGCTCAGGGCGTTTTTCTTCCTGCTTGGGCGGGGGCGGCGGCGGCGTGTCTGGCAGAGAGATCTTCACCGTTTGCTGCCTGGGCTTGCCTGGCCCGTTGCCCAGCTTGATCTGGCTCAGGCCCCAGCCCACCAGGGCGAGCACGGCCACACCAGCCAGCACCATCAGCGCCGCGCGGCGCTTGTCCTGGCCGCTGCCGGGTGGAGGCTCAGGCGACATGGGCGATCCCATCGTGGCGACGCTCATGCCTGCCTCACGTGCCGATGCGGGCCGTCACCAGCCCCATGCTGACTTGCAGCTTGTTGCACAGGTCGATCACCGACACCACGCGGGCGTACTGGGCCTGGGCATCGCCCTTGATGGCCACGGACATCTTCGGGTCACGCGCCTTGGCCGCGTTGATCTCGCCTTCCAGCTCGCCTTCGCTCTTGGCCGCGCCATTGAGGTACAGGGTGCCGTCGGGCGAGACCTGGATGACCAGCAACTCGTGGCGCTCGGTGGCGGGCTTGTTGCTGGGCTTGGGCATGGTGACGCTCAAGCCCTGCACCGACGCCGTGGTCATGAGGATGAACACGACCAGCAGCACATAAGCCAGGTCCAGCATGGGCGTGACGTTGATGGTGTCGTAGGGTTTCGCTTCGTCTTGAACTTGCATGGTTCAACCTCCCTGTGCACGCTTGGTCACCAGGCCGATCTCGGTGATGTCGAGCTTCTTGGCCACTTCCAGCACCTCCATGACCTTGTCGTACTGCGCGGCCTGGTCGGCCTTGAGCACCACCGGCAAGTTGGGGTTGGCGGCCTTGTACTGGGCCAGCGTGCTGCTGAGCTGGTCGGTGGTGACCGGGTAGGCGTCGAGGTAGACGGCGCCATCGGCCGTGATGGTGATCGCCCGCGTCTGCGGCTTGGCCAGGTTGTTGGCCGCCAGGGTCTCGGGGGACTTGACCTTCACGCCCTGCACGGACGCGGTGGTCATGATGATGAAGGTGACGAGCAGCACGTACGCCAGGTCCAACATCGGGGTGATGTTGATGTCGTCGTACGGCTGGTTGTCGGACTTGACGTCGCCAGCCATGATCAGCGTGCGCCGTAGCGCTCAGCCACGCGGGTCACGAACTCGTCGACGAAGATCTGCATGTCCGACGAGATGTTCTTGATGCGCGAAGCCAGGTAGTTGTAGCCAAACAGCGCGGGGATCGCGACCGCCAGGCCGGCGACCGTGGCCAGCAGCGCAGCGGCGATGCCGGGGGCGATGGCGTTGACGTTCACGTCGCCAGCGGCGGCGATGGCGGCGAAGGTGATCATCACGCCCACCACCGTGCCCAACAGCCCGAGGAAGGGGCCACCGGAGATGGCGATGGTCAACAACACCATGCGGGCGTTGAGCTGGTGGTTTTCGCGCACCAGGTCGGCGTCGATGGCGGCCTTGACGGCGTCGATCGAAGCGCCGCCCAAGGGCTGTGCGCCGGGCTCGCCAACCTGACGTTTGGCGAGTTCACGCACGCCCGCCTGGTAGAGGCGGAACAGCGACGAGTGCGGGTGGGCACCGGCCTTGTCCAGCGCCAGCAGGTCGTCACTGGCGCCGCGGAAGCGCTGCAGGAAGGCGGTGTTGTCCTTGTCGGCGCGCCCGACCATCATGGCCTTGCTGACCATCACCCACATGGCGATGGCGAACATCACGACCAGGATGGCGATCACGACCTTGGCGTCGGGCGTGAGGCTCTGGATGAGGATGCCCATGTAGCCTTCTTCACCGCCCTCGCCTGCCACGCTGCCTTCGCTTTCGCTGACGCTGGCCACCAGCTTGGCGTCGCCGCGTTGGGCCGCTGCGGCCAGCTTCACCCAGTCTGCCGAACGCACGGTGGTGGCCACCTGGACTTCGTCAAGCTCGCCTTGCAGGCCCTGGCCGAGCGAGATGGGGCCTTCGATGGCGGCGGCCGCCGGGGGCAGGTCGGCCTGCGCGGCTTCGGCGCCGTTCACATACAGCACGGCCTTGCCCGCGCCCACAGCCAGGGCCACGTGGCTCCAGCTGCCCGCGGCCACGGGGCCACCGCTGACAGCCAGCCCCCCGAGACGGGCGGACACCTTGTCGCCTTCCAGCGCCAGTTGCAGGCCGCCTTGCGACCACAACTGACCTTGCAACGCGGTGGGCTTGACCCACAAGCTGACGGTGTAGGGCGAGCCCGAAGACGCCTTCACGCGTTCGTTCGCAGCGAAGACGATGGCCTGGCCATCGACCTTGGCGCTGGCGCCCAACAAGCCGTTGGCGTTGCTGCCCACGGGCGCAGCGGCGTGCAGGCTGCCGTTGTGGCTGGCGGGAACACCGTCCTTGTCACCGAAGTGCAGCGCGGCCACGGTGTGGCTGTCAAAGGCTTCAGCAGGCGAGGCCGCTTCGGCCTTGGCCTGCTCGTTGCCAAAGTAGGCGTAGACGGTGTTCTTGTCGGTGCCCGGTGCCACGGCAGGCACTTGCACCCACACCAGGGCCAGTTCGTTGGTGGCGTCGTAGCGCTCGATGCTGTACTTGAGCGGCGTCTTGTCATCGGCGCCCACAAAGCGCAGGTCACTGCCGTCTTGCGCGGCAGCCAGGAAGTCAAAGTTGCCGGAGTGCAGGCGCACTGGCACGCTCAGCCCGCTTTCGGCGGCATGGGTTTCCACACCGGCAGCGCTGGTGTTGAGCGTGACCTTGGTGCGGTGCTTCCAGTCGCCGTTCCACCAGGCGTGGGCGACGTTGGGCAGGAGGGTGGTGGCCACGATGGCGGCCAGGGACAGGGCGGAGAAGGCTTGACGCATGGGGGTGATCCAGTGCACGAAACGTGTCGGCGCGATGTCAAAGACACCGGCCGCGAATGATCTGTGTGGCGTGTGACGACAGCGTGAATGTGTGGGGGTGAAAGCCTCAGCGCGGGCCCTGCCGGCCCAGCATGCTGGTGACCCAGCGCTGCACGGGCGGGGCCCAGGCGGCTTGCCGCTGCGCCCACCACTGGCTCAGGCCAGGGGTGAGCATGAAGTCCAGCGGGTTGACCAGGGCGACGCCAAAGCCCAGGAAGTCCACCTGGATCTGCCGCTTGTGGCTCTTCTTCTTTTTGTCTTCGTCGTCGTGGCTGGCGTTCAGGCCGGCACGGGTGTTGTCGGGCAGGGCCGCCACCGGGGCCACGGCGGCCACGGCCGGCAACGCCGACGGCAGGCCGATCGTGGGGCCGTTGAAGCTGCAACCCAGGCACACCACGGTCACGCCGCCAAAGCGGGCTTCGCCTTGGGCCCGCAAGCCGGCGTCACCCGAATCCACGATGCCGTGCGGCGCGTAGATGTCGAGGGTGTTGCTGGAGGCGATGCCGCTGCCGGCGATGGCCGACGTGGTGTCCACCTGCAGGCGGCCGCTGCTGTCCACGTAGTAGACCGGTGGCGGCGTGTTCTGCACCGTGCGGGCGCCCTTGCCGGCGTCGATGTTGCCTTCCGACGACCACATCAGCACATTGCCGCCATCGAGCGTGAACACGCGCGAGGTGTTGACCAGGTAGTCCTGGTGGATGACGGCGTTGACGTCGCCACCACCCAGGGCCACCACGCCGAAGTTCGTCGACGAGCCGGACGTCAGCCCGCCGTTGACGCTGCCTGCCGGCACCAGGATGTTGATGTCGCCCCCCTGGAAGTTGCGCACCTTGGTCAGCGGCATGAGCAAGTCGCCACCGGCCTGGGCATGCAGGGGCGAGAACATGGCCGCCACCGCGTCGTAGCCGCGCTGGTAGTTGGCGTCGCGCTCCAGCGTGCTGGCGGCCACCACGGCGCTGCGGCCCGCCTCGCGCACTTCGCTGTCCAGCACCCGCTGCATCACCAATGCCTGACGGGCATGGGGCAAGGCGGCGAAGGCCGTCATGGCGTCGGTCAGGGTCAGGTCACTGCGGCCGGTCAGGGCGCTCATGGTTGACAGCAGGGTCGCGCCATAGGGGCTCTTCAGGGTGTCGGCCAGTTGCACCGCCAGGGGGATGCGCTGGTCGGCTGGCGCCGCCTTCAGCGCGTTGCCGATCAGGCTGAGCAAGTGGAAGTCTTGCGGGCTGCTGGCGGTGGCTGCACCAGCCTGTCCCAGCACATGGGCGGACAGGTAGTCGCGGGTGAACTGGGTGCGGGCCTCTGCGGGCAGGTCTTTGAAGGCCGCCTTGAGTTGGGTTGCGTTCAGGCCCGCGTAGGCCGGGCCCTGCGCGACCACATAGGCGGCCAGCGCCGCGTCGTAGCTGGCGTCGAAGGCGTCGACCGAGGCCCCCAGCAAGGCCAGCGCGTTGCGCACCGCAGCCAGCTCCGTGTTGGCGTCCATGGCGGTGAGGTAGGCCAGTCCGCCCAGCAGTTGGGGCAGGCGGCCTTCCGACAGCGCCAGCGAGGCGTCCAGACTCGACAGCTTGGTGCCGGCCATCAGGCTGACGTGGGCAGAGCCACTGGCCAGGGCCGAGTTGCTGGCGTTGCCTTCGGCCACCACGCCTTGCCTGGCGCCCAGGTTGAGGTCGCGGCCAGCGGCCAGCAACACGTCGCCGGCACCGCGCACAGTCAGGCCGTTTTCCTTGTCGCTGGCTTTCACCGCGTCGATGAAATTCAGGTCGCGGCCGGCTTGCAAGGTGCTCTGTTCCAGACCGCCCTGGTGCTGGATGGTCACCGAGCCCTGGACCTTGAGGTCCCGACCGGCTTCGGCCAGCAGCGGTCGAACGAACTGGAAATTGCTCTGGTCGTCGGTGTCGCCCAGTATCAGGTCGCCCTGCCCGGCCACCAGCACCACCGGGCTGCGGTTGGACGAGGTGTCGAGCCCCAGGCCCAAGGCGTCGTTGGCGCCACCTGGCGCGGCTGCACGCTGGTAGATGTTGGTCAGCGACAGGTTGCGGCCCGCGAGCAAGGTCAGCGGTGCACCTTGGCCCTGGCCCAGCTTCTGATAAAGCGCGGGCGAGAGGTTGATGCTGCCTGTGGGCGCCGCCACGTTCAAGGAAGTGGCGTAACCCTGGGCCAGGAAGCTGTCCATCGCCGTCAGCTTGGTGGCATCGGTGCTGGCGTTGACCAGCACGGGGCTGAACAAGCCTTCTCCTGCGCTGACCTTCACGCTGCCACCCGCGGTGGCCATGTCGAGGGTGGCCGCGCCAGCCAGCTTCAGCGCCTGGCTGTAGTTCGTCACAAAGGCCAGCTGGTTCGCGACGGCGTCTGACGACACCGTGCTGCCATGGAATTGCACCAGGAACTGAGAGCCACGCACCGCACTCCCCACGCCAGCCAGCTGGATGTCACCCAACGCGCGGACCGTGTTGCGGCCATTGAAGGTCAACAGGCTCAGGCCTGCCGTGCCGGCGGTGGTGCCTCCGCGAGCGCTGCCGCCCATGCTGCCCCCCGCCAACACCACCGTGCGGGCCCCAGTGCCCACCACGGTGCTGCCCAGCACGTCGCCCTGCGCCTGCACCCACACGTTGCCGGCGCCGAAGTCACGGGCCACCGTGGTGCTGCCTTGCTGCGTGTAACCCGCACCGGCTGCCGCCACAGTCAGGTCCTGCACGGCCCCACCGGCCTTGACCTGCACGTTGCCACCGCCCAGCGTGGCGATGCCTTGCTTGAAGGTGTCCGAGCGCGTCCACCAACTGCTTTGCGCAGCGGTGTCGCTGTAGGCGGTGTAGAACCAGTTGGCGATGGCCGCTTGCGCGTCGGTCAAGCCGCTGGCCCCCAGCACGTCGCCGCCCGCCTGCACGGCCACGCTGCCACCGCCGGTGTAGAACGGCACCGCGTCGAGCACCGCACCGGTCTGGTATTTGCTGGCCAAGCCGGTGTAGGCCGCAGTGACGGCGGTGGTGCGCATCGTGTCGCCAGTCTTCGACGTGCTGGCGGGCAGGGCCGACCAGCCCAGCAGGTCGCCGGAGGCAGCGCCACGCCCCGTGGTGTAGACGGCGGCCGCTGCGTTGGTGAGTTCGACGTTGCCCGCCGCAGCCAGCTGGATGTCGCCAGTGGTCGTGCGCACCGCCACGGCCGTGCTGCCGCTGTTGCCGATCCGCAGGTCGCCCGTGCCGCCCACCACGGTGGCGCGGCTGCTGGCGCTGTCGCGGTCGGCGCCCGCCACCAGGGTCAGGTCGCTGCCGGCCGTCGCCAGCGGCGTGGCGGTGGTGGT
Source organism: Pseudomonadota bacterium (assembly GCA_041169085.1). Classification (GTDB taxonomy): domain Bacteria; phylum Pseudomonadota; class Gammaproteobacteria; order Burkholderiales; family Burkholderiaceae_C; genus Aquabacterium. The sequence continues at coordinate 7,567 of JBEEJT010000034.1, read as the reverse complement.
GGCGTTGGTGAAGCCCGCGCTCAAGGTCTGGTTCACGGTCAGGTCACCGCCTGCCCGCACCGTGAGGTTCATGGGGGTGGTGATGGCCCAGGCGCTGGTGGCGGCGCTGGTGCCCAGGGTGATGTGGCCTGCGCTGCGCACCTCTTCGCCTGCGCGCACATCGAGCAGGCTGGCCAGCTGGGCATCGCTGCCAGCCAAGGCGGTCTTCATGGCCGCCACGCGGGCCGTGGCGGTGTAGGCCGACGCGTCGTTCGTGAGCGATGCCAGGCTCAAGGCGCCGGCCGCCGTGCCCGTCGTGTCCAGGGTGGAGATGGCCGCCCCCTTGGCGGTCGTCTGCCAGACCTTCACGCCTTCCACCTGCACGGCGCGGGCGCCGCTCAGGGCCAGGCTGAGCGGGTCGACCTTCACGCCCGTGCCAGCGGCGTCGCGGCCGGCCCGCATCGCCAGCAGACCGCCAGCCACGCCCGGTGTCGCCGCGCTCAGGTCCACTTGCGTGTGGTTCAGCACGCGGACCTTGCCTTGTGCAGACTGCAAGTCGATGCGGCCGGTGCTGCCCGACTTCAGGTCCGTGGCCGTGGCCTGGGCGCTCAGCTGGGCGCCATCGGTCGTCAGGTCCTGGTTGGCCGCCAGCAAGATGGTGCCGCCCTGGGCCGTGTCGGCGTGCAGGCCGCCCCGAACGGTCAAGGCGCCCTGGTCGGCCACGAGGCCAATGGTGTCGGCCTTGAACTGGCGGTCGCTGCTGAGGGTCAGGTCTTGCTTGCCCAAGGTCCGCACCTGGATGGCGCCACGGAAGTTGTCGCGTGCCGCAGCGGCGCCGGCGGCGGGGGTGGCCCCAGCCTGAACGGCGTCGGCCAGGGCATCGAGGTTCAGGCCAGTCTGCGCCAGCACCGTGAGCTGGGCGCCTGGCGTGGCGGGTGAGCCTGCGGCGGTCGTGCCCAGCAGCTGGCCGTCCAGGGTCAGCTTGCCTGCTGCGGCCTGCACCAGCAATTGACCACCGGCCGCAGCCCCTGCGGCCGACACGTCGACCGAGCTGCCTGCCTGCAGCTGGATGTCGCCCTGCGTGGCCACCAGGTTGACGATGCCCCCCTGGGTGTCCACGGTTTGCGAGCCGACCTGAGCGCTGACGCCCTGGGCGGCGATCCTGGCCTGGCTGCCCACAGTGAGTGCCTGGCCGCTGCCGGTGGCGGTCATCGTCAGCGCACCCGAACGCAGCGCGATGGTGCCCTGGTGGTCGATGGCCTGCGCCGTCAGTTGCATGCGAGCGCCCAAGCCGCCGGCATCCACCGAACCGGTGCCGCTCGAAGCGAGCGTCAACTTGCCATCGGTGACGATGGCCGTGTTGGCGGCGCTGGTGCTGGTGAGGGTGGTGCTGGTCAAGGTCAAATCGCCCGCAGCCGTCAGGCCACCCGGCGCCGTGGCCGTGCCGCCTTGCCCGTCGGCCAACAGCTGGCCCGCCGCGGTCAGCTGGGTGGCTGCGAAGCCGCTCACGCCGATGGTCGAGGCCTGGATGGCGCCCGCCTGCACGCTGCCGGTCGACAGGGTCAAGTCGCCTTGCGTGGCCTGCACCGTCAGCCGCCCCGTGTCGGTTTGCGTGTCACGGCTGGCCTGCGAGGCCGCACCGGATGTGTTCGCGAGGCGGACGGCGCCCGCCGTCAAGGTGACGTTCGCGCCGTCGTGGCCTTGCAGGGTGCCGGCGTCCAGCGTCAGGCTGGCCAGGTTGGTGCCACCCAGCGTCAGTGCGTCCGAGCCCGCCGCGTTGTAGAAGTCGATGGACGAATAGGTGCGCAGGCCCAGGCTCCCGGCCTGCCCCAGTTGGGCCAGCAGCGACGGGTTGAGCCACAAGGCGCCGGCCGTCTTGTTGAGGTCGGCGGGGTCGCCCAGCACCAGGCGGGGGGCGGCCAGGCCGACCGCCTTGGCACTCAGGGAGGCGGTGTCAGCCAGGCGCATCGACCTCGCTGCGTCCACCAGCACGGCCCCCTTGGCCGACGACAGCTTGACGCCATCGGCCACGTTCAGCGTGCCTTGCTGTTGGGTCGCATCGGAGCGCGACAAGGTGGCGCCGCTGGCGGCGCTGACGCGCACGCTCGCGCCGTCGCCACTGACGTGGTAGGCCTCGGCGCGCACCGGCCCCGCTGCCGAGAGGGTGACGCCCTGGCCCACGTCCACGGTGTCGCTGGCCACCAGCGTCACATCGGGCGCCGTCAGGGTGGCGCCGTCCCGGCTGGCTTGCACGGCCACCTGTGCGGCGCGCACGGTGAGTTCGCGCTCACCCGAAGCGAGCACCTCGCCACGGGTGGCGCCCAGCAGGACCGACTGCGCGCCCGAACCGTTCAGCGCGTCCAGCGACAGCCAACTCACAGCGTTGGCGGGGCCGCTGCCGCCCACCAGGATGTTGCTCAAGCCCAGATCCAGCATGCCGCCATAGGCCTGGGCATTGCCCGCCTCGCCGCCCATGTGCAGCGCACCGGCCTTCAAGCTGGGCAAGCGCCCCGCCAGGATGCTGACGGCGCCCCCGTCTTGCGGCAGGCCCGACGCCGCCTGAGCGGCCTTGCCGGCCAGGGCCGCGAAGTGGCTGTTGGCTGACGTGAGGTTGACCTGGGCATATTTGGACGACACCGCACTGGGCATCACCACATAGCGACGGCCGATGGTGTCGCCATAGCTGCTGCCCGCGTAGCTGATCGCCCCCACCACCGAGGCCGATCCGTCCGGCAGCGCCACCGTGGCCGCCCCCAGGGTGGCGCCGCCGTTGCGCCCTGCCGTGGTGTCGGCCTTGACCAGGTAAGCCCCCGGGATGCTGGCGTAAGCGGCCGGCAAGACCACGTAGGTGCCCGCCGGCACCACGCCGTTGTGGCCAAAGGTGATCTGCTGCCCGGCCTGGAGCGAGGCCGTCTTGCCCGAGGCGTCCGCCGCCAGCAGGGTGGCGCGGTCGTACACCGCAAAGCCCAGGGCATTGGCGTTGGTGTAGGGCACCACGGCAAAGGCACCAGCGGCCGCGCCAGCGAAGATGTCGGTTGAGCCACCGGGGCCGGCCACGAACTCGCGCGCATACAGGTCGCCACCACCGCTGGTGTCGATCTGGGCAGAGCCATTCACCGTCAGGGTGCCGCTGCCTTTGCCGGCGTTGAGCACGATCTGCTTGTCGACCAGCGCGGTGCGCTTGTCGGCGTCGGTCGCGTACACCCACTGGCTGCCGTTGATGGTCGAACCGAACGGCACCAGCAGGCCAGACCCGGACACCGAGGTCAGGCTGCCATCGCCCAGCGTGATGTCGTTGGCGTTGAGGGCGATCTGGCCGAACGGCGCACGCAGCACGCCGTCTTGCTCGATCTTGGCCGCGTTGACGGTGAGCGTGCCGCCCGCCGACAAGGGCGCCGCCAGGCTCGTGTCGCCCCCGCTGAAGCGCACGGTGTGGCCGGGGGCGTCGATGGTGTAGCGGGTGTCGGTGGAGGGGAACACCACCGCCGCCCGGATGTCGATGTCGGCTTGCGTGGCCAGGCCGGCTGCAGCCGACGTGGTGGCGCTCATGGCCACGGCTGCGGCCGACGAGGCCTCGTCGTTGCTCAGGCCTCGCACCTGGAAGGCGCCCACGCCTTGCAGCTTCACCTGGTTGTTGAGCTCGGCGTACAGGGCGGCCACGCGCAGCTTGCCGGTGCCCCCGGAAGCCTGGTGGACCTCGGCGCCCGTGTCGAGGTAGGCGAGGCCACCGGACAGCTGGGCACCCTGTGCGTCACCCAGGCTCACCTTCGGCGCTTTCAAGGTGAGCGTCTGGCCATCGGCCACGGCCACCGAGCGCGACGACAGCGTCAGGCTGCGGCCCGCCGCAATCAAGGCGTTGGTGCGGCCTTCGATGCGCCCCCCCGTGACCAGGCTGACGTCGGCAAAGCCAGCGCTCCCGTCGGGCCGGCTCAACCAGTCGCCAGCCACCTGAGCATGGCCCCAAAGCGGGTTGGCGGTGGTGATGGCCGCGCGATCGGCATAGGTCAGGCCCGCTGTGGCCCGCCCCACCTTCTGCGTCAGGCCAATGGCCAGCACATCGGGTGCCCCCACGCTGGGGTAGGCGCCACTGCCCACCGTCAGGTTGAGAGCACCGTCCAGCGCAGCGCTGTTGCCGCCCCGCGCAGACACGGTGCCTTCCAGCACGGCGCCATGCACCGTGGCCACGTTGAGCACACCGCCTGCGCTGGCCGTGTCGAGCTTGACCACGTTGCCGCCCAAGGCCGTGCCAACGCGGGTGTCAAAGCGGTCCAGCGCGCCGTTCATCTGGATGCTGGCGCCTTGCGCCATGACCACCATGGCGCCGTTGACCAGGTCGCCACCGGCCGACAGGTTGACCGTGCCGCCATCGAGCACCTTGCCCTGGCGCTGGATGCCGGTGCCCGGGGTGAGCACCGAGATGCCCGACACGTTGATGCTGCTTTCGGCGCCCAGCCACAGCACAGGCTCGGTGCGGCGATCGGCCGTGACGGTGGAGCCAGTGGGGTCCACCGTCAAGCTCACCGTGCCACCCGGGTTCACGATGCTGCCCTCGAAGTCCAGGCCACGGTTGCCCTTCAGGCTCACGGTGGCCAGCTCATCGGTGGTGATCTTGGCCCCACGGGCCACGACCACCGAGCCCAGGGCGCTGTTGAGGGTCAGGCTGGTGGGGGCACGCAGGTGGTCGCCCTTGTCGGCCAGTCGCACCAGGCTGCGCAGCGCCGTGTCGGTCTTGGCGCGGGTCAGCCCGGCGGCGCTCAACCAGTTGAGCTGCCGTGCTTGCAGTTGGGCCCCGGAGGCCACCGTCAAGCCGTTGACGCCATTGAGCGTGAAGCTGCCAAAGCCTTGCTGGCCAAAGAAGCCGGTGCCCAGGTTCAGCGCGCCATCTGCCTCGTCGCCAATGTGGATGTCGTTGGCGCTCAACTGAAGGGTGCCGCCCTTGGTCAGGCTGAAGCCCCGCATCTCGGCGCCGTTGACGACCTGCCCCCCCTTGGGGTTGGAGACGGTCACCTGCAAAGCGCCGGCATCCTTTCCCAGCAAGGCCTGGCCTGTCCACACGGCCCCGCCGGAGACATCGAGCACCGAGCCCTGCCCCAGGTGGATGTCGCCCATGGCATCGATCACGATGCGGCCACCCGAGGTGCCCACGGCGGCCACCTGGGGGCCGTCCAGTGCCTGGTTGACGAAGCGCCCGGACACGTCCACCCGCACGCCATCGCCCAGGGTCACGCCACCCGCTGTGGCGTACACCTCTGCGCCACCACCGGTGAGTTGACCCGCCTGCAAGGTCACGACACCCGCCGCATTGCGCACGTGGCTGTCGAGCCGAACGCCCTCGCCGCCCCGGCTGTTGATCGTGAGCATCACCCCGGGGTTGAACACACGGTCGTTGTGGCTCAACCAATGCACGGCCCCGTCGTTGTCGACCGTGAGCGCCGAGCCACCGGTGGCCAGCATCGACAGGTCCAGCATCGAGCCCGCGGTCAACCTGGCCCTGGCCTGGTCGCCCTGCCCCGCCTGGATGGCCTGCCAAAAGGCGCTCGCTGCGCCCTGCTGGTTCTGGCCGATCGTCATCTTGAGTCGGTCCAGCGCGGCCTGCACATTGCCGCCCGTCAAGTCCGGTGTGCTGGCCCAACCCCGCACGGTCACCCGAGCGCCAGTCGCCAAGGCGTCCAGCCCGGCGGCCTGGCGAGCGCCGGTCACCGTGTCGGCCACGAGCTTGCCAGGCATCACGATCTGGTTGCCCGTGACGTTCAAGCTGCCCGCCGCTGCGCCTTGCTCGTAGGACGCCTCTTGCACCGACACCGACTTGCCCAGGCCCACATAGGCCACGTTGGCCGGCGCCTGGTTGAGCGTGTAGGTGCGCCCCGACGCGTCCACCACCGTGGTCAACTGCACATCGGCCTTGTCGCCGTCCACCCCCACCGCGCTGTACTTGACCTTGCCCCCGGAGATGTCGATGGTGGCGTTGGCGTGGGTGACCACCGCGCCCATGCTGCGCAGGTTCACGGTGCCGCCCGAAGCCAGCCGCTCGGTGGCCGACACCTCTTGAGCGTCACGGTAGGCTTGCAGCGTGCTGAGCATCGGCACGTTCGAGCGCGCATCGAAGACGGCGGTCTCCAGGTGGAACACCGGGCCGTCCTTTTGCAGCGGGGCATCCTTGAGGTCGCTGTTGGTGATCAACTCAGGGCGGACAAAGTTGCGCTTGGCCGCATCGACTTCAGCCGTCTCGGTGCCCGACACATCGATGCGCGCGTCAGAACCCAAGGTGATGCGCGCGCCCGAGTCGGCTTGGTTGAACAGTTCGCGGGCGTCGCTGAGCTTGGCGTTGCCGCCGCTGCCGTAGTACACCGGGGTGGCTTCGGCGCGGACATCCACGGTCGCCCCTGGTGCCACGATCCTGGCGTTGTCCAGCATGTCGATGGTCTTGCCCGCCAGCGCCACGCGCGTGCGGGTGAACGGGGTCGATGCGGTCGTGGCCCCGGCGCTCTCGTCGGCCTGAACGACGATCTCGCTGCCTGCGCCGAGCACCAGCGTGCCGCCGCTTTGGGCCTGCTTGGTGACGTCGGTGGCCACCGTCGGGTCGACCTTGGTGACCACGCCGCTGCGCGCCGTGAGCAACACCGAGCCGTTGGCCGTGCTGCTGGTGGAAGCCGAGATGCGGCCAGACTGGCGGACCATCATGCCCACCAAGGTGGTGTTGCCGCGCATCGATTCGATGTGCCCGGCTGCCGCGTTGGTGACCGAACCCGATTGGCCCGCCGGCCCATTGTTGACTTCGACCAGCAAGCCTTTGACCGCCGGCACATTGGCGTTGACTTCGCTGGCGTACAGCTTTTCTTGCGCGGGGTTGTTGAGGAAGACTTCAGCCCCACCCGCCAGCGCCGTCTGGCCATCGGGTGTGCTGATGTGCCCGTTGTTGACCACGGTGGGCGCAAACAGGAACACCCGCCCACCTGAAGCCGTCTGGATCTGGGCGCCAGCGTCCACCTGCACCAAGCCATCGGCCTGGTAGAGGCCTGCGGAATCGGCCTGTTGCGTGCCCCCGGCATAGCGCCACGAGAAGGTGGCTTCAGCCCGGTTGATGCTGGTCAGGCCATTGAGGAAGTCTTCGTTGCGCACGTCCAGCGACGACGCGATCAGGCCCCCCACGTTGACCTGGGCCGATTTGCCGAACAGCCAACCGGAGGCGTTCACCAGGTACAACTCGCCGCCGGTTTGCGACAGCCCACCCGCACCGGGGACCAGGGTGTTGACCTGCCCCAGGATCTGCTGAGGCGAGGTGCTCGACGACAAGACACGCGCCAGCATCGCGCTGCTGCTGCTGGGCATGTGGAAGTTCACCGTGGACTGGGCCCCCACGTTGAATGACTTCCATTGGGTGATGGCGCGCGTCGCGGTCTGCGTGACGTCCATCGTGGCGCCCGAACTCGTCCCCCAGGTGTTCACCGACACGCTGCCCGGCTGGGTGGGCGTGAAGTTGGTGTGCTGCTCAGGCAAGCGCAGATCGGCCGCCGCCACGGCGCCCCAAGGGAAGACCGAAGCCAATGCCAGCACCAGCGGCTTGACGGCGGAGGGGTGACGGCGGGTG
>JBEEJT010000033.1:0-7211 GCA_041169085.1 Pseudomonadota bacterium | reverse complement strand
GCCGAACTGCGCCGCATCAAGGGCCTGAATTTCGAAGAAGTGCGCACGCCAGCCGCGTTGGCCCAAGGGCTCTCGCTGGGCCGCTACAACCAGGAAACCGAGGCCAACCATGCCCTCGAGCTCTTGCGCAACCGTGGCATCCGCACCGCCAGGGTGGTCAGCGTGCGCCCGGCGATGACGGTGCAACTGCTGCGCGTGCCCGAGGCCGACGAACCCACCCAGGTCAAGCTGTCGAGCCTGAAGCTGCCTCAGGACAAGGGCTTCATCGCCTGCCGTTCCTGACGGCGGGCATTGAACACGGCCAGCGCCAGCAGGCCTGCCAGGCCCAGCCACAGTTCGCCCTCGCCCACCGCGCCGCCACCGCCACCGCCACTGGATGACAGGCGGCCCACAGCCCTGTCACGGTCAGGCACAAAGTAGCTGGTGTCGGCCGGTGTCACCGCAGGATCGCTGACGCCATTGGCGTCTGCGTGGCGCACCGCCCAATCGACAGCCAGGCCCGCGTCCAGGATGCCGGACCCACAGGTGGTGGGGGTGCAGTTGCAATAGGCGTTCTGCTCGGCACTGCAGGTGGGAAAGGCCGCCCCCCCGACACGCGGCGAAATCACGGGAAACGCGCGCACGTTGGCGCGCAACGCGGCCAGGAGTTGGTCACGGCTCAAACCCGGGTCGACCGCCAACATCAATGCCGCCACGCCCGCCACCTGTGGCGCCGCAAAGCTGGTGCCGACCAGGTCATGGCGCATCGTCAGGCCGGCCGAACCAGGCAAGGCCACCGTGGTGCCACGGTTGCTCAACGAGGTGATGCCATCGTCGTCGCTGACGAGCACCGGGCCGCTCACCGACCAGGTGGTGTTGCCCGCTGCCACTGACACGCCAAACTGCTGTTCGCCATTGACGAAGTTCGCATAGCCGGCCTTGTAGCCCCTCAAGTCCAAGGCCGTCACCGCCATCACCCCGGCACAGTTGGCCGGCATGTGGGGCACCAGTTGGCCCACGCCGCTCGCGTCCCCGTTGCCGGCGGCGGCCACCACCAAAGCGCCTTGCGTGGCCAAGGCATCGATCGTCTTTTGCAGCAGCCAGCCCATGGAGCCCGGCGTGGTGTCTCCACAATCACCTTCGCCGCCAAAGCTGACGTTGATGACGCGCGCAGGCGTCAGGTTCGGTGTGGGACGCCCCTGGTAATCCAGCCCGGCCGACCACAACATGCCCTCGACCAGGTCGCTCAGAGAAGCGCCGCAAGCGCCGGCCACGCGAACGGGCAACACCACCTGGCCCGGCAGCGGCGCCAGCAAGCCCACGCCCATGAGGCCATTGTTCGACGCCGCAGCCAGCATGTAGGTCACGCTCAAACCATGCCATTCGCTGTGGCCCACCTTGCACTTGCCAGCGCCCCAGGTGTTGTTGTCGGCGTCGGTCACCCAACTGCCTTCGTCGGTCGGGTCGGGGTCTTGCCCATTGCCATCTCGGGAAGCCTCGACCCTGGACACGAAGTCATAGCCAGGCCACAAACGCCCGCTGAGGTCGTCCGCAGGCAATGTCCCGGAATCCAGAACCGCCACCGTCACGGGGGTCAACAGGCGGCCTTGCAGCCGCCGCCAGGCGACAGGCACGTCCATCAGGCCAGCCCGATCGTCGTTGGTCGAGCGCGCCTGCAACCAGGTCTGTGAGGCGTAGGCCGGGTCCAGCGCACCGGTCACCTGGGTTGCCGACACACGGGCGACCGCTTGTGGCTTCAACACCTCATCGACGGCCACCCATTCCACGTCGGCGTTCTGTCGCAACTGCGCCGCCAGCGCTTGCGCCTCGGCCAAGGGCCGTGGCTGATCAAAACGCACCACACGCGCCGCGAATGCGGTGGCGCGCTGGCCTCTGTGGGGAATGGCTTGGCGGCTCAGGATGCTCGCCAGGCGTCGGCCATGCTCCGCGCCGCCATCGGCCTGGGTTTGCAAGGCAGCCTGGCGCACCACGGAAGCCGATGCCGACGTGCGGTCCTTGAGCTTGACGAGCAAGCCCGCCGCCTGGCGGCCGCCCTCGGCAGGCACCTCGGCCACTGCGCGCCCCGTTGCAAGCGCCGCCAGGGCCAGCACAGCCCCCAGCATCGCCACCTTCAGGCGATTGTTCATGTCCCTGTTCCTCGTTGTCGTCCCGGACGGCGATTATCGGGCAGACACCCAGGCCCGGCCATGACCAGACCAGGCACGCAGGACGCCATAGGCCAGCAGCGCGAACACGAGCAAGCCGGTGTGCACCACGAGCGTGAACGCTGCCTGGTCATATTGGTAGGACACGGCGCCGACCGCCAGGCTGGCGCGGAGCGCCGCCTGAGCCACCTCGACGGTCAGCAAGGCCGCCACCAGCAGCACCAAGTCGTCGGCGTGTTCACGCCAAGCCGGACGCCCCAGCGTCCACAGCCACAGCACGCCAGCGCCCAACCAGACTTTCAACATCACCAAGCCCGAGGCGCCGAGGATGTGGCGCGTGGCGTCGCCCAGGTAAGCAGGCATCAGGTCGAGGTGCTTGAGGTGGTACACCGGCGAAGGCGAGGTGGCATAGCCAAACAACTCGAACAGGCAGTAGCGCGCAGCCACCCAGGTCACGGCCACCAACATCAAGCGCAGCCCCAACGACAGGCCCAAACGGGCCTCCAGGCTGATGAAGGCCCCGAACAACGCCAGCATCGCGAGCAGCGAAGGCACCAGTTGCGGCCGCGTCAGCAGCATCAGCAAGGTCAGGCATCCCGCCATCAACCACCCCACCCGGGCGGGCCAAGCGTCGCTGTCGGGGGCCACACCTCGGGAGCGCCACACCCCCAAGGCCGTCACCACCACCGTCAGACCCAGCCCCAGGTACAGCCCCCAGGCCCAGGCCTCGCCCCACCACCAAAAGGCGAGCAAGACCGCCGCCAGGCCCCAAGCCGCTCGCCACCGCCCATCGGCCCAGGACACCAGGGCCACCAGGCCCAGCACCACGGCCGTGGCCAGCCAGCGCTCCAGCGCGGCATCGGGCTGCGGCAGGTAAAAGCCTGCCGCCGGTTGCAGGGCCAGGCCCAGGCCCAACACCGGCCAGAGCCAGACCGGGCGCTCGGCCTGCGCCGCCTGGGCGGGGCGGCTCAAGCGGCCGTCGAGCCACATCGCCACCGCCATGCCCCCCAAAGCGATGGCCAGCCCCACTTTGTAGCGGACCCACAGGTCCTCGCCCAGCCAGTTGTAGAGCGTGGGGGCCACCAAGGCGTAGCCCCCCACGAGCAGCCACGCGGCGTGTCGCCACAGACGTGGCCAGGGCCGAGACAAAAACAGCACGGCGGCCAAACCGCAGGTCAGCAGCCCGACCGAACTCATGGCCTTGGTGACGGCCGCGAGCACGAACACCAGGGCCAGCACAACATCGGGCCAGGTTTGGGCCCAACTCAGCCAACGCCTGCGGCTCAGCCAGACGACCACCAAAGCCACCACGCCCACCAAGGCCAGGCCCAGCAACACCCATTTCACTTGCGGCCCGGCCAACGAGCCGTCACGCCAGCGCGGCAACAGCGCCACGCGGGCCATCAAGAGCCCTTCCATGGCCGACCAAAGCAGCAAGCCCAGCACCATGGCCCCGCCATGGACACGGCGGGCATGCGGCCCGGCCGGCCTGCCCATCCACGCGAACGCCGCAGCCAGGCACAACACCACCACCGAAAACACCCAGTCCGACGTTTGGGTCAAGCGCGAGTTGCTCAGCAGCGGCTCCAGTTCGGCGAAACGCTTCTGGACGCGATCGATGGCCTCATTGGCCTGCGCCTCGGTGACCGGGCCTTGGGCTTGCGCCCAATCGCGGGGCAGCGCCGCTTCGGCTTGCGCCCGCAGCGTGGGCTGCTTGCCCAGCGCCTGGCCCTGCAACACCGTGCGGGCATAGGCGGTCCAGACCAACCGCTGGCGTTCAGCCGGCGTCAGGTCGAGCGCCCGCACCGCCGGCACGGCCATGGCCGCATCGGGCGCACGCAAGCCCAACAAGGTGGCCAGGGTGACAGGCATGTCGGCGCTGGCCATTTCGACGCGCGCGCCCGGGACCACGCCCTGCCCCATCATCACCAAAGGCACCCGACGGAAGATGGCAGCAGGCCCGCCGTGCCCGCCCACCTCGTCACAACCGTGGTCAGCGGTGACGATCACCGTCGCCCCGGTGGGCAAGACGGCATCGAGGTAACTGTCGAGTTGATCGTCCCAATGCCGCAAGACCGCCGCGTATTCGGGCCGCAAGGTGCCGTACTGGTGAGCCGCCACGTCTGTTTCGGTGATGTGAACCACGCTGAGCGTGGGCGGCCGGGCCGACAACATGGCCGCCCGCGAGTGGGCCAGGCCTTCGAGGTCTTCTTCGCGAAAAAGGGGGCCATGCCCGGTTTCACGCATGCTGCCCTGGCTGCGGTCACCGAACTGAACCACCCAGCTGGGGCCGCCGTGGAACGACACCCGCTCACCTCGGGCGGCCACATCGTCAAAGATGGTCCAGCCCTCGAACCTGGAGCTGGATATCAAGCCCACCGCCGACAAGCCCCCAGGCTGCACCCCGGTCGACAAGCTCAAGATGCCGGCCACGGTGGCTGTTTGACGTGGGGCCCACAACACACCGGACGCCCCTTGCTGGCTGCGCGCCCAGAGTTTGGGCATGAGTCGGCCATCGACCAGCATGCGCTCGGGCCAGGAATCCAGCACCACCAGCACCACGCGGGGCGTGAGCCGGCGCGCGTTCAAGTCGTAAGGACTGCCACCTTGCGTCAAGGATTGGCGGTACAAGGTGACGGCGTCGAACACCAGGTGCCCCACCAGGGTCAGCACCGCAGCCACACACAGCCAGAACCGTTTGCCCACGTTCACCTGCCACCTTTTTGTTTTCGTCGGCACATTGTGCGACGCTTGGCCGCCCATCACACGCGCCGACTCCATGAAAAAAGGGGCCCGAAGGCCCCTTGTTCGAGCGGGCGGCAAGGCCACCCGGCTCAGATCGACTTGGCGCCGATCACTTGGCGATGACGCGGGCCATTTCCAGGCACTTGTTCGAATAGCCCCACTCGTTGTCGTACCAGGACACGACCTTCACGAAGGTCTTGTCCAGGGCGATGCCGGCTTCGGCGTCGAACACCGAGGTGCAGACTTCGCCACGGAAGTCGGTGGCCACCACCTTGTCTTCGGTGTAGCCCAGCACGCCCTTCATGGCGCCTTGGCTGGCGGCCTTCATGGCGGCGCAGATGTCGTCGTACGAAGCTTCCTTTTCCAGCTCGACGGTCAGGTCCACCACCGACACATCGGAGGTCGGCACGCGGAAGGCCATGCCGGTCAGCTTCTTGTTCAGCTCGGGGATCACCACGCCCACGGCCTTGGCAGCGCCAGTGCTCGACGGGATGATGTTTTCCAGGATGCCGCGGCCGCCGCGCCAGTCCTTGTTCGACGGGCCGTCCACGGTCTTCTGCGTGGCGGTGGCGGCGTGCACGGTGGTCATCAGGCCGCGCTTGATGCCGAAGGTGTCGTTCAGCACCTTGGCCACGGGGGCCAGGCAGTTGGTGGTGCACGAAGCGTTCGAGATGATGGTCTGACCGGCGTAGGTCTTGTCGTTCACGCCGTAGACGAACATCGGGGTGTCGTCCTTCGACGGGGCCGACATGATCACCTTCTTGGCGCCCGCCTTGATGTGGGCTTCAGCGGTTTCCTTGGTCAGGAACAGGCCGGTCGATTCGATCACGATGTCGGCGCCGACGTCGCCCCAGGCCAGCTCGGCAGGGTTCTTCACGGCGGTCAGGCGGATCTTCTTGCCGTTGACGATCAGGTTGTTGCCATCGACGGCCACGTCACCCTTGAAGCGACCGTGCACGCTGTCGTACTTCAGCATGTAGGCCAGGTAGTCGGGCTCGAGCAGGTCGTTGATGCCGACGATTTCGACGTCGTTGGCAAAGTTCTGGATGGCAGCACGGAACACCATGCGGCCGATGCGGCCGAAGCCGTTGATACCGATCTTGATCGCCATGATGGGAAACCTCTGAAAGAGTTTGAGAGATGAAAAATCTGGCCTCAGCGGGGCAAGCCCGCGAGCTTACTGGTTAATCCGGGCTCAGGCGCGGTTCTTGAGCACCTTCAGCACGGTGGCCACCACGTTCTCGGGGGTGAAGCCAAAGTGCTTGAACAGCACGCCGGCCGGGGCCGACTCGCCATAGGTGTCCAGACCGATCACGGCGTCCACGCCGTACTTCCACCAGCCGTCGGTCACGCCGGCTTCCACGGCCACGCGCGGCAGCTTGGGCGGCAGCACGGCCTTCTTGTAGGCCACATCCTGGCGGTCGAACACGGTGGTGGACGGCATGGAGACCACGCGCACCGGCACCTTCATCTCGGCCAGCAGCTGTTGGGCATGCAGGGCCAGCTGCACCTCAGAGCCGGTGGCGATGATCACGGCCACGGGCTTCTTCTTCAGGCCCACTTCTTCGGGCTCGGCCAGCACGTATGCACCCTGGGTGATCACGTCGGCGTCGGTCTTGGGGGCGTAGGGCAGGTTCTGGCGCGACAGCAGCAGCGCGGTCGGGCGGTTCTTGTTGGCCAGGGCGATGGACCAGGCCACGGCGGTTTCAGCCGTGTCGGCCGGGCGCCAGACGTCCAGACCGGGGATCAGGCGCAGGCTGGCGGCGTGTTCCACCGATTGGTGGGTGGGGCCGTCTTCGCCCAGACCGATGGAGTCGTGCGTGAACACGTGGATCACGCGCTGCTTCATCAGCGCGGCCATGCGGATGGCGTTGCGGCTGTAGTCGCTGAAAGTGAGGAAGGTGCCGCCGTAGGGGATGTAGCCACCGTGCAGGGCCACGCCGTTCATGATGGCGGCCATGCCGAACTCACGCACACCGTAGTTGATGTGGCGGCCGATCTGGCCGTCGGTCTTGACCACCTCGCCCGCCGCATCAAAGCGCAGCGGCAGCGTGCTCTTGGTGTTGGTGAGGTTCGAGCCGGTGAGGTCGGCGCTGCCGCCCAGCATCTCGGGCAGCGCGGCGGTGAAGTGCTCCAGCGCCAGCTGGCTGGCCTTGCGCGTGGCCACGGTCTCGGCCTTCTCGTGCGCGCTGGCCACGGCCTTCACCGCGGTCTCGGCGAAGTCGTCCGGCAGGTCGCCGGCCATGCGGCGCTCGAAGGCCACCGCGAGGCCCGGGTAGGCCAGCACGTAGGCCGAATAGCGGTCTCCCCACTCGGCTTGCG
>JBEEJT010000032.1:0-66453 GCA_041169085.1 Pseudomonadota bacterium | reverse complement strand
TGCTTCTTTCTCGTTGGCCATCTGCTCTGGTGCTCCATACCCTGGGGTAAAAGGGCCAGGTCCAGGACCGTCATGAGTGACTCCGGGCGCACCGGTCTCGCGAACTATCCCAAGGTCAATGACCACAACGTCGCCGGAGGGCCGAATGAGCAAGTTCGCTGGCTTGATATCACGATGCACGAACTTGCGCTGATGGACCCACAGCGGCAGCAGCGCGTTGGACACACTCAGCGCGAGCGTCGCGATGGCCTTCTCATCGCCCTTGTACTTGTCGACTATGTCGCAAAGCGGGGTCGAGTCAACAAATTCCTCGACTGAGACGTACAGCCGTTCGGCGAGGCGCTCATCTGTGACTGGGTTTTCGGTGAACAGATTGCAGAACAGCAGCTTTGGAAAGCTGGTGGGTCTGACTTCCTTGAGGATGGTTGTCTCTGCCTGAAGCCTAGCTAGGGCTGTGTTGTCTGCCCCAGAGACCACTTTCACAACGATCGCGCCCCACGCTTCCCAGCCATGAAGGAACGGCCTTTCGTCCGGATCTTCCTCATGCGGAGGCAAGATGTCTGGCGGAATATTGGCGTCAACGAAGTGAGCCAAGTACACAACGCGCTGCCCCGACTCAGCGAGCGGCCGGTCGATCACAAGGCTTGGCAGACATGCCACCAGATCGTCGCGAAGCTGTTGAGAATCACTTGGCATGGCAAGCCTCCCTGGTTCTCTTGAATTTCGTATCGGGCATGCCGAATAGCGATGTTTATATGATTGAATGTAACAGAATCAGGTGTAGATGCTGCCTTGTTGAAGCACGCTGTGGTCGCCATGACGCACACTTGATCGATTGCTGGTACGGTATTGCTCCAGCGTAGCATCTATGCGAATTTTCCCGATCTACATCTATGTCGAGCTTCTTTTCCGAGCGGACAGCGGAGTACTCCATCCTTCCGCCGCTCTTGTCGTATCTGAGGCAGAGGTTTGGCGCTGCCGTACCGATGTACTTCTGGGCTACTCGTGAGGGAAACTGCGTTTCCCAGGATTTACATGCGAGTCGGCGTTTTCGGGTGCTGGTGGTATTCGCTCGGCGCCCCAAGGCTCTCGACGGCGAGCATATGCTGGGGAAAATAAACCAAGAACTATTTGAGTTTTCGGATCGGGCTCTCGTGTACGGCTTCTCTTGTGTCGCTGCCTTCCCTCTGGTATGCGACCTCTTTGACTTGGGTTGCACGTTTCAAACCTACTGGTTCCCTCTCGCGGGGATGCCTCATAGAGATGTTCTGTTCAAAGTCAACCCATTGAGACCGGACTTTGGCCCGGAGCCTCTTGATGGTCCCCAACTGCCGCAATGGCGAATTGATGAAGTGGGCGATGCAGTTGCACAGGCGACGGCCCTTAGTTGGCGCGATGCAATGCATGCGATTCGGGATGTTCGGCGTGCTCGCCGAGTAGTGCCAGGCGTTGGCTTTTTGGGAGGCGGTAGTTCCTACATGCCTGTGTACATCTTGGTGCCGGTTTAAATTCCGTGATTCTTAGGACGATGTCAGCATCGGTCGCGACAGAGGCGATCTTGGTCGCACAGATGAAACTCAGTTGGATGGCTCGGGGGGAAATGAATCGCATCACCATGCATTCGGCGGGCTACGGAGTCAGATCGGCTTGAGCCGATCTGAGCCCTACCGGGCCGGCTCCTACCGCCTCACCCGGAAGTCCATTGGACTTCCGGGCAAGTGCAGATGGCGATGAGGTAACGACGTGGCATGCGAAAGCCGCAGGTCGTGAAAGTCGGGCACGGTGGTGCATTCCGGGCTAGAGTGCATGCGAATCGACCTGACGCCTGTTTGTTTGGCGCCGAGAGGCTCACATGACTCAAACCGTAGACAACGCCCTGTTCCCGGTCCCCGAAGGGATGATCCGCGTGGTGACGCCGTGTGGTGTGATTGGCGACATCGACGCCAGCCTTCGGCCGGAAGATCTGGAAGCCCTCCGCGACAAGCTGGCTGCGCGCATTGCCGCTCGACGCGCAGGGCCGTGGCCACCGCAGGACACCGACGAAGACCTGGAGTCAGGCCGTGAGTGAAGGCTTACGCCATCGTCACTGCGGCACGCAATCGTCGCGGATGTCGCCGCCGCATTTGCCGTAAGGCTGCCCGCGCAGCGCCTTGTTTACATCGGACCACCCCATCTGGAAAGCCAGGCCGATGTTGATGTCTGCAATCAACGAGTCTGACTGGACGGCGCCCTTTTTCACGGTGCCGTCCGGGAACTTCACGGCCAGCATCGTGCGGGTGTAGTGGGTGACCAGATCCCAAGATTTGCAGCCACCCCACAGCTTGGCGATGCAATAGCCGCGTGCGTCGCCAGTGAACAGTTCGTTGAACTTGCCCGCCACGCCACTGAAGTCCGCGAGGGTGTCCAGTAACAGCAGGCCTCCCAAGGTGCCGGTAGTGCGGCCGCCTTGCATCGTGTAGCTGCCGCCCAGTGATCCGCCATCGATGCCTTGCGTGACGGTGGCCCCGGCCATATCGGGGGCGCCTTTGGCTTGTTGCTCGAACAGGGTGGGCAGGTTCAGGTTCATCTGGCGCCCCTTCTTTTCCAGCGTCATCAGCGGCTCGATGGACATGATCGTGGTGGCCTCGCCTTGGTTGCTCGCCAGCTTGTAGCCGCGGGCGGCCATGTCCTGCATGAGCAGGCGGCTGAGTCGCGGTGACTTGGTGACGATCCACAGGCCACCTGGGCCGATGTCGGACGGGGTGACCTTGAAATCGAAGTCGGCCTTACGGTGCCACACGCCCCAGATCACGTTCTTGTCGGTGGTGGGGTCTCCGGTGCCCATCGCAGAAGGCAAAGCGCTGGCTGCGGGGGCTGCTGCAACAGGTGCTGGCTCGTCGGCAGCACGGGCAGTTGTTGGCAGCGAGGAGATCAACGTCGAGATCAGCGCCACGCTTCGCAAGGTGGCACGCAGGGCAGAGCGGTTCAAACGCAAGATGTTCATGGTCTGGTTCCTGGTCGGTACAGGTCTGCGCGTTCCAGTGGCACGCGCCTGAGGCACCAGAAGTGCCGCGCGCTGGACGCCAGCACCTCCCTGGTCGTCGTTGTTGAGACTCTTAATAGTCGAATTTCGCATAGTCTATCTTCGAATGAATTCTTGAGCCATTCGCGGATGGCTCATGGAAAAGTCGCTTCATTCAACCCAGCAACAGGTCTTGCTTGCCCTGCTCCGGCGTGTGCGCAGCGACAAGCTGCTGACGCAGTTGGAACTCGCCGAGCGCATCGGCATGAGCCAGAGCGACATCAGCAAGGTGGAGCGTGGCGTGCGTCGCCTAGACGTGCTGGAGTTGCGCTTGTGGGTCAAGGGGCTGGGCCTGGGCTTCAGTGAGTTCATCGCCACCCTGGAGTCCGACCTTGACGCTGCGGAGTTGGTGCGCCAGCAGGGCCGAAAGCCTTCATCCAAGGTGCGAGGCGCCTGACCAGCTCCATCAGCCCAGCTTCTTGGCGATGTCCTCCGCCTTGGGGTGGTAGTAGCGCTTGAGCATCCGCACATCCTTGTGGCCGGTGACGGCCGACAGCTCAAGGATGTTGGGCAGCTTCTCCGCCAGCCTGGACGTCGCCTCATGCCGGGTGTCGTGGAAGTGCACGTCCACCAGGAAGCTGGTGTCGCTGGGCTGGCGCTTGGCGCGGCAGGCCTCCTTGTAGGCGGCCTGCGCCCGCTCGATCGCCCTGCCAAAGCCCTTGCGCAAGGCCGCATGGCTGGTCGCAAAGACGGGCCCGCACGTGGGCTTGACCGGGTTGCCCGCCTTGTCGCGCTTCACGCTGGGCAACGCCTTCATGATCGCCACGGCCCTCGTCGACAGCGGCACGTCGCGGGCGTCGCCGTTCTTGGTGTCGGGCAGGTGCGCCGTCTGGCGATCCCAGTCGACATCGTCCCAGGTCAGCTTCAGCAGCTCGCCGCGCCGCATGGCCGTCTCCAGCGCCAGGCGCAGCAACGGGGCCAGCCATGGGTTGCGGGCGCCCTTGTCGAAGGTGCCGTCCTCCCTGCGCGGCGTTTCCGCCAGCGCCTCCAGCAGGTAGTGCAGCTCCGTGTCGCTGAAACGCCTGTCGCGCCCTTTCGAGCGGCTGGGGCGCTTGACGATGGCGATCGGGTTCTCGATGTGGATGCGCCACTCCCGCCGGGCGTGGTTGATCACCGTCGAGAGCACGTCCATCTCTCGGTTCACCGTTGCGCCCGAGACGGTGCGCAGCCGGCGGTCACGCCAGGCCGCAATGGCCTGGGAGGTGAGGGCGGTCATCTTCAGTTGCGTCAGCGCCGCGTCCTTGAGCAGGACGTTGATCTTGACGGTCTCGATCTCGGCGGACTTCTTGGAGGGCGTGATCTCCTCCTGGTACTTCTTCAGAATCTGCGCCAAAGTGTGGCTGTCTGCCGTCTTGCGATCGACGAAGCCGACGGTGTCCATCTCGCGCTCGATGGCGCGGGCCCACTTCTCGGCGTCTTCTCGGTAGATGAAGGTCTTCGACTGCACGGGGAAGCCCGTGCGACGCACCTTGGCCTGCCACTGGGCGTCACCCCTGCGAGTGATCGTAGCCATTGTTGCTCCTGTCCCAAAACTGTCCCAACAATTGGCAAATATGCCCAAAAGCCCCGTAAAGACGAGCAACAGTTAGTCGTTCGGGACGTAGAGGCCGGAGGTTCGAATCCTCTCACCCCGACCAGGTTTCATGAAAAAAGGCCGCGTTTGACGACGCGGCCTTTTTTCTTGCCTGTCAGGCTTTGCGCTGACGCGGCGGCTCAGTGGCCATCGCGCCGGATCGCCGCCAGCCCACTGAACCTCAGTTCGTCGCCCGCAGTGGTTTGCGCCCAACGCAAGCGTGGGCCGGCGTCGGGCAGCAGGGTCAACATCAGGGCTTCGTGGTCGTTGATGGGGCGCACCAGGCGCTCTTGAGGGGCGTTGTTGCTGGCGTCGGTGAAGCGCAACCTCAGCCAGCCGCCTTCCAGAACAAGGGCCAGATCGCGCACGGCCGGTGTCTCGCCGGCTTGGGCTTGCACTTCGTAGCGGCCCACGCGTGACCGCCAGTCGTCAGGGATGGGCGCGGGGGGCACCCGGCTGCCCAGCAGCATGCGGCTGTCGCCCAGTTGGCCCACAAGGGCCGCGACGCCATCGATGTCCGTTCGTTTGAATTCGATCTGCCCGAGCTCGCTCAGCGGCAGGTCCCACAGGCCGGCCACCTTGAGCGTCAACGAGCGGCCGCCATCGGGGTGGAGGCGCAACGGCATGCGCAGGCCCATGGCTTGGGCCACCGGGTCTTCTGCAGCGCGCTGGTCCAGGCGAACCGGGCCCACGAGGGTGACGTAATCGCCGGCCCAGCGCCGGGCGTCGTGGTCGGCGCGGTTGGTGGTTTGCGCGCGCTCGTCGTCGGCCCAGGGGGACGGCGCGATGGGGGGCGAGTGGTGGTCGGCTTGGGTTTGCAGGAAGACGGCCAGCGCACGCAGGGCCACCTTGTCCACCAGCTGGCGTGCTTGCTGGTCGTTGGCCATCACCACCACCGCCAGCTTCTGCTGCGGCAAGAGGTAGGTCTGGGCACTGAACAAGGGCGTGGCGCCAGCATGGTGGGCCACCACACCCACCCCCCTGGGCGGCCCCAGGCTCAGCGAGTCGAGCATCCAGCCCAAGCCCACGCGAAAGCCGGCGTCCAAGGCCACGTCGGCGTTCTGCACGGTGAACATGGCTTGCACCTGTGCCGGCGCCAACACGGTGCGGCCATCGAGTTGACCTTGGGCCAGCAGCATGCGCAGGAAGCGCGCCAGGTCGTGGACGCTGGTGCTCAGGCCGCCTGCCGGCACGTCGCGCAAGCCGGGTTCGATGGCGGCTTGGCCTTGCACATGGCCTTGCGCCAGTCGTGGGCCGTGTGTGGCTTCGAAGGTCGAGTCGTTCATGCCCAATGGCTGGAGCAAGGCGGCCTGCATCCAGTGCTCAAAGGGCTGGCCCGCCGTCTGGGCCACCAAAGTGCCCAACACGCTCATCCCCACGTTGGAATAGGCGAAGGCCCGGTTGGGGCGGTCGTCTGCACCCAGTGAGGGCAGCACACCGAGCAGCCGCTCAAAGGGCTCAGGTTGTGGGCCCATGAAGCCCTGGAGCACGTCGCGCGGCAGGCCACTGTGGTGGGTCATGAGCATGCGCGGCGTGATGGGCCAGGCGGTGCCGTCCGGGGCCTGTGGGGTGAAGTGGGGCCACCAGGCTTGCAGGGGCTGGTCGATGGGCAGCCGGCCTTGCTCGGCCAGTTGCAAGGCCGCCGCTGTGGTGAACAGCTTGGACAAGGAGCCCGCGCGGTACACGGTGTGGGCGTCGGCAGGCACGCGCTTGGCCTGGTCCGCCCATCCCCAGCCCTGCGCCCACAGCACTTGCTGGTCGCTCACGACGGCGATGCTCAGGCCGGGCACGTGGGCAGCGTCCATCTCGTGGCGGATGTAGGCCTCCAGGTGGTCCACACCGGCTTGTTGTTGACCGGTGGTCAGCAAGGGCATGGGGGGCGACGAAGCACACGCCGCCAGCCA
This sequence comes from Pseudomonadota bacterium, assembly GCA_041169085.1. GTDB lineage: Bacteria > Pseudomonadota > Gammaproteobacteria > Burkholderiales > Burkholderiaceae_C > Aquabacterium. The sequence continues at coordinate 59,915 of JBEEJT010000032.1, read as the reverse complement.
GGCGATCGACACGACGCAGGCAGCCCGCTTGATCATGGTCAACATGGGGGGATCCTTCCTGTTTGATGGCGTAGGCCAAGTGCCACTGCTGGCCGGTTGGCCCCGATTGTGGGGGGCCCTCAAGCGTGTGGTCGGGTACGCCAGTCGCTCAAGCAAAAGCCGATATAGTCGTTTGACACAACCAAGGGAGCACAAGATGCGGCAAGACCGTACCTCGGCCGGTGTGCGTGTGCAACTGCTCGACGGGTTGACCTTCGGTTCAACCTGCACTCGCCATGTCTTCACCACGAACTGCTGATCCGTTTGCCTTTGCGGGCGCGCCGCTGGGCAAGTGGCAAGCGCCTGCTGACGCCGTGCGCTTTGACGCGCTGGACGCAGCCATGGTTCGCGCGACCTTGCGACGCCCTGTGGCCCTGGTGCGTGACCCGCAAGCCCAAGCCGTGGGCGTGGCATGGGCAGGCGAATGGGCCGCCCAAGGCACGGGCGATGCCGCGTGGCCGCTGGTGGCTTGCTTGGGGCCGGTGTTTCCAGAATGGTTGGGTGACCGTCGCTTTTGTGCGCAACACGGCTTGCGCTTCCCTTACATCGGGGGGTCGATGGCGCGTGGCATCGCGTCCGTGGACCTGGCCATCGCTTTGGCCGAGATGGGCGCCATGGGCATGTTCGGTTCGGCCGGCCTGTCGCTGGCCGAGGTCGAAGCCGGGCTCATCAGGCTTTCGGTGGCGCTGGACGCGCGGGGCTTGCCCTGGGGCTGCAACCTCATCCACACGCCCAACGAATCGGGGGCGGAAGACGCGCTGGTGGACTTGCTGATGCGCCGGGGCGTGCGCACGGTCGAAGCATCGGCCTTCATGCAGCTCACGCCCGCTTTGGTGCGATACGCCTGCAGCGGCCTCACGCGTGCGGCCGATGGCAGCGTGATGCGTCGCCACCAGGTGTTCGCCAAAGTGTCTCGCGAAGAAGTGGCGCGGCCCTTCATGTCTCCCGCGCCCCAGGCCATGCTCGCGGCCTTGCAAGCGGCTGGCCACCTCACGGCGCAGGAAGCGGCGCTGGCCGCAGAAGTGCCGGTGGCCGAGCAGGTGATCGTGGAGTCCGACTCCGGTGGCCACACCGACAACCGACCATTGGGCGCGCTGTTCCCCGTGATTGCCCGCTTGCGTGACCAGTTGGTGGCCCAGCACGGCTTTCGCCGTCCGCTGCACGTGGGGGCGGCCGGTGGCCTGGGCACACCGCAGGCCGTGGCGGCGGCGTTTGCCTTGGGTGCCGCCTTTGTGGTGGTGGGCTCGGCGCACCAGGCTGCGGTCGAATCGGGCGTGAGCGATGCCGCCCGCGCCATGTTGGCCGAAGCCGGCCCGGCGGACGTGGCCATGACCGCTTCCGCCGACATGTTCGAACAGGGCGTGAAGGTGCAAGTGCTGTCGCGCGGCACCATGATGGCGGTGCGCGGCAACGAGCTGTACGAGCTGTATCGCCGCCATGCGTCTTTGGAAGAGCTGCCCTCGGCCACCCGACAGCGCCTGGAGAAGACCACGTTTGGCATGACGCTGGACGCGGTGTGGGCCGAATGCGAACGCTTCTTCGCGCAACGTGACCCGGCGCAACTGGCGCGTGCCCAGGCCGATGCCAAGCACCGCATGGCGCTGGTGTTTCGCTGGTACCTGGGCCAGGCCAGCCGCTGGCCCTTGGTGGGGGAGCCCGCTCGGCGCACCGATTACCAGATCTGGTGCGGCCCGGCCATGGGCGCCTTCAACCGCTGGGTGGCGGGCAGCTTTTTGGCACAGCCTGCGGCCCGACACGTTCAGCAGATCGCGCTCAACTTGCTGGAGGGTGCCGCCGTCGTCACGCGTGCCCAGCAGTTGCGCAGCATGGGCGTGGCCGTTCAGGCCAGCGCCTTTGACCATCGCCCCGTGCCATTGCGGGTGCAGGCAGATTGATTCCCGAATTGGAAGAGGTGGTCACCATGACCCACAAGATCGACCGCGATGTGCCCATTGCCGTGGTGGGGGCCAGCGCCCTGTTTCCGGGCTCGGTGGGCAGCGGCAGCTTTTGGAACAACATCCTCGCAGGCCGAGATTTCATGGGCGATGTGCCGCCCGCCAATTGGCTGATCGAAGATTACTTCGACCCCAAGCCAGGCACGCCCAACAAGACCTATGCGCGGCGCGGCGCCTTCCTGCCGCCGGTGCCCTTCGACCCGCTGGAGCACGGCTTGCCGCCGCGCCAGTTGAGCACCACCGACACGGCCCAGTTGCTGGCGCTCATCGTGGCGCAACAGGTGCTCGACGACGCGGCCAGCGTGCAGTTCGGTCGGGTCGATCGCCAGGCCATCAGCGTGATCCTGGGCGTGGCTTCGGCCACCGAGTTGCTGGGCGACATGGCCGGGCGCATCCAGCGTCCGAACTGGGTGAAGGCCCTGCGCGAAGCCGGCTTGCCTGAAAGCCAGGTGCAGGACATCTGCCAGCGCATCGAAGCCACTTACCCCGAATGGGACGAAAGCACCTTCCCCGGTTTGCTGGGCAACGTGGTGGCGGGGCGCATCGCCAACCGGCTCAACCTGGGCGGTACCAACTGTGTGGTTGACGCGGCTTGCGCCAGCAGCCTGGGCGCGGTGGCCATGGCCGTGCAGGAGCTGCAAACCGGCCACTCCGACCTCGTCATCACGGGCGGGGTGGACACGCTCAACAACATCTTCATGTACATGTGCTTCACGCGCACGCCAGCCATGTCGCTCACGGGCGATTGCCGGCCGTTCGCGGAAGCGGCAGACGGCACCATGCTGGGCGAAGGCCTGGGCATGTTGGCGCTGCGCAGGCTGGAAGACGCCGAGCGCGATGGCGACCGGATCTACGCGGTCTTGCGCGGCATCGGATCGTCTTCCGACGGGCGGGCCAAGAGCATCTACGCCCCGGTGGCGCGAGGCCAGTCGCAGGCCTTGCGTCGGGCTTACGAGCGCGCGGGCTACAGCCCGGCCGATGTGGGCCTGGTCGAGGCCCATGGCACGGCCACGAAAGCGGGTGACGTGGCCGAGTTCGAAGGCTTGCGCGAAGCGTTCACGGTGCCCGATGCGCCCAAGAAGCCTTGGGTGGCGCTGGGTTCGGTGAAGTCTCAAATCGGGCACACCAAGGCTGCGGCCGGTGCGGCCTCGTTGTTCAAGGTGGTGATGGCCTTGCACCACAAGGTGCTGCCGCCCACCATCAAGGTCGACCAGCCGAACAGCAAGCTCGACATCGGCAACAGCCCGTTTTACCTCAACACCGAGGCACGGCCCTGGGTGCAGGCGCCCGGTCGGCCTCGGAGGGCTTCGGTGAGCTCCTTTGGCTTTGGCGGCAGCAACTTCCACGTGACCCTGGAGGAGTACGCCGGGCCTGGGCCACAGGCCTGGCGCTTGTCGGCGTTGCCGGCGCAACTGTTGGTGGTGGGCGCAGACAGCGCCCAGGCCACCATCGCAGCCGCCGAGCGCCTGTCGGCACAAGTGGCGGCTGAAGGCCTGGCCTCGGCCGCACGCGCCAGCCAACAGGGCTTTGCGGCCACATCGGTGTGCAGGCTGGCCCTGGTGGCGGCCGACGCCGAAGCCGCGCAAGCCAGCCTGGCGCAAGCGATTCAACAGCTGCGCACGCAAGGCGAAGTGCCCTTCTCCTTGCCGAGTGGGGTGCAGTTTGGCGTGGGGCGTGAGGTGCCACAGGTGGCCTTCCTGTTCCCGGGGCAGGGCAGCCAGCAGGTCAACATGGGCCGGCACATGGCCATGGCCTTCGACGCGGTGCGTGGCGTGTGGGACGAGGCCGCTGCCTTGCCGTTCGACGCCGAATGGCGACTCGACGAGGTGGTGTACCCGACGCCCGTGTTCAACGACCCGGATCGTCAGGCTCAGGCCCGGCGCTTGACGCAGACCGAGTGGGCGCAGCCCGCGATCGGCGCGTGCAGCCTGGGCCTGTTGCGTTGGCTGCAGGCCCTGGGCGTACAGCCCCAGGCCACGGCCGGCCACAGCTATGGCGAGTTGGTGGCCTTGCATGCGGCGGGGGCCTTGCCCACCGCCGCGCAGCTGTTGGGCTTGTCGCGCTTGCGCGGTGAGTTGATGCGCGACGCGGCCCGCGTGCCTGGGGCCATGGTGGCGGTGATGGCCCCACAAGACCAGTTGGCGCCCTTGCTCGTGCAAGTGCCTGAGGTTGTGGTGGCCAACCACAACAGCCCGAAGCAGCGGGTGGTGGCGGGCCCGACCGAAGCCATCGAGCGTTTTGAGCAGTTGGCCCGTGCCGCTGGCGTGGCCTTCACGCGCTTGTCTGTGGCCACCGCCTTCCACACCGAGTTGGTGGCACCCAGCGCTCAGCCCTTCGAAGCAGCGCTGCGCCAGGTCGCGTGGCAGGTGCCGCGTGTGCCGGTGTACGGCAACACCCTGGCCCAGCCGTATGCCCACGAGCCCGCAGCCATGGCGCACACGCTGGCCACCCAGTTGGCCCGACCGGTGCAGTTCATGCAGATGGTGCAGCGCATGCACGACGACGGCATCCGCCTGTTCATCGAGGTGGGGCCGGGCAGCGTGCTCACCAGCATGACGGGCGATGTGCTGGCAGGTCGCCCTCATGTGGCGGTGGCGCTGGACAGCAAGCGTGGCGATGGCTGCGTGGCGGCGCTGCATGCCCTGGCGGTCTTGACGGCGCAAGGCCTGACCTTGAACTTCGAGGCCTTGTGGTCGGGGCACGCCCCCTGGCAGCCTGCTGTGGCGCCCCCGAAGCGCTCGGCCGCGACCGTGATGCTCAGTGGCACCAACCATGGTCGCCCATATCCCCCTCCTGGCGGCGCGGCTGCCCGGCCAGCGCCCAATCCGGAGATCCCCGTGCGCACCCCTGTTGCTTCCGTGGCCGAGACCCCCACCCCTGCCGCGCCTGTTGCGCCTGTGACGCCTGTGACGCCTGTCGCTCATGGGGCGGCTCCGCTGGCTGCGATGCCCCCTGTCATCCCGGTGGCCCAAGTGGTGGCACAGCCTGCCGTGAGCGCCGTGCCCGCATCGACGGGCGCTTCGCCCCAGGCCTGGTCTGCTTTCGAGGCCATGCAGCGTCAGGTGTTCGATGCCCATGCGGCGTTCACGCGTGCGCTGAGTGACTCTCACCACGCCTTCTTGCGCGCATCCGAAACGGCGTTCCAGCAATTGGGCGCGCTGGGCGCCCTGGGTGGTGCGGCTGGCATGGCGCCGGGCGTGGCCCAGCCCCCAGTGGCATCGGCTGTGGCGGCGCCCGCCGCGGTGGTGCCTGTGCAGCCATTGCAGCCTTTGCAGCCTGTGGTGTCGGTGGCCGCTGCAGCGCCCGTGCCAACACTGGCCGCGGCGCCGGTTGCGCTTGTGGCGCCCGTGGCCCCTGCATCCGCACCCGTGGTGCCCGCTGGCCCCGACGCGCACGCCTTGCTGATGCAGGTGGTGGCCGACAAGACGGGCTACCCGGTGGAGATGTTGTCGCCCGAAATGGAGTTGGAAGCCGGCCTGGGCATCGATTCGATCAAGCGCGTCGAGATCTTGTCGGCCCTGCAGGACAAACTGCCGCAGTTGGCGCAGGTGGACACCGGCCGCCTGGCGGCCTTGGCCACCTTGGGCGAGATCATCGATTTCGCGCGCAGCACCGGGGCTGTGGCGGGCGTCTCGAACTCAAGCGCACCTGCCACACCATCCTCAGTCGCACCGGTTGCCGCCACATCGCCTGCCGCCGCGGTCGATGTGCAAGCGCTCCTCATGCAAGTGGTGGCCGACAAGACGGGCTACCCGGTGGAGATGTTGTCGCCCGAGATGGAGCTGGAAGCCGGCCTGGGCATCGACTCGATCAAGCGCGTCGAGATCCTGTCGGCGCTGCAAGAACAGTTGCCTGAACTGGCGCAGGTCGACACCGGTCGCCTGGCGGCCTTGGCCACCTTGGGCGAAATCATTGCGTTTGCCCAAGCCGAAGGTGCCCAGCCGAATGCTGCGACGGCGCAGCCCATGGCCACACCGTTGGCTTCGGTGCCAACGGCGGCCGCCAAGCCAGTGGACGTGCTGGCCTTGCTCATGCAAGTGGTGGCCGACAAAACGGGCTACCCGGTGGAAATGTTGTCGCCCGAGATGGAGCTGGAAGCCGGCCTGGGCATCGATTCGATCAAGCGCGTCGAGATCCTGTCGGCGCTGCAAGAGCAATTGCCTGAACTGGCGCAAGTGGACACCGGCCGGCTCGCGGCGCTGTCCACGCTGGGTGAGATCGTGGCTTTCGCTCAGGGGCAGTCGGCTCCGTCGTCGGTGAGCGCCGATGTGTCGGGGGCTCCCGGCCAGGCGCCCAACTTGGGCCAGGCCCCGCATGCCGTGGCGGCCTTGCGCCGAGCGGAAGTGGTGTTGCAGCCCGCTCCTGCACCCGGCCACGTCACGCCGGGCTTGCTGCCGGATCGGGTCTTGCACATCGTTGGCGGGCCGCTGGCGCTGGCCCAGGCGGTGGCGCACCGCTTGAACGGCGCTGGCTACGCGGTGTCCGTGGTGGCACACGCCCCGGCCGATGCCGATGCGGTGGTGCTGCTCACGGGCTTGGGCACCACAGGCGGCGCTGAGTCGCTCCAGGCCGACGCCCAGTCGGCGCTCAACGAAGCCGTGTTCGACGAGGTGCGGCGTGTGGCCGCCCACATGGCGACCCCGCCCGAAGTCCCGAGCGCGCCCCCCCGCCTGCTGGTCACCGTTCAAGACACTGGCGGCGACTTCGGCCTGAGTGGTCAAGCGGGTGAACGGGCTTGGTCGGCCGGCATCGGGGCGCTCGCCAAGACGGCGGCGCTCGAGTGGCCCCATGCTTGTGTGCGGGCCATCGACCTCGCCACCTCCGGCCGCGATGCGACCGCGCTGGCCCAAGCCTTGTGCCGCGAGTTGCTCACCGGCGGCGCCGACCTGGAGGTCGGGCTGCCGGCCAACGGCCCACGTGTCACCCCGACCTTGGTCGACGACCGGCACGCCCCGGTGGCGGCCCCCTGGGACCCGGCTGGGGTGCTGTTGGTCAGTGGCGGTGCGCGCGGCGTGACGCCGGTCTGTCTGGCCGCCTTGCTCGCTCGGCAGCCCATGCGCGTGGCCTTGATCGGTCGCACCGTGCTGGCCACGGAGCCGGCCGACTTGGTCCATGCCCACACCGACGCCGACATCAAGCGCGCCTTGCTTCAACGCCACCAGGCGGCGGGTCGTCAGGTGGCGCCCACCGCCTTGGCGGCAGAGGCGCGCCAGGTGCTCGCCCAGCGCGAGCTGCACACCCAACTGCAGGCCTTGCGCGACACCGGTGCTCAGGTGATGTACGTGGCCGCCGATGTGGGCGACGCAGCCCAGGTGCAAGCGGTGGTGGCGCAGGTGCGCCAACAGCTGGGCCCCATCCGTGGCCTGGTGCACGCAGCCGGTGTGCTGGCTGACCGTGCCTTGCAGCACAAGACGGCGGAACAGGTGCGCCAGGTGATGCGCACCAAGGTCGATGGTTTGCGGCACTTGCTGGCTGCCACCGCGACGGATGCCTTGAGCCACATCGTGTGCTTCTCGTCGGTGGCGGCGCGGCTGGGCAACGTGGGCCAGGCGGACTACGCCATGGCCAACGAGGTCCTCAACCGCGTGTGTCGCGCCGAAGCGGCCCGCCGTGGCCCGGCTTGCCTGGTCAAGGCCATGGGCTGGGGCCCGTGGGCAGGTGGCATGGTCGACGCCGGTCTGGCCCAGCACTTCGCCGCGCGGGGCGTGGCCCTCATCGACCTCGACGCTGGCGCCGCTTGTTTCGCACAGGCCTTCCTGGGCGAGCAGGGCGCAGCGGTGGAGATCGTGTGCGGAGCGGCCTTGCCCGACCCGCGCCCCGCTCAACCTGAGCCCCAAGGCGTGGCGCTGTTGCACCACGACGCCGCCACCCAACCCTGGCTGGCCGACCACGCCCCGCGTGGCACGCCCGTCGTGCCCCTGGTGTCGGCGCTCTACAGCAGCATGCGCGCCTTGGACCGCCCGGGCCCCGGGGGGCGCATCAGCCGCGCCCGACAAGTCAAGGTGCACGGCGGCATCCCCTTGCCCCAGTTCGGCATCGGGGCGCAACTCAGCCGCCTGGACTGGTATCGCCAACCCCAAGGCTCGGGCTGGCACGTGCGCATCGCCGGGCCCGAACAGCGTTTGCAGTACAGCCTTGACATCGCCCCCGGCCACGAAGCCCCGGCCTGGCCCGCTGCGCCCCAAGGCCTGGCGCCCTGGCCCGAGGCCACGGCCCAGGCTTACGACGGGCGCTTGTTCCATGGGCCGCATCTCCAGGTCATCGAAGCGCTGCTGGGCATGGGTGACCGCGCCTGCAGCGCGCGCCTGCGCCTGCCGCCAGCGCAAGCCGGGTCGACGCCTGGCCCCGTGGCCTTGCTGGACGGCGGCCTGCAACTGCTGGTGCGGTGGGGCCACGATCGCCTGGGCCAGGCGGCCCTGCCCACGGGCGTGGATGACGTCTGGCTGTCTCCGGCCTTGGACACCGCCACGGCGGCTTTGTGCTCGGGCCAGTGCCGCACCCTCACGTCGCTGCAATCGACCTGGGACGTGGTGTGGACCACGCTCGAAGGCGAGCCGCTGGCGGCCATGTGGGGCGTGACCCTGCATTGCTTGCCCGATGGCGCCCCCAGTGAGACCGCAGGGCAGGTGGCCCATGCCGCTTGACCCCAGCGCTGCCGAAAGCCCAGGGGTGGCGCCCTTCGAACCCATTGCCATCGTGGGGCAAGGCTGTGTCTTGCCCGGGTGCGATTCGCCTGAAGCCCTGTGGGCCCTGGTGCACGACGGGCTCGACGCCACCGCCATGGCGGCCCCGGGTTTGTGGGGCACGGGCGCCGACCCCGCCGAGGTGCCGTGGACCACGCGGGGCGGCTACGTCGAGCCCCAGCAAGGCCGGCCGGACCCCTCCCGACTGGCTTGGTGCCCCGACGCCTTGCCGCAGCTTGACGCGGTCTTCCAATGGAGTTTGTGTGCGGCTCAGCAGGCCATGGCCGGCGTGGCGCCTGTGGCGCAGCCCCAGCGTGGCGGCGTGGTGTTGGGCAACCTCTCTTACCCCACGGCGCTGCACAGCCGATGGGTGGAACAAACCTGGGTGCGAGAGCTGGTGGGCGCCAGCTTGCCCGCAGGCGAGTCTGCCCACCCCCTGAACCGCTGGATGTCGGGGCTGCCCGCCATGGTGGTGGCCCGTGCCCTGGGCCTGCAAGGGGGCTCGATGGCGCTGGACGCGGCGTGTGCCTCGGGTCTGTATGCCCTCAAGTTGGCCTGCGACCGCTTGCATGACCGCAGCGTGGACGTGATGCTGGCCGGGGCCGTCAACGCGGCCGATCAGCTTTTTTTGCACGCGGGCTTCCATGCGCTCCAGGCCTTGAGCCCCAGCGGCCGCAGTCGGCCCTTCCAGCAAGGGGCCGATGGCTTGCTGCCCGCCGAAGGGGCGGTGTTCGTGGCCCTCAAACGCCTGTCCGATGCCCAGGCTCAGGGCGACACCATCCTGGGCGTGATCCGTGGCGTGGGCTTGAGCAACGACGGCCGCAGCGGCGGCTTCCTGTCGCCCTCGCAAGAAGGCCAGGTCCGTGCCATGCGTTCGGCCCTGCGGCAAGCGGGCTTGCCGGCTGAAGCGGTGCAATACGTCGAATGCCACGCCACCGGCACACAGCTGGGCGACGCCACCGAGATCGCCAGCTTGTCCGCCGTGTACGGCGCCCGCGCGCTGGCCTTGGGGTCGCTCAAAGCCAACCTCGGGCACTTGATCACGGCTTCCGGCCTCGCCGGGCTGGTGAAGACCTTGGCCGCCATGCGCCATGGCCGCTTGCCGGCCACGCCGGGTGCCACGCCTTTGAGCGACGCGGTGGTGCGCAGCGGCTTTGACGTGCTCGCTGCCCCACGCGATTGGCCCGCCCAAGCCGGCCAGCGCACGGCCGCCGTCAGCAGCTTCGGCTTTGGCGGCAACAACGCCCACCTGATCGTGCAGCAACACGCGCCAGCGGCCCAGCCGGTGGCCACGGCCCGGCCGGTCGCTGCGCCACAAGCTCTGGCCATCGTGGGCCTGGGGGTGCGCACCCACCAGGATGCCGATGCCCCGTCTTGGGCGCGGCGCATGTGGGGGCTTGGCCCCACGGTCAACGCCCCGCTGGACGAGGCCGTGCAATGGCCCGCGCGCGGCCTGAGCTTCCCGCCTGCCGACCTGAAGAAGGCGCTGGGCCAGCAGTTGCTGGCGATGGAGGCCGCTCGCCAGGCGTGCGCCCACGTGGCGCCGCTCGATGGGGCGACCACAGGCGTGTACGTTGGCATGCAGACCGACACCGAGGTCAGCCGCCATGGCGCCCGGGCCCGTTGGGCCCAATTGATGGCGCACAGCCAGGTGGCCATGGGGCCCGCCGAGCAGGCGCGCATGCAAGAGGCATTGGCCGCGCCCCTGGACGCGGCCACCGTGATCGGCACCATGCCCAATGTGGTGGCCAACCGTTTGAGCAGCCACCATGACCTGCGCCAGCCGGGCTTCTCGGTGTCGCGCGAAGAGTTGTCGGGCGACGCAGCGCTGGCCTTGGCCTGCCGGGCCTTGCGCCATGGGGAAGCCCAAACGGCGCTGGTGGCGGCGGTGGACTTGTGCCGTGAACCGGCCAGTCAGGCCGCCATGCTGGCGTGGCCGGCGCTGTCGGCCGCCGCGCCCGCCGACGCCGCCGTGGCCCTCGTCATCAAGACCGCCGAGCAGGCTCAGCGAGACGGCGATCAGCCTTTTGCCTGGCTGTGGCCTGAAGGCGAGGGCGTGGCGGTCGACGCCGTGCCCACCGATGTCACAGGGCCCGCCCTGATCGCCCAAAGGCTGGGCCACGCCCACGCTGCGCAAGGCTTGTTGAACCTGGCTTTGGGCGTGCAAGCCTTGCGTGCCCGTGTGCAACCCGGCGCGGCTGGGCAGCCTGTGCAGCCGCTGTTGAGCGACGGGCAGCCCTTGCGCTTGCGCGTGGTCAACGAAGCCCACGCCGGGGAGCAAGCCTCGTGGACGCTGCAAGCGGCGTCCGAGCCCACGTGGCGGGTGGCCGCCGCACCGGCGTGCCGCACCTATGCCGCGCCCGACGCGGCCACCCTGTTGGCCCGCTTGCAGCGCGACGAGCCCGGTGGCGAGGGCCCGTGTCGCCTGGCTTGGGTGGGCGAGGCCGAGCGCTGGCCCGCCGTGCGGGAAGCCGCTTTGGCGAGCCTGCGCGCTGGCCGCACCACGCAGCCTTGGGCGCTCGATGGCGTGTGCTTCCAGCCCCAAGCCGTGCCGGGCGAGGTGGCCTTTGTGTTCACGGGTGCGGCTTCAGCCTATGCCGGCATGGGCCGCGACCTGTTGCTCGGCTTGCCCCAGTTGGCCCAAGGCGTGGCCGAACGCGTGCGCAACCTGCGCGCTGCCACCGGTTGGGCCCATGGCGCAGCCCCTGTTGGCCCGGACGAGCCCGACGTGGGCCCCATGGCGCAGCTGGCGGGCGCTTCCGCCTTGTGTCAGTTGCACGCGGCCTTCACCCAGCAGGTGTTGGGCTTGCGGCCTCAGGCCGCCTTGGGCTTGTCTTCAGGCGAGACCAACGCCTTGTTCGCCTTGGGCGCCTGGCGTGACATCGATGGCTTGCTGGCCGACATCGACGTCAGTGGCCTGTACGACCGGGAGCTCAGCGGCCGCTTCGAGGCCGTGCGCGAGCACTGGGGTCTGTCGTCTGAAGCCGCCCTCGACTGGCAGTCTTACCGGGTGCGTGCGCCGGTGGCCGAGATCCGCTCGGCGGTGGCGGCGATCGATCGCGTCTACCTCACCATCGTCAACAGCCCCATGGACGCTGTGATCGGTGGCGACGCAGCCGCCTGCGAGCGCCTGTTGCAGGCCTTGGGGCGCCCGCCTGCCGTGCCGCTGGGCCATGACCTGGCCGTGCATTGCGCGGCCGTCGGGCGTTTTGGCCCCGAGTGGCGCCGCCTGCACACGCGGCCCACCGTTCAGCCCGAAGGCATCCGTTTTTACGCCAGTCACCATGCAGGCCCCTATGCCTTGAGCGACCAGGCTGTGGCCGACGCGCTCACAGGCCAGGCCCTGACCACGGCCGATTTCAGCCGAGTGGTCGAGCGGGCCTGGCAAGACGGCGTGCGGGTGTTCATCGAGCATGGGCCGCGCAACACCTTGAGTGCGGCCATCGGCGAGACGCTGGGGGAACGCCCACACCTGGCCGTGGCACTGGACCGTGCCGGGGTGTCGTCCTTGCACCAGGCCTGGTGGGCCGCGGCGCAGTTGTGGTGTGCCGGAGTGCCGGTGGACCTGGCGGCGCTGTCGCGCGCTTCTGGCGCCGAGCCACTTGACGCCGATTTGAAGCCGGCAGGCCCCAGCTTGCGGTTCGCCTTGCGGCCACCCTCGCCTTGGCGAGCCGTGTGGCCTGCTGCGCCTGCTGCCGAGCCAGCCGGAGCGATGGGCGCGTTGCACCGCGCACCCGCCATCCACGCTGGTCCGGCGGACGCCGAGCCCCTGGCCCTCGCGCCGGCCTTGCGGTGCCCCGGGCATGTGGATGCCGTCGCGTCCGCCATCCCCGCCGTCCCCGCGATCCACGTCAACCCTCCGGCCGCCCAGGTGCTTCCGGTGCCGCAGGCGGTGTCGGAGCCTGCGGTGGCCGCACCTGTCGTTTCGCCGGTTCAAGCCCCGGTCGTGTCGGTTGCCCCTCAGCCTGAAGCGTTGCCACCGGCCATGCACCTGCTGCTGACGGCCCATGCCCGCATGGCCGAAGCGCACAGCCAGCACCTGGCTGCGCAACAGCAAGCGATGGCGGCCCTGATGGGCGCCGCAGACCGCTGGCGCCAGATGGCGTTGGGGGCAGCGCCCCCAGTGTCGCAGCCCGTTGCGGCCCCCCAGCTGCCGATGGCGCCGGCTGGGCCGGAGCGCCCCGCCGTGGCGGTGGCTGAGCCTGTGGCCTCACCAGTGACCTCACCAGCGGTCGCACCGGGCCTGGCGGCACAGCCCACGGCGCCGCGTGCGCTGCCTGGCCCGCGCATCGACCGTGCCCAGCTCGAAGTGCTCGCGGGCGGTCGCATCTCCGAGGTGCTGGGCCCGGCTTTCGCTGGCCAGGACGGCTATGCCGTGCAGGTGCGCATGCCGCAGCCGCCCTTGTTGCTGTGTGACCGCGTGCTGGGCATCGAAGGCGAGCACCACAGCATGGGCCGAGGCACCATCTGGACCGAAACCGATGTCCGCGCCGACGCCTGGTACATGCACCACGGCCGCATGTCGCCAGGGGTGTTCATCGAGTCTGGCCAAGCCGACTTGCTGCTCATCTCCTGGTTGGGCATCGACGACCACAACCGCGGGGAACGCGCCTACCGCCTGCTGGGCTGCGAGCTGGTCTTCCACGGTGATTTGCCCAAGCCGGGCGAAACGCTGTCTTACGAGATCAAGGTCGATGGCCACGCGCGCCAGGGCGACGTGCGGCTGTTCTTCTTCCACTACGACTGCCATGTCAACGGCGAGTTGCGCATCTCCGTGCGCCAAGGCCAGGCGGGCTTCTTCACGCGCGAGGAGCTGGCCCATTCCGCTGGCGTGATCTGGTCGCCCGAGGAGGCCGCCTACACGCCGCAGCCCGAGGGGGCCGAGCCCCTGCTCATGGCCACGCAGCGCCGCAGCTTCACCACCGCGCAGATGCGCGACTACCTCGACGGTGACCTGCCTGCTTGCTTCGGTGACAGCCACCGCTTCGCCGCCACCCACAACCGCACGCCTCGTGGCCCCAGCGGCCGGCTCAACTTGCTGGGCCAGGTGACCCAGCTCGACCCGAAGGGCGGCCCGGCCGGCCGCGGCTACCTGCGCATCGAAACCGACGTCCACCCCGACGATTGGTATTTCGACGGCCACTTCAAGAACGACCCCTGCATGCCCGGCACGCTCATGGCCGACGCCTGCCTGCAGGCCATGAGCTTCTACATGGTCGCCATGGGCCTGACCTTGCCGCGTGATGGCTGGCGCTTCCAGCCGGTTCGCGGCGAGCGTCACCGCTTCCTGTGCCGGGGCCAGGTCACGCCGGCTTCGGAGCGCATCGTCTACGAAGTCTTCGTGGACGAGTGCCTGGCGGGCCCGCAGCCGCGCCTCTACGCCCACCTGCTGTGCACCGTTGACGGCCGCAAGGCCTTCCTGTGCGAACGCGCAGGCCTGGAGCTGGTGCCTGACTGGCCCTTGGCCACCTTGCTGCCCGCGCTGCCCCCAGGCAGCCAGCCGGCAGCGAGCGACGACCGGCCCGTGGCCCACATCGACGGCTTGCCCTTGAACCACGCCACCTTGCAGCAGTGCGCGTGGGGGCGCCCCAGCGACGCCTTTGGCCCACGCTTCCAGCGTTACGACGGCCCCATGCGTTCGCCCCGCTTGCCGGGGCCGCCCTACCACTTCATGACGCGCATCACCGCGCTGCAGGGGGAGCAGGGCCGCATGCAGCCAGGCGCGACCGTGACCGCGCTCTACGACATCGACCCCGACGCCTGGTACTTCCGCGACCAGCCCATGCCCTCCATGCCCAACTGCGTGCTGCTCGAAGCGGTGTTGCAGCCTTGCGGCTGGCTGGCGGTCTACACGCTGGACCCAAGTGCGGGCGCCAGCGAGCTGTTGTTCCGCAACCTCGATGGGCATTGGCATCAGACGCGCGAAGTCCGGCCCACCGACCGCACCCTGCGCACCGACATCTCGCTGGTGTCCGTGTCGCGGGTGGGCGCCATGATCATCGAGAAGTTCGAGGTGCGCTGCAGCGTCGATGGCGAGCCAGTGCTGACCCTGGACACCGTTTTCGGCTTCTTCCCGCCCGAGGCCTTGGCCGACCAGAAGGGTTTGCCGCACGACGAGCGCGACCTGGCCCAGCTCCAGGCTCCGGGTGGCGACCCCATCGAGTTGCGCGAGCAACCGCCTCGCCTGTTTGGCGCCAGCGCGGCGCGGCTGCCCGAAGGCCAGCTGCTGATGATCGACCGCATCACCGGCCATTGGCCGCAAGGGGGGGCGCAAGGCCTGGGCCTGATCCGCGCCGAAAAGGACGTGCGGGTGGAAGAGTGGTTCTTCAAGGCCCACTTCTTCCAGGACCCGGTGCAGCCCGGCTCCTTGGGCATCGAAGCCATTTTGCAGGCCGCCCAGTCGCTGATGCTCTTGCAGGGCCTGGACGAGGGCCTGATCGAGCCCTGTTTCGAACCCCTGGCGGTGGACACCCCCGTGGTGTGGCATTACCGGGGCCAGGTCACGCCGCAACGCCAGCGTGTGACCGTGGTCTACGAAGTGACGAGCCTGGAGGCGCAGGCCCAAGGCGTGCTCGTGGTGGGCCAAGGCCAGCTTTGGGTGGACGGCATGTTGGCGTACCGCATGCCCAGCTTCGGCATGCGCTTGAAGTCGTCTCCAGCCGCCTTGACGGCCAGCGCGCGGCCTGAGCGGCCCTGGCGGTCTCCCTTCCTGGCGGCCGATGGTTCGCTTGACTGGCGTGCGCTGCGCGCCGATTGGCTCAGGCGCCACCCACAGATCGTCAGCCAGCCGGCCTTGACGATTGACCTGTGCGTGGCCTTGCTGCGCCGGTTCGTGCGTGGTGTGCACGGGGCCGAGCCCGACACCTTGGCCAGCCTGGTGGGGCGGCCCGCGCTGTACATGGCCAACCACCAGACGGGCGTCGAATCGATGTTGGGTCTGGGCGTGCTGGCCACCTTGTCGGGCATGCCGGTGAGTGCGATCGCCAAGAGCGAACACGCCCACAGCTGGATGGGCCGGCTGCTGCGCCGGGCCACCGCAGAGCTCGGGCCGCATCAGCCGCTGGGCATGTTGCTCTTCGACCGCGCACGGCCCGAGGCCATGTTGTCCTTGCTGCATGACTTCGCGCAAGCCCAGGCCACCACGCCGCGCTCGCTGCTGGTCCATGTCGAAGGCACGCGGGCCCGTCAGGCCAACCAAGCTGTGACCACGGTGAGCGCCGTGCTCATCGACCTCGCCTTGAGCCTGGATTTGCCCATCGTCCCGCTGCGCTTTGCCGGCGGTTTGCCGGTGGACGCCTTGCCCGAACGGGCCGAGTTCCCCCATGGCCTGGGCCAGCAAGACATCCACGTCGGGGCGCCGCTGTGGCCGGCCGACCTGAAGGCCATGCCGCTGGCGGAGCGCACGCGCTGCATCCTCGCTGCGCTCAATGGCCTGGGCCCGGCCGCCGGTGAGGAGCGGCCCAACCCGGCCAGGCCTGCCGACGTGGCCCAGGTGCAGTCTTGGGTGGCCGGGGGCATGGACCCCGTGCAGGCCGTCTTGCGCCTGGCCTTGCAGACTTGCCCCTTGCGCCACCCGCAGGCGCTGGACATGCTGGCGGCCTCGCCCTTTTCCGGCCCGGAGCCGGTGAGCGGTGCCGCTGCCGACTTGAGCCCCACCCGCAACCCCAACCCCGACCCGGGCGGGCCAGGCTGATGCCTGGTCAGCCGTTCAGCAGTACCCGGAGTGTTTCCCTTGATCCCCGCCGCCGTGTTCGACGTCGATGGCACCTTGTGTGCCACCCGCAGCACCACCAGCCTGGTGTGGCTGAGACAGCAGCAGCACGCGCCCTGGCGCCACGTCCTGTGGCTGGCCAGCCTGACCTGGCGCGCCCCCGGGGCCTGGGTCGCTGACCGCATCAGCCGCGATCTGGCCGACCGGCTGGTGTTCGGTCAGTTCGCGGGCCTGGACGCCCAAAAGCTGCGCGCCGATGCCCAGCGCTGCGCCCAGTCGCTCTTGCTGCCCGCGTGTTTCCCGCAGGCCTTGGCCGCCATCGCCGAACACCGGCGACAAGGTCACCGCATCGTCTTGCTCAGTGGCGGCATCGACTGGGTGTTGCAACCCCTGGCCGACGCCTTGGGGGCGGAACTGCTGGGCCAACGCCTGGTCGTTCACGATGGGCGTTGCACCGGGGCTTACCGCCGCTATGCGGTCCTCGACGACCTGGGCGACCAAGCGGCCCGTTTGAGCCAGGCGCAGGCCAAGGCCGAAGCCTTGCGCAGGCACGCCCTGGCCACGGGGCTGGACTTGTCTGCCAGCGTGGCCTATGGTGACAGCGTCAACGACGCCCTGATGCTGCAGGCGGTGGGCCGGGCCGTGGCGGTCAACCCCGACCGGGGGCTGAGCCGTGTGGCCGAAGACCGGCGCTGGTCGGTGCAGCAGTGGGCCCTGCCGGCATGAAGACCTTGCTCATCGTTCACCATTCGCAAACGGGTGCCACGCGGCAGCTCGCCGAGGCCGTGCGCCAAGGGGCTTTGCAGCAAGGCGAGGTGGATGTCATGCTGTTGCACGCCAGCGAGGCCGGGCCCGCCGATGTGCTGGCCGCGCAAGCCTATGTGTTTGCCACGCCGGAGAACCTCGCGGCCATCAGTGGTCAGCTCAAGGACTTCTTCGACCGCAGCTATTACGCGGTGCTCGACCAGATCCAGGGGCGGCCTTACGCCAGCGTGGTTTGCGCGGGCAGCGATGGCCACAACGCGGCCAGGCAGTTGGCGCGCATCGCGACCGGCTGGCGTCTGAAGGCCGTGGCCGAGCCCTTGGTGGTGTGCACCCACGCGCAGACGCCCGAGGCCATCCTGGCGCCCAAGCGCCTGCCCGAAGACGCGCTTCAGGCAGGCCGGGAGCTGGGCCTGGCGCTGGCCGAAGGCCTGCACCTGGGCGTGTTCTGAGGCCCGATCAGGGCTCGATGCGCGGCTGGTTGTTGAGCTGGTGGCGCAGCTTGGACACCGACAGGTAGACCGCCTTGCGCACGCGAGAGATGCCACCCAGCGGGCGGTGCTCGGCGATGCTGTGCCAGGGGGTGAACGAGCGCACTTCGCAGGCCGTGTCGGTCTCTGGCGTTTGGGCGGGGATCTCCAGGCGCGCGACCGGCACGAAGGCCGACACCGATTCCTTCCACTCGATGGTGGCGTCCTCGATGGGCATGGACGTGGGCTTGGTGCGCGGCTGCACCATGAAGTCAAAGCAGGCCGAGCCCGTGGCCAGCTGGGCGCTCATGTTGTCGCGCAGACGATCGGGGGTGTCGGAGGTCTCGACGAACTTGCCACCGGCGCAGGGCTTGGCCGAGAACTTCATCTGCGTGTTGCCCAGCTTGTAGGGCGTCATGCTCCAGTAGCGAGAAGCCAGCGGGTTGAGCACCTTCTTGTTGCTGATGGCGAAAAGGATGGGCACCTCGTGGAAAGCGTGTGCCGCCAGCCAGCCTACCGCCGGCAGGCCGCCACCACCCAGCGCCTTCTGGAAGCCCACGTAATCGGCGGCATTGCGCACGAAGAACACGGGGTGGTTGATCATCACGAAATCCTGGGTGCTGGCGCTGGCTTCGTCTTCGAGCAGCTTGGGGCCAGGGACCCCCATCACCTTGATGGCCATGCCGCGGCCATCGCCCTTGTGGTCGTCGGCCGAAGCGCCAGAGCCATTGGAGAAGCGCACCACGGCGTCATAGGCCTGCGGCTTGGCAAAGAGGCCCTGGGCCACGTTGGCGGGCAACTGGTCGAGCACGGTGAACTTGGCTTGCACGCACCCGTGGGCCTTGCGGTGGGCGTCGCGGAAGGCGTGGCCGTCTTTGTCAAAACCAGCTTGCACCGCCTTGGTGATCGCGTCGGTGACGAACTGGATGGCGGCGGTTTCGTCGGCCGGCACCACTTCGCCTTCCGCGTTGGGCGTGGGCGCGGCTGCCTGGGCCGTGGCGGCGCAAGCGAGCAAACAGGCGGTCATCAGGGGCCAAAGGCGCAGGGCAGGGGCAGACATGGTGGTTCCCGGGTTGGTTGGCTGCCCTTGATCTTGGTCAGCGCTGGCGCGACTATGCCAAGGCCATGCCAACTGCCCATGGGGGCATACCCGCTGAGACCCGGCGCGCCGCGCCTGGGGCCTCACCGACTCGGGGGGCTGGGCGCGGTTGCCGAGGGGGGCTGGGCCGCACGGCGTTGTGCCAGCCGCTCCTGGAAACTTTGTGGCGCCGGTTGCAGCGCGATGCGGTGCAAGGTCCACCCCAGCTGCCGACGCGGCAGCAGCCGCCTCAAGCGGGTGGCCAGCCAGGTGTAGGCGCGGTATCGCGTGGGGTGGCTGTGCAGCCAGGCCCACAGGCGCCACACCCCGGCGAGTTGGGGGTCGTGCGCCGCGCCCTGGCCCTTGAGCGGGTGGGCCACGGTGTCGTCGGGCGGCCGAGCCGCCTCTTCGCGCAGGCGCAGCAGCAAATCCGGGATGGGGATGCGCACCGGGCACACCTCGCTGCACGCGCCGCACAGGCTGGACGCTGTCGGCAAATCACGCGTGTGTTGCAGGCCCAGCAGGTGGGGCGAGACGATGGCCCCGATCGGGCCAGGGTAAGTGGTGCCGTAAGCGTGGCCCCCCACGCGGGCGTAAACCGGGCAATGGTTCATGCACGCGCCGCAGCGGATGCATTGCAGCGTGTGCCGCAGCTGCGCGTCGGCGAAGGCCTGGCTGCGGCCGTTGTCGAGCAGCACCACGTGCAACTGCCGGGGGCCGTCGCGTTCACTTGGGCGGCGCGGGCCGCTGATGAGGTTGAAGTAGGTGGTCACGGGCTGGCCGGTGGCCGAGCGGGTGAGCAGGCTGTAGAGCGGTGGCACGTCGCTGAGCTGGGCCACCACCTTCTCGATGCCGGTGATCGCGATGTGCACGTCGGGCACGGTGGTGCACATGCGGCCATTGCCCTCGTTTTCCACCAGGCACAAGGTGCCGGTTTCGGCCACCGCGAAGTTCACGCCAGACAGGCCCACCTTGGCTTGCGGGTACAGCCCCCGGATCGCGCGGCGCCCGACGCGGATGAGCTCGTCGACGTCTTCGGTGAGCGGCGTTTCGGGGATGCGCTCGTGGAACAGGCGGGCGATCTGCGCGCGCGTCTTGTGGACGGCGGGCATCACGATGTGGCTGGGCTTCTCGCCGGCCAGCTGCACGATGTATTCGCCCATGTCCGACTCGATGGCGGTCACGCCATGGGCCGCCAGGTGGTGGTTGAGCTCGATCTCTTCGCTCACCATCGACTTGCCCTTGACGACCAGGTCGCCGCCCGCCGCCTGCACGATGGCCAGCACGATGGCGTTGGCCTCTTCCGGGGTTTCGGCCCAATGCACGGTGGCGCCTTGGGCCGTCAGCCGGGCCTCCAGTTGCGTCAGCAAATCGGGCAGCTGGCTCAGGGCCCGCTGCCGGATGCCCTCGCCGAGGTCGCGCAGCGCCTGAAGTTCAGCGTCGTCAGGGAACTGGGCGGCGCGCTTGGCTTGCAGGAAATCCATGGCGCCGCGGAAGCTGCGGCGTTGGCCCGCGTTCGCCAGCGCGTCGTGGGCCCGCGCCTTGAACTCCCGAGAAGGCATGAACTCGATCTTCTGGGGGGCGGCGTTCATGCATGGCCTCCGGTGCTGGCTTGCAGGGCGTCCAAGTCGACGTCTTCGGGCACGGTGAGCAACAACACCAGGGCGCGTGGCCCGTGGGCACCATAAGCCAGCGTCTGCTGGATGTCGGAGGTCTTGGACGGCCCTGAGATGAGCAAGGCGTTGGTGGGCAAGCCATGCGCCACCCAGCCTTCCAGGGTGAGGGCTTCGTGCAAGTGCCGGTGAACCTGGCGTCCATCGAGCAGGGCGATGTGCAGCGGGGGCACGAGGCTCATGGTGCGGGGCTCCTGCGCATCGGGCCAAACGACCAGGCTGCCTGTTTCGGCGATGCCGCAGCGCACGCTGGTGAAGCCGGCGTCCACGGTGTCGAACAAGCTGGCCTTCCAGGCTTCGATGTCGCGGTCGAAGGCCTGCGTGAGCGGTGGTGCCGCCAGGTTGGCCAACGCCACTTGGGCCTGTTGGCCATGGGGGGTGGCGGGCGCCATCAACAGGCGCTTGACGCCATGGGCCTGAACGACCTGGGCCAGGCGCTCGGGCCAATCGGCGGGCCGCACCAGGTGCACTTCGGTTTGCACGCTGCGCATGGCCACCACCAGGCGGCGCAAGCGTTCGGCCAGGGGCCAGTCGGGCGTGGTGGAGGCGTAGTGCTGGGCCACATCGGCCGGGCTCACGGGGTGGGCGGCCGGCTGTTGCACTTGCGGTGCCTGTGCCAGTGCTGCGCGCAACTTGCCCAGGATGCGGTTGCGGGCCGACGCGTGGTTGGGGGGCGGGGCGCTCATGGCTGCGAGCCCTGACCGCTGGCGCACAACTGGTGCAGCAAGAAGGTGGCGAGGTGTTGCCCTTGAAAGGCCGAGCTGCACGCCTGGCCACAGCCTGCAGCGCCGTGGGGGCCATCGCCCTCGGCCTTGGCCAGCTTGCCGTTGATGTTGAGCAGGCAGCCACCATCTGCGGTGACGAAGGTGGTGGCGCCTGTGCCCTGGAGCGCGGCGGCCTTGTCGGCCACCATGGCGCCCGAGATGTCGGGGTGGCGGATGGCGAAGGTGCCGCCAAAGCCACAGCATTCGCTTTCGTGGTCGTGCACCACGCGCGTCACGCCGGGCAGCGCGTCGACCAGCGCCCAGCTGTGGGCGTGTGTGCCCATGTCGCGGCGGGCGGCGCACGAGGTGTGCACGGCCACGCGTGTGGGCTGCGGGCGCGCTGGTGGTGGGGCCTCGCGGGGCCAACGGGGGCTGTGGGTGATGTCCAGGGCGTTGAGCAGGAAATCGTGCAGTTCAACCACGCGCTGGGCCACGGCCTGGGCTCGGGCTTCGTGCGGCGTGCCTTCGAACAGGCGAGGCCAGTGGTGCTTCATCATGCTGGCGCACGACCCTGAAGGCACGACGATGGGCCAGTCTTGCGGGAACAGGTTGAGCTGTGCGCCCGCCACGGTTTGAGCTTCCTGGCGTTGGCCGCTGGAATAGGCCGGCTGGCCGCAACAGCTTTGACCCTGTGGCACATGGACACGCACACCTTCCTGCTCCAGCAGGGTGACGGCGTCGAGGCCCGCGTCGGGCAGGAAGAGGTCGACCAGGCAGGTGGCGAAGAAGTAGACGTCGGTGGGGCGGCTCATGGGGTGTTCATCATGCACTGGGAGTTGGCTCTTGTGTGTGGGTTGGCTCGCGGTGGTTTGAGCGACGGGCGGGGCGCGACGGGTGCCTGCTCCCGGTCCACGCTCGCGGGGCACCACCGCGCTTCGCGGCCATCACCTCTTGAACACCGACCTGGCAGGCCACCGACCAGGACACCGCGAATGGGACCTCCGCAGGCACCCATCACGCCCCACCCGCGAACCACCGCAGCGTGGCGTGGCTTGGAGCGAGTGCCTCGGTGTGTCGGGCCTGGCGGATGGGGCGTGGGCCGGAGCCCACCCCCCGTCCGCCAGGCCAAGCGCAAACCAACGAAAAACGAGCGAAAAAAACGGCCCCAAAGCGCTAACCCCGGGGCCCAGTGGAGACCTTGTTTCTTTCTCGTTCTTGTCCAATTGCTTCAATGCGTCATCACGGAATCATCCCCGTCAGCCAATAGGCTTGGACGAAGGTGATCACCCCCACGATGGTCGCGAACAGCAGGCTGTGCTTGAGCGTGAAGCGGAACAGGTCCGACTCTTTGCCCACCAGGCCCACGGCGGCGCAGGCCACGGCGATCGATTGCGGCGAGATCATCTTGCCCGTCACGCCACCGGTGGTGTTGGCCGCCACCAGCAAGGTGTCGGACACGCCCACCTGGTGCGCGGTGGTGGCTTGCAGCGAGCAGAACAGTGCGTTCGACGAGGTGTCCGAGCCTGTGAGGAACACCCCCAGCCAGCCCAGGAAGGGCGAGAAGAAGGGGAAGGCGGCACCCGTGCCGGCCAGCACCAGGGCCAGCGTGCTGGAGATGCCCGAGTAATTGGCCACGAAGGCAAAGGCCAGCACCATGCCGATCGACAGGATGGGGCGCTTGAGCTCGTTCACCGTCTCGACGAAGGTGCTCACGCAGTCGGCCGGCTTGAAGCGCAGCACCACGGCGGTCAGCAGGGCCGAGATCAGGATGGCCGTGCCGGTGGCCGACACCAGGTCGAACTTGTAGATGGCTTCGTAAGGCTTGGCCGCGGCCACGATGGGGGCCGACTTGATCACCAGGTTGTGCAGGTGAGGCACCTCGATCTTGAACACCCAGTGGGCCAGCGGGCCGGCCTTGTCGAACAGGGCCTTGAAGGGCTTGATCGACCACAGGGTGACCACCACGGTCAGGATCATGAACGGCGACCAGGCCTTGATCACCTGACCCGCGCTGTAGCCCAGCTTGCGATCGGTGGGCACGCCACTCAGCGTCGCACCGGCCACGGCCGAGGCGCCCACGGCGTCAGCCGCGGTGGCGAAGCGGAAGCTTTCCTTGGGCTTCCAGTTCTTCAGGAAGACGGTCAGGCACACCAGGCTCACCAGGGCCGAGGTGATGTCCGGCAACTCCGGGCCAATGTAGTTGGCCGTGAAGTACTGCGTGACGGCAAAGCTGCCACCGGCCACCAGGATGGCGGGCCAGGTGTCGCGGATGCCCTTGAGGCCGTTCATCATGAACACCAGCCAGAACGGCACCAGCAGCGACAGCAGCGGCAGCTGGCGGCCCGTCATCTGGCCAATCGCCATCGGGTCGATGCCCGTGACCTTGCCGGCTACCAGGATGGGGATGCCCATGGCGCCAAATGCCACCGGGGCGGTGTTGGCGATCAGGCACAGGCCAGCGGCGTACAGCGGGTTGAAGCCCAGGCCCACCAGCAGTGCGGCGGTGATGGCCACCGGCGCACCGAAGCCCGCAGCACCTTCCAGGAAGGCACCGAACGAGAAGCCCACCAGCAGCATCTGCAGGCGCTGGTCATCGGTGATGGACAAGACCGAGGCCCGGATGATGTCGAACTGCCCCGTCTTCACCGTGATCTTGTAGAGGAACACGGCGGTGACGATGATCCACGCGATGGGCCACAGGCCATACATGAAGCCATAGCCGGCGGCGGCCAAGGCCATGTCGGCCGGCATGCCGTAAGCGAAGATGGCCACGGCCAGCGCGATGCCCACCGTCAAGGTGCCGGCCACGTGGCCCTTCATGCGCCAGACGGCCAGCGCCAGGAAGAAGAACACCACGGGCAGCACGGCTGCGGCGGCCGACAGGCCCAGGCTGCCCAAGGGCGTGTAGTTCTGGATCCAGGGTTCCATGAGTTTGTCTCCGGGGCCTCAGGCGGCCTCATGCTGGTTGGAAGAAGCCGGCGCTGGAGGCTCGGCGCGAAGGGAAGTGAAGGGCAAGGGGGCTGACGCGGACCCTGGCCGTGCGACGGTGCAGTCGTCCAGCAGCGCTTCGATGCTGGCGTAATGCAGACCGCTGTGTGTGGACAAGCCGATCTGGCAGGTGCGGCTGGTGGAGACGCCGCTGTCGCAGTCGTGCGGGCCATGGCCGCCATCGGGGCACACGGCGTCCTTCAGCAGGCGCAGGCCGTTGGCGTTGAGCGCGGGCAGTGAGAAGCCTTTGCTGCCGGCGAAGCCGCAGCAGGCGATGTCGGGCACGGTGAGCTCGATGGCGCAGGCCTGGGCCAGCTTGAGCAGGTCGGCGCGCTGACCAGCCTTGGCCGTGGCGCAGGGCACATGCACGGCCAGCCGGGCCACCTGGTTGATGACCTTCAACTTGGGCAGCACATGCTGCACCAGGAACGAGGTGGCGTCGTGCAGCTTCAGGCGCGCGTCCAGCAGCCCCTCGCGTTGCGCTTCGATCAAGCGCAGCGAGCATGGCGCGTTGTCCAGGTAGATGGGCAACTCGCCTTCGCGGCTGGCGCTCAGCAGGGCAGCGTTGGTGCGCTGCAAAGCGCTGTGGGCCGCAGC
The DNA here is from genome assembly GCA_041169085.1 of Pseudomonadota bacterium. Classification (GTDB taxonomy): domain Bacteria; phylum Pseudomonadota; class Gammaproteobacteria; order Burkholderiales; family Burkholderiaceae_C; genus Aquabacterium. The sequence goes on along the minus strand of JBEEJT010000032.1, from coordinate 35,255 downwards.
ATGGGCGTTGAGCGAATCGAAAGGCTGGCCGCAACACAGCGTGGCCAGGTCAGGTGGGTAGACCGGCGTCAGGCCGGCTTTGGCGAACAGGCTGAAGGTGCGCTGGGCGAGGTTGTCGCCGCCTTGCGGGCTTTCGGCGAAGCCGCGGTTCACGCAACTGGCGAAGTACACCAACTCGCGCGGGCTCGGGGCGTCCGTCGACCTGGGTGGCGCTGGTGGCAAGGGGGCCGCTGGCCCAGGGGTGGCAGCCGGCGCCACCGGCACAACGGGGATGACCTTGTGAGCCATCTCGTTGAGCCGGTGGGTCGAGCGTGAACCGATCATGCGGCGGGCCAGCTGCATCGCGCCCAGGCCGGCGCGGGCGGTGCCGATCACCGCGCCCATGTGGCGCTCAACGCGCGCGGCCAGCTTGGCGTGGGGGCTGGGGCCTTGCAGTTGCTTCATCAGCTTGCCCGTGTGGATGCCCACCGGGCAGCGCGTGGCACACATGCCGGTGGCGGCGCAGGTGTCCACGCCGGCCCATTGGTATTGCGCTTCCAGCTCGGTCAGCAACTGGGCTTGCGGGGTGTTGTCGCGGGCTTCGCGGCGCAATTGCTGGATGCGTCGCCACAGCACGATGCGCTGGCGCGGGGTGAGCGACAGGCCGTTGGAGGGGCAGGCCGGCTCGCAGAAGCCACACTCGATGCAAGTGTCGACGATGGGGTCTGCCGCGGGCAGGCGCTTGAGGTGGGCCAGGTGCACCCGGTGGTTGGCGCTGATGATCACGTCCGGGTTCAGCAGGCCCGCCGGGTCGAACAACTGCTTGATGGCGCGCATCAAGGCATAGCCGTCGTCGCCCCATTCCAGCGCCACGTAAGGCGCGACGTTGCGCCCCGTGCCATGTTCGGCTTTGAGCGAGCCGCCAAAGTCGACCGCCACCAGGTGGCACACCGCGTCCATGAAGTCGCTGTAGCGCTGCACTTCCGCGTCGTTGTCGAAGGTCGGGGTGAAGACGAAGTGGAGGTTGCCGTCCAGGGCGTGACCAAACACCAGGGCTTCGTCGTAATGGAAGCGGTCGAACAAGGCGGTCAGGCCGCGCACGCCTTCGGCCAGGCGCGCCACGGGGAAGGCCACGTCTTCGATCACGCAGGTGCTGCCCACCGGGCGAACCGCACCCACCGCTGGGAACAGGCCCTTGCGCAAGGCCCAATAGGTGTCGCACACCCGGGCGTCGGTGGAAAAGCCGCTGTGCGCCTCCGGCATGAAGGACTTCACCACCTGGTCTACGCTGGCCACGCGCACGGGCAGCTCCAGCTGGGTGCCTGTCTGCACCTCGATGAGCAGGGCGGCGGCGTCGTCCGGCAACTGGCCATACATGAACGGCGGCATGCCCGGTTTGCCTTGCACCGCGGCGATGCTGCGGCGGTCCACCAGCTCGACCGCAGCGCACAGGCCTTGGGCCTTGAGCGCGGTCACCGCCCGGCAACAGGTGTCGAGCGTGTCGAACAGCACCAGGGCCGACGCCTTGTGGGCCAGATCGGGCACGGTGTCGTAGGTGATGCTGGCGATGAAGCCCAAGGTGCCTTCCGAGCCGATCATCAGGTGGACCAGCATGTCCAGCGGGTCGTCGAAATCGATCAGGGCGTTCAGGCCGTAGCCCGTGGTGTTCTTCAGCCGGTACTTGTGCTTGACCCGGGTCAGCAAGGCCGGGTTGCCGCGCAGTTGGTCAGCCAGGGCTTGCAAGCCGTCCAGCAGGCTGGCGTGGCTGGCGCGGAAGGCGGCGACGTTGCGGGCGTCGCTGGTGTCGAGCACGCTGCCGTCGGCCAGCATCACCCGCAGGTCAGACAGGGTGTGGTAGCTGTTCTGGGCCGTGCCGCAGCACATGCCGGAGCTGTTGTTGGCCGCCATGCCGCCGATGCGTGCCGTCGCGATCGACGCGGGGTCGGGCCCGATCTTGCGGCCATAGCGGCGCAGCGTGTCGTTGGCGTGTTGGCCGATCACCCCCGGTTGCAGGCGGATGCGCAGGCCACCATCGAGCACCTCTTGTCCGGTCCAGCCTTCGTTGACCAGCACCAGCACCGAATCGCTCACGGCCTGGCCCGACAAGCTGGTGCCCGCCGCGCGCAGCGTCAAGGCCACCTGGTGCCGGTGGGCCAGGGCCAGCAGCGTGGCCACTTCGGCCTCTGTGCGGGCCAGCACCACGACTTGCGGCACCAGGCGGTAGAAGCTGGCGTCGGTGCCGTAGGCCAGGGTGCGCAGCGGGTCGGTCAACAGCCGCTCGGGCGGCAGGTGCTGCGAAAGGTCAGCCAGAAAAGCCTGATGTTGCGGGGTCATGGTGCGTGACGGTGGGTGTCACGCACCCACCCGGCTTGTGGCTGGGTGGGGTGTTTGGATAATTGGTCAAACCAATTTGTTGCGTGACAGGACGTGACTCTAAAAGGCGTGAACAAGTACCGTCAATGCGCCGGCCCAAGGGTTAACCCAAGTGATAGAAAAATAGTTAAGAGGTCTGACCAATTCCGGAAATGCGGGAGAATGCTCGGATGAATGCCCCATCGCCCCCCGCCCGCAAGGCGGCCAGCCGCGTGAACGTGCCGCGCCTGTCCGACGCCATCGTTCGGCAAATCGAATCGCTCATCCTGGAAGGCAGTTTCAAGGCGGGCGACGCCTTGCCGCCGGAGCGCACGCTCGCCGAGCAATTCGGGGTGTCCCGGCCGTCGTTGCGCGAGGCCATTCAGAAGCTGGCTGCGCGTGGGCTCCTGGTGAGCCGCCAGGGCGGGGGCACTTACGTGTCGGACCAGCTGGAAGCGAGCTTCTCCAGCCCTTGGCAAAGCATGGTGGCGAGCCACCCCGAGTTGCGCCACGATGTGCTGGAGTTCCGCCGGCTGCTCGAAGGCCGCACGGCCCGTCTGGCAGCCGAGCGCGCCACCGAAGCCGATCTGAGGCGCCTGGGCGAGGTGGTGGCCACGTTGCAGCGCGCCCATGCGGCCCACGACCTCAACGCCGTCTCCAGGGCCGACACGGCCTTTCACCAGGCCATCGCCGACGCGGCCCACAACGCCATGTTCACCCACGTGCTGGCCAGCCTGTTCAGCATGATGCGCACCCATGTGCACGACAACATCGCCAACCTGTTCGCGCAAGGCACGGTGTCGGGAGAGCTGCTGGAGCAGCACTTGGCCATCTGGCGGGCCATCGAGGCGCGTGACGCCTCAGGCGCACAAGCGGCGGCCGAGGCCCACATCGACTTCGTGGAACGCACGCTCGCACGCATGCGCGATGAAAGCGAGCGCGAAGCGCGCTCGGCCCGCCGTGGTGGTGCGCTGGCGGGCACCTTGCCCGACCCCTGGCGCGGGGCCTGATGCAGGGCCTGATGCGGTTGCGCTCAAGCTGACGCGAGCGCGTCGCTCGGGCCGAAGCGCGCGTAGAGCTCGGGCAGGAAGGCGGCCAGGTGTTGCATCTCCTGGGCGCAGTGCACCAGCAAATCAGCCGCCTGTTGCGCCTGGATGGGTTGCACCCAGCGGGCAACGCGGCGCGTGAGCGGGTCGGTCACCCGCAGGCCGCGCAGGCTCACATGGCGCCCGCCCGCCCAAAAACGCGAGCGCATTTCGCACCCGTCGGCCGTGGGCCGCAGGTGGTGCAACACCCAGCCGGTGTCGAGCAGGGTGTGGTCGAAGCCGACGCGGGCGCAAATGGCCACCTCGCCGCGCGCCTGCAAAAGGGCCTCGTCCAGGCCCAGGGCGCGTGGCGCCACGAAGGCGATGGACAGCGACAGGCGTTGCGCGCCGATGTATTCGACCACCCGCGACACCCGACCGATGTGGTGGCTGAGGTCGCTGCGGCCGTCGGCCCAGCCCACATGCAGGTGGGCACGGGGGTGCCACAGCTTGTAGCGCATGGGGTCGCTGCCATGCCAGCCAAACCACCAGGCCCACATCGCCGGGGTCACGCCCGGCATGCCTGTGAGCACATGGACGCGCCCCGAGCCGTCGGGGCACAAGGCGTAGCCCGTTTCCACGGCCTGGTGCCCGTCTTGCAGCAGGTCGGCGGCGCGCGCCAGCGGTGGCAGCAATTCAGGCGCCACCGGGCCGGTCAACAAGGCGGCCTGCACATGAGGCGGCAGTGGCGCCAGTTGAGGCCGGTAGTAGGGCGCGTAAGGGCTGTTGGCCAGCTCGGCTGGTGTGTAGCCCAGGTGCAGCGAACGGGAACGGAAGGGCATGGGGCAAGTCCTGCTCAATCCGTTAATTATGTCATCTGATCTAATTATCGACGAGCGGCAGGCACATGGCCTGGAACCAGCGGTGCAGCAACGTTGCCTGCTGGGCGATGTAGGCCTCGTCGAACACGTCCTGCGCCAAGGCCTGCTTCACCACTTCGGCCTCGAGGAAGGCGAAATGCATGAGGCCCAGCACCGAAGGGATGAGGTGGGCCACAGGCGGGGCGTCGGGGCGCACCCAACCTTGTCGGCGCCAATGCTCATAGCCTTGGGCCGCCATCTGGTACATGGGCACCAGGTGTTGGGCGAGCAGCCAGTCCCCACGCTCGCCCCGGCGGGCGGTTTCCTGCACAACGATGCGCACCAGGTCCGGGTGGGCGGCGGCGTGGCGCACCAGGGCGCCTGCGGCCTGTCGGAAGGCTTCTTGGGGCGTGGCTTGATGCAGTTGCAGCGCCAGCAGGCCAAGTTGGCCTTGCAAGGCCGCGAAGGCTTCGCCCACAGCGGCTTGCCACAGGGCTTCCTTGGAGCCGTGGTGGTAGTGGATCAGGGGCTTGGCCACTTGGGCTTCGCGCGCGATGTCGGCCACGCTGCAGCCTTCAAAGCCCTGGCGGGCAAACAGCTGGAGGGCCGCCCGGCGGATGGCGGCCTGCGCGTCCGGTGCAGGCGCCTGGCCCGCAGCAGCCTTGGGCGGGCGGCCGGGTCGGCGGGCGGTCACAGCAGGCTGGCCAGCAGGCCGCAAAGCTCGTCGGGCGGGGCCACGCGCACGCCGGGGTCGAAGCGCATGTCGGGTCGGCCAGGCTCAGGCCAGCCGATCACCTGCATGCCTGCCGCCAGCGCGGCGCGCGAGCCCGCCAGGCTGTCTTCCACCACCAGGCATTGGTCGGGTGGCACATCGAGCAACCACGCGGCCCGCAGGTAAGGCTCGGGCAGCGGCTTGCCTTGGCGCACGTCGTTGCGCGACACCGAGATCAGGTCGGGGCGACTCAAACCCAGCGCGCGCAGGCTGGCGTCGAGCAGCATGCGGTCTGAGTTGCTCACCACGGCCTGGCCCAGCCCAGCTTGTTGCACCGTCACCCAAGCGGCTTGGGCCCCCGGGCGCCATTGCAGTTCCTGGCCGCGCGCCAGGAAGGCCTGGTACTTGGCCGCCGCCATCTCGGCATAAGTCAGCGGCAGGGCCATCTTGGCGGCCAAGGCGTCGTAAAGGGCCTGCATGGATTGCCCGGTCATGGCTTCGTCGAAGCCCTCGGGCTTGGGCAGGCCCAGCTGGGTCAACACGTCGGTCAAGGCCCGGTGGTGGGTGGCTTCGCTGTCCACCAGCGTGCCGTCCATGTCAAAAAACACCGCGCGGATCGTCATGGCAAGAACTCAAGTTTCGGTCGTCAGGCCGCCCATCATGCCTGCTGCCAGGGCCGGGTGCCGCCATGGCTTAGAGTCGGGGCTCTTCACTTCACGCTGTTGGTCCCCATGTCCCACCTGAACGCCGAGCTGCAACGCTTGTTCCTGTTCGAGCCCGTGCCCGAGACCGGCCAGGCGGCTCTGGTCGATGCCCAGGGCCGGGTGCGCGCCATGGTGATCGAGCTGGCGCGGCCGGCGCGTTGGGCCGAGCTGGCCCAGGTCTGGCGGGGCGTGCAATCCGAGCTCGACTGGCCCGCCCCCGCCATCGCCGTCAACGGCGTGGACGGCTACCAACTGTGGTTCCCGCTGGCCGTGCCTTTGACCGCGGCGCAAGCGGCCGCCTGCCTGCAAACCATTTGCAAGCGTTGCCTGCCTGGTGTCGGGTCCGAGCGCTTGCGCCTGTGGCCAGCCGAAGTGGGTGGGCCAGCTGGCGAGCCCCCGGTGTTGCCCCCCGCCCGGCATCAGGCCGAAGGTGGAGACGAGGTGTGGGCGGCCTTCGTGGCGCCAGACCTGGCGCCCGTGTTCGAAGACACACCCTGGCTGGACATGCCCCCCGGCCAGGACGGCCAGACCGGCTTGCTGGCCCGCGTGAAGACGCTGGGCGCGGCCGACCTGCAGCACGCCTGGCAGTCGTGGCAGATCGGCGCCAGCAGCCAGGCGCAGCGTGGGGCCACCTCAACAGCCACCACCGCCACATCAACCGCCAGCTCATCCTCGGCCGAGCCAGCAGCGCAGGTCGTGGGCGCCAGCCCTGAGCTTTCGGCGAGCGCCTCCCACACCGACCCACGCCGCTTTTTGCTGGCCGTGATGAACGACCCGAACCAGCCCATGCGCTGGCGCATCGAGGCGGCCAAAGCCTTGATGCCGGCCGCTCCGCAGCCAGCTGTTTGAGGGCGTCGTCGTGTCCCACTCTGCCCATGTGTTCATCAGCGGTGCGGCGTCCGGCATCGGCCTGGCCACCGCGCAGCGGCTGGCTCAAATGGGCTGCCGCGTCGGCCTCTACGACATCCAGGCTGAAGAAGCCCAGGCCCAGGCCCGTTTGCTCAACGACCGGCGCCCCGGTGGCGAAAACTGGCACGTCGCCGGGCACCTCGACGTCAGCCAGCCTGAGTCGTGGCAGCAAGCGCTGCAACACTTTGCCGACCAGGCCCAGGGCCGCATTGACGTGCTCGTCAACAACGCGGGCGTGGCCGTCACCGATGCTTTCGTCGACACGCCGCTGGCCCGCCATCGTCGGGTCGTCGAAATCAACCTGTTGGGGACGATGAACGGCTGCCACGCCGTGTGGCCACACCTGAAGGGCCGACCGGGCAGCCGCGTGATCAACCTGTGTTCGGCGTCGGCCTTGTTCGGGCAGCCTGACCTCGCCACCTATGCGGCCACCAAAGCCGCCATCCGCAGCCTCACCGAGGCGCTGGACATCGAGTGGTCGAGCGATGGCGTGCGGGTGGTGGACGTGTTGCCGTTGTTCGTGAACACGGCCATGGTGCGAGACGAAGTCTCGAAGATGAAGACGGTGGCCACGCTCGGGGTGCGATTGTCGCCGCAAGACGTGGCCCACGTGGTGGCGCGCCTGGCCACTGCGCCGGCCAAGGGGCTGCCGCTGCATAGCCTGGTCGGTTGGCAGACACCGCTGTTTGCGCTGGCCGTGCGCCTGTCGCCCACCTGGCTCAACCGTTGGGTCACCGCCCGCATGGCGGGCAAGGGCTGATCAAGCCCCGAGGTGGGTGGCGAAGAAGGCCAGCGTGCGTTGCCAGGCCAGCGCGGCCTGCTGCGGGTCGTACACGTCGGCGCGCCGGTGGTTCAGGAAGGCGTGGTGCGCAGGGTAGCTGTGGAAGTCTGGCTGCAGGCCTGCTTGCATCAGCTGGGCCTCCAGCGTGGCCACGGCTGCGGGCGTGCACCAGTCGTCCAGTTGGGCGAAATGGCCTTGAAAGGGGATGCGGATGGTGGCCAAGTCCGCCACCTTGGCCGGCGGGATGCCGTAGAAGCAGACCGCCGCGTCCAGGCCTGGCGTGAGCGCGGCGGCGGCCAGCGTCAAGGCCCCGCCCATGCAAAACCCCAACACCCCGACCTGGCGCGGTGCCTCGCGCAGCCACGCCACACAAGCGGCCACGTCCTGCTCTGCCGCCAGGCGCATGTCCAGCCCGGCTTTCAGTTGCGCCGCTTCTTGCGGGGTCTGGGCGAGCGTGCCGCGATAAAAGTCGGGCGCCAACACCACATGGCCCGCATCGGCCAATCGCCGACCGATGTCGAGCGTGGCTGGGTCCAGGCCCCACCACTCGTGCAGCAACACCAGGCCCGGCTGACCTGGCTGGGGCTGTGCCGGCAGAAAGCAGGCCGCCGCCACGGTCTGCCCGTCTGGGCGCTGCAAGGTGAGGGTGGTGTGCGTGCTGGGCATCAGTCGACGCGCACCACGAGTTGGCTCAAAGGTTGGCGCACTTTCTTGAGGTTCACCAGCCAGTCGTTGGCCGCTTCGCGATAGCCCAGGGGCAACAGCAACACCGACCGCAAGCCCTTGGCGCGCAGGCCCAGGATCTCGTCGACCTTGTCGGGCGAGAAGCCTTCCATGGGGGTGGCGTCCACGCCCAGTTCGGCCGCTGCGATCAGCGCCGTGCCCAAGGCGATGTAAGCCTGCCGTGCCGCGTGCTGGAAGTTCACTTCGGGGCCGCGCGGCGGGTAAGTGGCCAGCACCTGCTGACGGTAGGCTTCCCAGCCCTCGTTCTTGAAGCCACGCACCTCGTTGACCAGGTCGAAGGCGGCGTTGATGCGCTCCGGTGTGTAGTCATCCCAGGCGGCGAACACCAGCAAGTGCGAGCAGTCGGTGATCTGTCCCTGGCCCCAGGCATTGGGCTTGATCTGTTCACGCAGCGCGGGGTTGGTGACGACCAGCACCTGGTAGGGCTGCATGCCGCTCGACGAGGCGCTGAGGCGGATGGCTTCGAGGATGCTGTCCAGCTGTGCCTCGGGCACTTGGCGGGTGGGGTCGAACTTCTTGGTGGCGTAGCGCCAGTTCAGACGTTGGTGCAAATCAGACATGGGGTCAATCGCTTTCAAATCGCTGTTGATGGGGTGATGTTATGGCCATTGCCCATCAGCCCCAGCGCATGCAAGGCTTTGCCAACTGTGTCAGCGCGCCCACGCCTGGAGCGGCCATCTTTCGCTGGCTGTGTCAGAGTGGGGGCGACAACACAGGAGTCAGGCATGTCGTCGTTTCGAGTTTGGGCAGGCGGTGTCGCCATCGCATTGGGGTGGGCCATGGGGGCTCAGGCGCAAGGCCTGGGCGCGGCCGATCCCGCAGCGCCGGCCAAGGTGGGGGGCACGGTCCTCACCTTGAAGCCCAAGGCCCGCGAGGCAGCGCCCATCGTGGCTTGCGACACGCTGCTGCAGCAAGACCTGGTGCCCATCGGCGGCGCGGGCAGCCGCATCGAAGCGGCCCGCATCGACAAGGTGGCAGGCGTTGAAGTCTGCCGTGTCAGCGGGGTGCTGGCGCCGGCCGTGCGCTTCGACGTGAACCTGCCCACCAAGGGCTGGACCTTGCGTTACTTGCAGATGGGCTGCGGAGGCCTGTGCGGCCAGATGCCCACCCAGCTCGCCGCAGCCGAAGGGTGTGCCCCCTTGATGGCCGGCACCCTGGCCACGGGCGCCACCAACATGGGCCACCAGGGCCCGGGTGGGGCCTTCGGCCGCGACCCGGCCATGCTCGCCGACTTCGCGCACCGCGCCCAACACGTCACGGCCTTGGCGGCCAAGCAACTCATCCGCGCCTTCTATGGACGCGCACCCGCCTTCAGCTACTTCTCCGGTTGTTCCGACGGCGGGCGCGAAGCCCTCATCGCGGCCCAGCGTTACCCGGAAGATTTCAACGGCATCGTCGCCGGTGCCCCGGCCTTGAATTTCCAGGCGCAAAACGGGCTCTACCACGCGTGGCAGGTGAAGGCCAACACGGGCCTGAGCGGCAAGCCCATCTTGCTGGCCCACCGCTTGCCCCTGTTGCACCAGGCCGTGCTGCGGGCTTGTGACGGGCTCGATGGCGTGCAAGACGGCTTGCTGGCCGACCCGCGCGCCTGCCTGTTTGACCCGGCCAGCATCCAATGCCCTGAGCTCACCAACAAGCGTGACCCGCGTTGCCTGAGTGCCGCCGAAGCCCGCGCAGCCGCCTTGCTGTACGACGGCCCGCGTGACCCCAAGGGGGGCGAACGGCTCACCGCAGGCGGCCCGCAGTTCGGCTCGGAACTGGGCTGGGCGGGCGTGTTCGTGCCGACCAGCGAAGGCTCGCCCTTGCTCAGCGCCCAGATCGCCAAGGAAGCCCTGGACGTGGTCTTCGAGCCTGCGGACCGGCCCGCGAGCCTCGCTGCGTTGCGGTTCGATCACGCCACCTTCGCCTTGCTGCGCAAGCGCCACCCCTTGCTGGACGCCACCCAGCCTGATCTGCAAGCCTTCATCCAGCGTGGCGGCAAGTTGATCTTGTGGCATGGCTGGTCTGACCCACACATCTCGCCGATCAACACCATCGCCTACCACCAGGCTTTGCAGGCCACCTTGGGTTTTGGTCAGACCCAGGCCTTTGCGCGCCTCTACCTCTTGCCTGGCGTGGCGCATTGCGCCGGTGGCGAGGGCCCCAGCGTGGTCGACTTCCTCACCCCCATGATGGATTGGGTGGAGCGGGGGCGTGAGCCCGATCGCATCGAAGTGAAATCGGCGCCTGGCGCCACGGTGCGCGCTCGGCCGGCCTTCCCCTACCCAGCCGTGGCCAAGCTCCAGGCCGGCGGCGACCCGAACCGCGCAGAGGCCTTCCTGGCTGGCCCGCCGCTGGCCAGCCCGGCCACGCCACTTTGGGCCGGGAGCGGCTTCTATGCCCCTCAGCCGGCGCCTGGGCGGTGAACTCGTTACAGTGGCGAACCTTCCCTGACCAGTGAGTTCACCCTTGCCGGGTTCGCATTACCGTGAGCTGTGGGCGCATGGCGCCTTCAAACGCTTCTGGCTGGCCCGCCTCATGGGCATGACGGCCAACCAGATGATGATGGTGGCCGTGGGTTGGCACATGTACGACCTCACCCGCAGCCCGTGGGACTTGGGGCTGGTTGGCTTGTTCCAGTTCGTGCCCGCGCTGTTGTTGGTGTTGCCGGCCGGCCAGGTGGCCGACCGTCGGCACCGGGGCCGCATCATGGCCGCCACGGCGTCCATCCAGGCGGTGGTGGCGGCCGCGCTCGTGTTGGGCACGCTGACCGACCACGTCAGCCGGGAAGGCATCCTGGGCTTGTCCGTCTTGCTGGGCGTGGCGCGCGCCTTCCAGATGCCTGCGCAACAGGCCATCACCGCTTTGTTGGTCCCGCGTGAGCTGTTGCCCCGTGCGGTGGCGCTCAGCTCCACCGGCATGGAGTTCGCCATCATCGTCGGGCCGGCGCTGGGCGGTTTGCTCTACACCCTGGGGGCGGGCGTGGTCTACGGCTTGTGCCTGGCCCTGTTGTGCACCACCGTCACGCTGGCGCTGGGGGTGCACTACGACTTCAAACCCGCGGCCGGCCAGGCCCGCGCAGCCGAGTTGCTCATGGGCCTGCGCTTCGTGTGGCAGCGCAAAGTGGTCCTGGGGGCCCTGTCGCTCGATTTGTTCGCCATGCTCCTGGGCGGCGCCACCGCGCTGCTGCCCATGTTCGCCAGAGACATCCTGCACACCGGCGCCTGGGGCCTGGGCCTGTTGCGGGCCGCGCCGGCTCTGGGGGCCATCACCATGTCGCTCGTCATCACCCGGTGGCCGCTGGAGCGCAAGGTCGGGCCGCGCCTGCTGTGGTCGGTGGCGGGCTTTGGTCTGGCCACGGTGGTGTTTGGCCTGTCGCAGAGCTTCTGGTTGTCGATGTTGGCGCTGGCTTGCACGGGGGCGGCCGACAACATCAGCGTGGTCACCCGCCAAACGCTCACCCAACTGGAAACGCCCGACGAGATGCGCGGCCGCGTGGCGGCGGTCAACTCGATCTTCATCGGGGCGTCGAACCAGCTTGGCGAGTTCGAATCCGGGGCCACCGCAGCGATGTGGGGGCCGGTGGGTTCGGTGGTGGCGGGTGGCGTGGGCGCCGTGCTGGTGGCACTGTCGTGGCGCTGGCTGTTCCCGGAGCTGGCCACGCGTGACCACATGCTCACCCCCGAAGGCGAGCGGCCTGCAGCCTGATCAAGGCGGCGCCTGGCCTGTCGAAGGGGGCTCGCCTGGCCCGTCGTGTTCGGCACGCTGCCGCCAGCCTTCGAGCACCCGCTCCAGTTGCTGGTCGTTGCGTGTGAAGGCCCGGCAATGCACGCAGACCAGGCGGTGCAAACGGGCCTGGGCCTGCGTGGCCAAGCCGGCCTCCCGCAGGCGGCCTGAGGTCAGCTCGAAGATGTAGCGCTGGCAGTTCATCATGCTCTGCCTCCGTCGAACCATTGCTGGTCCAGGCAAAGCTGCAACTGCTTGCGCGCCCGGCTCATGCATTGCCAGTAATCGGCCTTGCTCAGGCTCAAGGCCTGGCACACCTCTTCGGCGTCGCAGTCCAGCAGCTCTTTCATGCTGAACACGCGTGCGGCCTTTTTGGGCAGCTTGCTCACGCAGGCGTCCACCACCACGAAGAACTGTTCACTTTGCAGCTGGGCCTCGGGTTGTGCCCAGGCGGCGGGGGCCATGCCTTCGGCCCAATGGCCGGTGTCGTCGAACAAGGCGGCGTCGAAGGCCTCGTCGGGCGTCTCGCCATCCTGCGCACTCACGAGGTGACGGCCGTGGCGGTACTTTTGCCGCAGCCGGTCGGTGATCTTGTGCTTGAGGATGCCGAACAGGTAGCGCCTGGGGTCTTCCGGGGCCTGCATCAGGCCCAGCGCAGCCAGCAAGGCGTCTTGCACGGCGTCTTCTGCTTCTTCGCGCGGTTGCAGGTGCAATTGGGCGAAGCGCAGCATGGGGCCCATCCAGGCGGTGGTCCAGGCGGGGTCCGGGGCGGTGGGCGCAGGGCTCATCGGTGCAGGCGTCGGGCGATCCAGGTGTCGATGGCGTATTGTCCAGGGCCGTGTGTCAAGAGCAAGGCCAGCATCAACCCCAACATCAGCGGCACTTTGAAGCCCTGGCCCATGTCGGTGTCGATCTGGTTCCAGCCGGCCCAGCCCAGGTCGAAATGGACGGTGTACACCGCCACCCAGGTGATGAACAGCAAGCCCACACAAGCCAGACGGCTGCCCAGGCCCAGGGCGAGCGCCAGCCCGAAGCCGATCTCGCCCAGCCCGGCGATCACCCAGTTGGCCTGCAGTGGCAACCAGGCGATGAGCGCCGGGAACTGCAAGGTGGTGAACCAGTCGGCCGGAGCCCAGCCGCTGCCCAGCTTGAGCCAGCCGGCCTGCACGAACTCCTGCGCCACGAACAGGCGCAACAGCAGGGGGCCGATGCCAGACAGCCATTCAGGGGCCTTCGGCTGCACGAGCCAGGAAATCGCGGAAGTCATGGGCCAGGTCTCCCAGGTAAGGTGAAGCCCATTGCGACTCGCGCACAAAGGCTTCGATCAAGGTGCGCCAGGCTTCGTCGCCCAGCTGGGTTTTCAGTTCGGGGAAATGGGCGTCCACCGTCTGGCTGGCTCCGAGGTAAACCAGGTGGCGGTACAGGCGCATGCCCGCTTCGGTGTGGCCTTCGGGCACCACGTCCGTGCGGCCCCTCACGTAGTCGTAGAACGCAGACATGCGAGTTCCTCGTTGAGCGTGGCCAGTGCGGGGATGTCGTGGTCGCGTTCCAGCAAGATCGGCAGACCATGGGCCTGTTGCAGCGCGCGTGCGGCGCTGGCTGTGGCGGCGCTCATGGGCTCGCTGTGGGTGTCGACATGCAAGCCAAAGCGCGCATCGAACTCGTGGCCAGCCACGTGCAGGCAACGCAGCCGGGTCGGGTCCACCCTGGCGATGAAGTCCGCGGGCGTGATCAAGCCGTGGTTCTTGAAGTTCACTTCCAGGTTGTTGAGGTCCAGCAGCACCTGGCATTGGGCCCGCTCGGCCACGGCGGACAGGAACTCGGGCTCGGGCACCGGTCCCACGTTGGTGTACCAGGTGGGGTTCTCGATGGCGAGGGGCCGACCGAGGATGTCTTGCACCTCGCTGATGCGGTCGGCCACACGCCAGGCCTCGTCCCGCGTGAACGGGATGGGGAACAGGTCGTGCAGCTGATGGGCGTCACCGCTGGCGGCCAGGTGGTCGCTGTACAGCGGTGAGCCCAGCTCGTCGATCAGGCGGCCCACATCGCGCACGAAGGCCGTGTCGATGGGGCCGGTGCCGCCCAGGTTGAGCGAGACGCCGTGCAGGTAGATCGGCTTGCCCAGGGCGAGCCAGTCGTGCAGGCGGCTGCGGTCGCGGCGCACCCAGTTCTCGGGCGCCACCTCGATGAAGTCCGCGTCGATGGCCGACAGATCCCAGTCGGCCATGTCGCGTCGGTAGCCCAGTCCAATCATGGCGGCGCTCCTGTTTCAGCCGTTCACTTCTTGCTGCAAGCGGCTTCCTTCTTGGAGCACTTGGCTTCGGCGTCGGAGGCCTTCTTGCTGCAGCCGGCTTCCTTCTTCGAGCACTTGGCTTCGGCCTCGGAAGCACCCGAAGCGGCGTGAGCAGCCTTCTTGCTGCAAGAGCCCGCCCCGCACTTCTTGTCTTTGGCGGTGCCGGCCACGGCGGTGGTGGCGATCAGGGCGGTGGCGAGGGCGGCGATGGTCTTGATGTTCATGATGGGTCAGTGGTTGGTGTCGAGCACAAGTCGTGCACACCTCAACAGTCGCAGCTTCAGGCTCGTTCCTGACAAGCCAAGGTGTAACAATCTGCTTTTGATTTGCCCCAGCCTTGCCAAGAGGCCTCAGCCCATGAGCACCCCTGCGTCTCCCGTTCGCTACCTGAACCCCGAAGCCCGCTATTCCGACGCGGCCATCCATGGCCAGGTGGTTTACCTCGCTGGTCAGGTCCCCACAGACCCGTCGGCGGACATGGCGGCCCAGACCACCCAGGTGTTGACCCAGATCGACGCTTTGCTGCAAGAAGCGGGCAGCCACCGTGGCCGCATCCTGATGGCGCAATGCATCGTGCGAGACATCGCCGATGTGCCCGCCATGAACACAGTGTGGGAAGCCTGGTTTGCCGGTGTGACCGCGCCGCCCCGCGCCACCTTTCAGGCCCCGCTGGTGAACCCGGCCTGGCGCATCGAGGTCATCGTCACGGCTGCCCTGGGCTGAACAACACCTCGCGGGTGTGCAGCGCCAGCATGGCCTCTTCATCCGTGGGCACCACCAAAACCGGCACGCGGCTGTCGGCGGGGCTGATGAAGGTGGCGTGGCTGGCGTTGGCGGCCTCGTCCAGGCTCAGCCCCAGCCAGCCCAGGGCTCGCACCACGGCGGCCCGCACCGGCGCGGCGTGTTCGCCGATGCCCGCCGTGAACACCAGGGCGTCGAGCCCGCCCAAGACCGCCGTCAGGGCGCCCACCTCACGCACCACGCGGTGGTTGAACAAGGCCACGGCCTCTTGAGCGTGGGGCGCCTCGCTGGCCAGCAGGGCCGCCATGTCGGCGCTCACGCCCGACACCCCCAACAGGCCTGACTGCTTGTAGAGCAGCGAGGTGAGCGCTGCCGCGTCCATGCCCTCGTGCTGCATCAGGTAGAGCAAGACGCCCGGGTCGATGCTGCCGCAGCGCGTGCCCATCATGAGGCCGTCGAGGGCCGAGAAGCCCATGGTGCTGCCCACGCTGCGCCCACCCTGCATGGCGCACAGGCTGGCCCCTGAGCCCAAGTGGGCCACGATGACCCGGCCTGCGGCGCGATCGCCCAGCCATTCGGGCAAGCGCCGCGCGATGTATTCGTAAGACAGGCCGTGGAAGCCATAGCGGCGCACGCCCTGTTCGGTGAGCGATCGAGGCAAAGCCAGGGCCTGCTCGGCCCAGGGTTGGGTGGCGTGGAAGGCCGTGTCGAAGCAGGCCACTTGCGGCAACGCGGGGTGGTGTGAGGCCAGGTGGCGGATGGCGGCCAGGTTGTGCGGCTGGTGCAGCGGGGCCAGCGGGCACAGGCGGTCGAGCTCGTCCAGCACCGTGGGCGTGACCTTCACCGGTTGCGTGTGGTGCGCGCCACCATGCACCACGCGGTGGCCCACCGCGGCCACCCCGCCACCGAGTTCGGCGTCGTGCCCATGGCTGTCCAGCCAGGCCATCAGCCAAGTCAGGCCTTGGGCCGGGTCATAGGCGTGGCCGCCTGGCTGCTGCTCGTCCACCAGCAGGCTGCCATCGGTGCGCCGGGCGCGCATCTGCAGCTCGCCTTCATGCCAGGCGAGCTGGCCATGGAGCAAGGCGTCGCCACCGGTGGCCGGGTAGCTCGCGAACTTCAGGCTCGACGAGCCTGCGTTCAAGACCAGGAGGCTGCCCATGCGCGTCAGCCTGCCTTGCCGGGCGTGCCCGCGTTGCGGCTCTTGAGTTCGGCGGCCTGCTTGGTGAACTGGTCCATCAACACGGCCAGCGCACACGAGGCCACGCGCGCTGCCGAGCCATCGGCGCGGCTGGTGAGGATGATCGGCACCCTTGCACCCAGCACGATGCCCGCTGCCTGGGCGTCCGCCAGGTATTGCAGCTGCTTGGACATCATGTTGCCCGCCTCCAGGTCGGGGGCGATGAGGATGTCGGCTTGGCCAGCAACCGGCGAGTGGATGCCCTTGTCACGTGCGGCTTGCAGGTTGATCGCGTTGTCGAAAGCCAGCGGGCCATCGACCAGGCCACCGGTGATCTGGCCTCGGTCGGCCATCTTGCACAGCGCCGCCGCGTCCAGCGTCGAAGGCATGTGCGGGTTCACCGTTTCCACCGCCGCCAGGATGGCCACGCGAGGCTGCTCGATCCCGAGTGAGCGGGCCAGGTCGATGGCGTTCTGGACGATGTCGCGCTTGGCCGGCAGGTCGGGGGTGACGTTGATGGCCGCATCGCTGATCAGCAGCGGCTTGGGGTAGGAGGGCACGTCCAGCACGAACACATGGCTGATGCGGCGGTCGGTGCGCAGGCCATTGGCGGGCTTCACCACTTCGGCCATCAGCTCGTCGGTGTGCAGGCTGCCCTTCATGAGGGCCGCGACCTCACCGCGCTGCACCATGGCCACGGCTTCGGCCGCCGCCGCGTGGCTGTGGGGCACGTCGTGCAAGCGCAGGCCAGCCAGGTCCAGGCTGGCGGCTTGGGCGGTGGCCCGCACCTTGTCGAGCGGGCCCACCAAGACCGGCTCGATCAGGCCCAGCGCCGCAGCGTCGAGCGCGCCCTTGAGCGCTTCTTCGCTGCAGGGGTGCACCACCGCCACCTTCAGGGGCGCCAGGCCGGCAGTGAGCTTGAGCAAGGCCTGGTAGCGCCGGTCGGGGTTGGACAGCCGCACGTGGGCTGGCGCCACCCGGGGCCGCCGCACCTTCTCGCTGGGGGCGATCACCCAGGCTTCGCCTGCGATCACGTCCTGGCCGTCCTGGTCCACGCAACGGCAGTCGAGCTTCAAACGGTGCTTGGCATCGTCCTTCTCCACCACGGTCACCCGCACGTCCAGCGTGTCGCCCAGGTGCAGGGGTTGTTCAAATCGCAGGCTCTGGCTCAGGTAGATGGTGCCGGGCCCCGGGAACTGCGTGCCCAGCACCGTCGAGATCAGGGCACCACCCCACATCCCATGGGCGATCACGCCATGGAAGCGCGTTTGATTGGCGTATTCCGGATCGACGTGGGCCGGGTTGACGTCGCCCGACATGGCCGCGAACAACTGGATGTCGTCTTCGGTGAGTGTGCGTTGCAAAGACGCGCTGTCGCCCACCCGGATGTCCGCGTAGGTGTGGTTTTCGATCCAGTCGTCGTTCAAGGGGATCTCGGTCATGGCGAGGCTCTGGCGTTTCGAAGTGCTGCCGAGTGGGCATGCTGCTTCATTTTGCACTGCAGCAATTGAGGCGCGTCAAGAAGACAGGCTTGCCAGTTTTGCCGATTTGGCCGGATTGGCCTCTTGTTTGGCCGCATGGGTCTGTCGGTTGGCCTGGATCAAGCGCGCTTCAAGGCGTTTCACCGGGAGCCAATGAACGCGAAGCGGTTTTGAGGGCGCGCAAGCCGCTGTCATGCTTTATCCTCTTGACCGTGCCGAAGCCCGAGGGGTTTGGCCCATCCAACATCCTGTCCCGGGGGCGCCGGCCAGGGTCAAAACGGCCTCAGGGCCAGCGTGCGAGGGACGAAGGCGAGATGCGGGCGTTGTGGATCGAAGATCACCAGTTGATCGGTGATTCCCTGCAGATGTTGCTGCAGGTTCTGATGCCCGAAGTGAGCCTGGACAAGGCGCGCTCGATCGACGTGGCCGTCCAACTGGCCCAATCCTTCCGCTACGAACTGGTGCTGATGGACTGGTGGCTGGGCGACGTGGACGGTGAGCACACCATCCAGGCCTTGCGTCAGGCCCAGTGTCAGGCCCCGATCATCGTGGTCAGTGGCGACGAACGCGACGCCGTGGTGCGGCGCGCGCAAGCCTGCGACGTGGTCGCCTACGTCACCAAATCGGCCGACCCCACCGCCTTGCTGGCCGCCATCCGCAGCGTGGTCGACGTGGTGCAAGCCCGCCCGCCCGTGACCTCGCCCATGCCCGTCGTGGGCGCTTTCCCCACGCCGTCGGCCAACGCGCCCGCCAAGCTCAGCCTGGTGGACGTCTACCCCGAGCTGACCAGCCGTCAGGCCGATGTTTTCCGTTGCCTGATGCGCGGCATCTCCGACAAGCACATCGCCCGCGAGCTCGACATCTCCGAGACCACCGTCAAGACCCACGTGCGCGCCATCCTGCAGCTCGTGGGGGCCAGCAAGCGCGGCGAGGCGGTCTACCAGGCGCGTTCACGCGGCGCGGGCGACCACTGACCTGCCGGCAGGCGGCGCGAGCGTCGCCCACAAAAAAAGCCGCCCGGTTCACCCTGGCGGCTTTTTTTTGGAGGGCCTGTCGGCTTCAGCCCAAGGCGGCGTACATGCGTTCGCCGGCTTGCACCGGGTCGCCCGATGCGTCAAAGGCGTCGCGCCAGTGCTTGTAGAGCACCATCTCGCCCGACTGCCACGGGTCGAAGTTGAACTTGAAATACTCCAGGTAGTGGCCCATGCTCGACAGGTACAGCCCGCCGGGCTTGTACAGCCACCACAGGCCCTTGACCACGGCCTTGGTGGTCTGCCACACGCCCAGCTTGTCGCGGCTGAGCATGTAGAGCGCGACGAAGAAGGTGTAGAAGTTGAAGCCCACCGTCACCGACAGCAGCGAGGCCACACGGCGCAGGTAGCCCACCTTGGCGATCTTGGTCAGCACCTCGTGGGCCACCGACTTGTGCTCGATCTCTTCCATGGCGTGCCAGGCGAACAGCGCGCGGATGCGCGGGTCGGCGCCGCTCATCATGTCCTTCGACACGAAGAAGCTGTGGGCCATGATGGCCGTCAGGTGCTCGGTGGCGGCGGTGTCGGCCAGCGTGGTGGCCTTGGGGGCCAGTTTGCGGGCGAACTTGTCGAAGATGAAGCGCAGGCCCTTTTCCAGCTTGTCCACCGGGATGCCTTGCTTTTGCAGGCGGTCGTTGAACTGACCGTGCACCAGGCTGTGCTGGGCTTCCTGGCGGATGAAGTCCTTGATGTCCTGCAGCAGACGCGGGTCGGTGATCTGGTCGCGGTAGTCGCGCACGCACAGGATGAAGAACCGCTCGCCCTCCGGGAACAGCGTCGACATCGCGTCGAAGAAGCGGGTCTTGAACGGGTCACCGTCGAACCAGAACTTCGGGATGTCTTCGGCCGCCAGGTCGAAATCCAGCTTTTCGCGAGGAATGATGGGGTGCGAAGTGGTCATGAAACTGCTTGCGGGCCAGCAGGCCCGTCCGTGAGGACTCAACGCCTGGAATTCTATGGGGCGCATCCGCGACGGCGCCTCAGGGTGGGCCCCCGGTTCCGTGCGATTCCCCCTCAAACGAGGCCGGGTTTCCCTGGGGGTGACGCTGCTTTGTCGCTGTTCGCCTGACCAGGGTTCAGGCCGCCCGTTCGTGGCCCTTTAAGTTCTTCATAAGTTTTCAAGGGCCAGAATTGGCGCAAGGCGCAAATCTGGCGCGACGTTTGAGGGCTAGGAAATGAGGTTGCTGCTGGTCGAGGATGACCAGATGATTGGCGAGGCCGTGCAGGACGTTCTGGAGGCCGAGCGCTTCCGCGTGGTGTGGGTCAAGAGCGGAGACGCGGCTTGGCAAACCTTGCAGACGCAGGCCTTCGACCTGGTCTTGCTGGACCTGGCGCTGCCTGGCATGGACGGCCTGGAGGTCTTGCGGTCCATGCGGCTGGGACGCATCCTGACCCCGGTGCTGGTCACCACAGCGCGCGACGCCGTCGAGCAGCGCATCGCCGGCCTGGATGCTGGCGCCGACGATTACCTGCTCAAGCCCTACGACCTCGGTGAACTGCTGGCCCGGGTGCGGGCCTTGTTGCGGCGTGGCGCGCCTGCGGCCTCCTTGAGCTACACCTTCCGCGATGTACGCATCGCCATCGAAGAGCGCGAAGCCTGGGTCGACAACCAGCCCGTGGCACTTTCGGCGCGAGAGTGGTCGGTCTTGCTGGCCTTGCTCAAACGGCCCGGCGCGCTGTTGTCTCGCACCCAACTCGAAGACCGCGTCTTCGGCTGGGAAGAAGGCGTGGCCAGCAACGTGGTGGAGGTCTACATCCACAGCCTGCGCAAGAAGCTGGGGGCCGACCTGATTCGCAACGTGCGCGGCGTGGGCTACATGGTGCCCAAGCCATGAGCTTGCGTAGGTGGTGGGGCGGGCGGCAGCGCTCCCTTCGTCGCATGCTGCTGGTCTCGGTGTTGGGCGTGGTGCTCATGGCCACCTGTGTGCAGGCCGCTGTGGCTTACCTGTCTGCCCGGGCGCAAGCCGACGACTTGTTCGACCGCCACATGCAGCGCGTGGCGCTGGCCTTGAGCACCGGTGCCTTGAGCCGCAACGTGCAGCCCAACCAGCAGGTCGACGACGACCGTCACAACGAAGATTTCGTGGTGCAAGTCTGGACGCGTGACGGCGTGCAACTGTTCCAGTCGGCAGCGCATCGGCGGCTGCGCCCGCAGGCCTCGCCCGGCTTCTCCGAGGTCCGCACGCTGGACGCCCGCACCTTCCGTGTCTATGTGTTGATCACCCACGACGAGATCGTGCAGGTGGCGCAAGACATGGCAGCCCGCAGCGACATGGCGCGCACCCTGGCCTGGCGGACCGTCGCGCCGGGCGTGTTGCTGGCCCCGTTGCTGCTGCTTGTCTTGTGGTGGGTGGTCAGCCTCTCGCTGGCGCCTTTGTCCCGCTTGCAGGCGGACATGGCGCAGCGGCAAGTGGACGACCTTTCTCCGCTCCCGGTGGACGGCTTGCCGGCCGAGATGCAGCCGGTGATCCGTGAGCTCAACTTGCTGTTCGAACGGGTCAGGCAAGCCTTCGACGTGCAGCAGCATTTCGTGGCCGACGCCGCGCACGAGTTGCGCTCGCCCCTGACGGCGCTCAAGTTGCAGGCCCAAGGCCTGCAGCGGGCCAGCGACGAGCCCGCGCGTGACCGTGCCGCCATGCGGCTGACGGCCGGGATCGACCGGCTCACCCATCTGGTCGACCAGTTGATGATGCTGGCGAGACAGGAGTCGCCGGAGCTGTCGTCGGCCCTGGCGCAACCGTGCGATTTGAACGAGGTCGCGCTGTGGGCCTTGGCCGACGTGCTGCCCGTGGCGCAACACCTGGGCGTGGACCTGGGCTTGCACGAAGGCCAGGCGGCGCCCATCCAGGGCCAGGCAGACACCTTGCGGGTGTTGGTGCGCAACCTGCTGGACAACGGCTGCAAGTACACGCCTTCGGGCGGCGTGGTCGATCTGAGCGTCCGCTGTCGAGGGGCGTCGGTGTGTTTGACCGTGGAAGACAGCGGGCCGGGCATCGCGCCGGAACACCACAGCCGTGTGTGGGGGCGCTTCTACCGCGTCCCGGGCAGCGAAGCCAAGGGCAGCGGGCTGGGGCTGGCCATCGTGCGCGCGGTGGCCAAAGCCCACGGGGCTCGCGTGCAGTTGGGCCGATCGACCCGACTGGGCGGTCTGAAGGTCGAGGTGTTTTTCCCGCTGGCGGTCAAGCCGGCGTAGGCGCTGGCGGCGTGGTCAGCAGGTCGTGCACCCGCGTCATGCGGGCCTGGCGGTCGCCCTCGTTGCCCGGGCTGCCCAGCAAACTGTCCGAAATCATGCTGCCGTAGAGCATGAACGCCCGCAGGCGCGCTTCGGCGGCGTCGTGACCGAGCGCCGTGAAACATTCTGCAAAGTAAGTGAGCCGGCGGTTGTCGACCTCGTCGAGCATCTCGCGGGCCGTGGGGTCGCGGCGGGCCCATTCGCGCACCGCCTGTTCGACCGACGACGCCTGGGCGGCCGTGCGGCCGTGGGCGGGCAGGGCGAGCAATTCACGCACCACCGTCACCGGGTCGCGGCCCTGAAAGCGCGCGATCACGGCTTCGGTCGTGGTGGTCCGCCAATGCTGCAACACCCGCTTGAGCAGGTCGTCGCGGTCGGTGAAATGCCAATAAAAGCTGCCGCGCGTCACGCCCATCTTGCGTGCGAGCACGTCCACGCGCACGGCGTCGATGTTGTGGTCCACGAGGTGGGCCAGGGCCGCGTCGATCCAGTCCTGTGGGGTCAGCTGGACGCGGATGGCCGACGGTGCCGCCGCTGGGGCGTCAGCCTGCTTGGCCTCGTCTTGGGATTCGGACATGCGCTGCATTGTATGGGGCGTCGTTGACGTCGTGGCGCGACGGCCGCCTGCGAACGGCGCCCCCAAACCAGCCGCAGGAATGGACAATGGGGCCCATGATCGACCTGTTGTCTCCGCAGCGCCGCCTCCGCTCGGTGTGTGGCCTGGCGGCCAGCCTTGCGCTGGTGGCGTGCTCGCCGCTGGCGTCCACGGCACAAACCGCGACAGCCACCGAGGGCGCAACGCTCGCCGTCTTGGGCAAGCTGGTGGCTGCCCACGCTGCCGACGAAGGTCTGCCGGGTGAACTCCAGCGTGTCAGTGGTTTGCCCGTGACGCGCTGGCGCGTGCTCCAGCCCCGCTTGGTGGCCATCGAGTTCGCCTGCGACAGCGCGGCGCACTGCGATGAGGGCCTGCGCCGATTGCAGAGCGCCGGCCATCTGTTTGAATTTGTCAGCCGGGACGGGCGCCCGCAAGCGCCCCGCGTTCCCCCTTCTCGCCAGGTGAGTCCATGACCCTGAACCCCGTTTTGCGTCGCCTTGCTGGCCAGCTCAGCCTGGGCCTGGCCACCGCTTTGTGCCTGGCCACGTCGGCCGCAGCCGACCCCGCTCGCGTGATCGTGCATTTCCGCACCGCCGCTCAGCCCCAGACCCTGGCGACCGCCGCCAGCGCCGGCAGCGGCAGCAGCGCCACCAGCCTCGAGCGCCGCACGCGCCGCGCCAGTTGGCTGGGTGCGCGCCAAGGCATGACCTTGCAGGAAGGCCGCGTCATCGACGCGCACCGTCAGGTGGTGATCGGCGGCGGTGAAATGGGCGCCGAGCAACTCGCCGCCAAGCTCCGTCAGGACCCGGCCGTGGCCTGGGCCGTGCCCGACCGCCGGCGCCATGCTGCCGCCTACCCCGCGACAGACCCGGATGACCCGCTGTTCCCCATGAGCGGTCGCAACGATGTGGTCGCGGGCCAGTGGTACCTGCGCGCGCCCACATCGACCTTCGTGTCGGCCATCAACGCCCAGGCGGCGTGGACGCGGGCCACGGGCCGTGGCGTGGTGGTGGCAGACATCGACACCGGCGTGTTGCGTGACCACCCCGACTTGCAGGGCAAGCTGGTGGGCGGCTATGACTTCGTCAGCCACGAGACCCAGAACCGAGACGGCGACGGCGTGGACGACAACCCCGCTGACCCGGGCGACTGGTCGACTTATGGCGAGTGCTACAGCAACGCCAAAGCCCAATCCAGCAGCTGGCACGGCACCCAGACCAGCAGCATCATCGCCGCGTCCACCAACAACGGCGTGGGCATGGCGGGCGTGGCGCCGGACGCCCGCATCCTGCCGCTGCGTGTGCTGGCCGATTGCGGCGGGTGGGATTCGGACATCATCGCCGCCATGTTGTGGGCGGCCGGTTTGCCCGTCGGTGAAACCCAGGCGGTCAACGCCTACCCGGCGCGGGTGCTCAACCTGAGCCTGGGCTCGTCTGACGACCTCACCTGCCCGCAGTCCTACGTGGGCCCCATCGCCGACATCAACGCCATGGGTGTCGTCATCGTGGCGGCGGCCGGCAACGACGAAGGCCTGCACGTGAACTCGCCGGCCAACTGCTCGGGGGTGATCGCCGTGAGCGGCTTGCGCCACACGGGCACCAAGGTGGGCTATTCCAACGTGGGGCCCGAAGTGGCCCTGGCGGCCCCGGCCGGCAACTGCGTCAACGAAACCGGGCCTTGCCTGTACACCGTGATCACGGCCCGCAGCAGTTCCAAGCAAGGGCCCGCTGCCGGGGTCTACGGCTACAGCAACACCAGCAACTACGCCATCGGCACGTCCTTCGCCACACCCATGGTGGCCGCCGCCGCCGCGATGATGCTGGAAGTCAACCCCAGCCTCACGCCGGCCCAGGTCAAGAGCCTGCTGCAAAGCAGCGCCCGCGCGTTCCCCACTGCGGTGACGGGCGTCGCCGCGTGCCACGCCCCCAACGACGACTACCAGGACGAGTGCCTGTGCACCTCGACCACCTGCGGTGCGGGCATGCTCGACGTGGCCCGCGCCCTGGCTGCGGCAGAGGCGACCGCCGTGCCAGCCGTGGTCTTCACGCCGTCGGCCCTGGCGGTGTCGGTGGGGCGCGAGCTGACCATCAGCGGCGCCGACAGCGGCGTGACCACCGGCCGTGCCATCGCCAGCTACGCCTGGTCGGTCGCGGGCGGCAACGCCACCATCAGCGGTTCGTCCACGGGCGCCACGGTCACCCTCACCGGCGTGAGCGAGGGCTTCGCTGCGCTCACCCTCACCGTGGTCGACAACCTCGGCGCCCAGGCGTCGCGCACTGCCTGGGTGGCGGTCAATGCCGCCACCACACCAGTGGCGCGCATCGTGTTGCCCAGCGACAGCGTGATCGCCGGGGCCAGCCTCACCGCCGACGGCAGCAGCTCCGTGGTGGCCAGCGACACCGTGAACCACCGCTGGCAGGTCTTGCAAGGCGGTGGCCTTGCCGGCTTCAGCGGCAGCACCACTTCGGCCACCGCGCTGTTGCAAACGGTGGCCCAGCAGACGGGCGACGTTTCGCTGGCGCTGACGGTGGACGACGGCCAGGGCCACTCGGCCAGCCAGGTGGTCACCTTTGCCGTGGTGGCCGAGCACCCGTCCGCTTCGCTGATGGTGGCCAGCCGCAACATGCAGGTGGGTCAGACCCTCAACCTGGACGCCAGCTTGAGCACGGCGACCGACGGGCGCACCATCACGGGCTACACCTGGTGGGTGGTGTCGGGCCAGGAGGTGGCCCAACTGGGCGTGGTCACCACGCAGGCCACCGCCGCGCTGACCGCCGTGCGTGCGGGCACGGTGCGCGTGGCCGTTCGGGTGACCGACAGCGCAGGCGCCACCGACACCCGCATGGTCGACATCGAGGTGTCGAGCAACAGCACCGCCAGCGTGGTGTCGGGGCAGGGCGGTGGTGGCGGCGCGGCCGACGAAGGTGCGTTGCTGGGCCTGGGCTTGCTGCTGGGCCTGGCGGCGTGGGGCGCTCGCCGCCGCATGCGCTGAGGCGCAACGCTGTCATAATGAACGGTTCAGGATACGCTGAACCCCTTAGAAGAAGGATATCCCCATGTCGATGGACGACCGCGACGGCAAAATCTGGATGGACGGCCAAATGGTGGAATGGCGCGACGCCAAGATCCACGTGCTGACCCACACGCTCCACTACGGCTGCGGCGCCTTCGAAGGCGTACGCGCCTACAACACTGCCAACGGTCCGGCCATCTTCCGCCTGCGCGAGCACACCGAGCGCCTGTTCAACAGCGCCAAGATCCTGCGCATGCCCATGCCCTTCACCATCGAGCAGGTCGAACAGGCCCAACTCGACGTGGTCAAGGCCAACAACCTGGAAAGCGGCTACATCCGCCCCCTGGTCTGGCTGGGCTCCGAAAAGCTGGGCGTGAGCCCCAAGGGCGCCAAGGTGCACGTCATGGTGGCCGCCTGGACCTGGGGTGCTTACCTGGGTGAAGAAGGCCTCAAGCGCGGCATCCGCGTCAAGACTTCCAGCTACACCCGCCACCACGTCAACATCACGATGACGCAGGCCAAGGCGGTGAGCAACTACACCAACTCCATCCTGGCCAACCTGGAAGCCACCGAAGACGGCTACGACGAAGCCATGCTGCTCGACAGCGCTGGTTTCGTGTCCGAAGGCGCGGGCGAGAACCTGTTCATCATCAAGAACGGCGTGATCTACACCCCCGACCTGTCGGCCGGCGCCCTCAACGGCATCACGCGCAACACCATTTTCGCCATCGCCCGCGACCTGGGCCTGGAGATCAAGGAAAAGCGCATCACCCGCGACGAGGTCTACATCTGCGACGAGGCCTTCTTCACGGGCACCGCCGCTGAAGTCACCCCGATCCGCGAACTCGACCGCATCCAGATCGGCATCGGCTCGCGAGGCCCGATCACCGAGAAGATCCAGACCGCGTTCTTCGACATCGTGAACGGCCGCAATCCGAAGTACGCCGAGTGGCTGACCAAGGTTTGATCGCCTGAGCGCAAGGAGCACAGCATGAGCAACTCTTCTCCCAAGGCTGTGGTGGAAGTGACCGCCGCCGACCTGCAAGGCCCGGGTGTGGTGTTCTGCCCCAACCCCAAGATGCCGCAGTGGAGCACCCACCCGCGCGTCTTCATCGACGTGGCCAGCCATGGCCACGGCGAGTGCCCCTACTGCAACACGCAGTACAAGCTCAAGGCCGGCGAAAAGGTTGGCCACGGGCACTGAGCGCCCTGCTGCCGCCCGCTTCGGCTGGCCCCTGGCCTGCCGCCGCCCCGAGCCCGACCCTGGTGTCGGGCTTTGTCTTTTGTGGGGCTGCACCAGCTGACACGTTGCATCACTAAAATTCAAGCACCATGCCTTCCGCCAAAGAATTCGTCCTCACCCTGTCCTGCCGGGACACCAAGGGCATCGTGCACGCGGTGTCGGGCCTGCTGTACCAGGCCGGCTGCAACATCATCGATTCGCAGCAATTCGGCGACGTGCAAACCGAAGACGCCACGGGGCTGTTCTTCATGCGCGTGCACTTCGAAGCCCCCGACCACCTGGCCAGTGCCGACACGCTCAACAGCCTGTTCGGCCACGTGCGCCAGCAGTTCGGCATGGACTTGGCCATCCACGCGCTGTCGCGCAAACCGCGTCTGCTGGTGATGGTGTCCAAACACGGCCACTGCCTCAACGACTTGCTGTTTCGCTGGCGCTCGGGCTGGCTGCCGGTCGACATCCCGGCCATCGTCTCCAACCACCCCGATTACGCCGAGCTGGCCGCCAGCTATGGCATCCCCTTCCACCACCTGCCGCTGCCCACGGGCGCCGGTGCGGACGTCAAGCGCCAGCAAGAAGTGCAGGTCGAGCGCCTGGTGGCCGAGCAGGGCATCGACCTGGTCGTGCTGGCCCGCTACATGCAGATCTTGAGCAGCGAGTTCTGCCACTTCCTGCAGGGCCGCGCCATCAACATCCACCACAGCTTCCTGCCCAGCTTCAAGGGCGCCAAGCCTTACTACCAGGCCCACGCGCGTGGCGTGAAGCTGATTGGCGCCACGGCCCACTATGTGACGGCCGACCTGGACGAAGGCCCCATCATCGAGCAGGACGTGGCCCGCGTGGACCACACCTTGAGCCCCGAAGACCTGACCGCCATGGGCCGTGACACCGAGTGCGTGGTGTTGGCCCGGGCCGTGAAGTGGCACACCGAGCACCGTGTGCTCATGAACGGCCACAAGACCGTCGTCTTCCGCTGAACCCTGGTTTGCGCAGGAGCCCTGAACCATGAACGACCCACGCGGCATCCAGATGGCGATGATGGGCTCGGCCGACGAGACCGAAGCCGAGTTCTACGAAGCCATGCAGCACGGCGACATCGACCGCATGGTGGCGGTGTGGGCCGACGAAGAAGAGATCGCTTGCGTGCACCCCGGTGGCCCCCGTGTGGTGGGGCCGGTGGCGGTTCGGGCGGCGTTCGAGGCGGTGTTCGCCAATGGCCCGGTGCACGTGGAGATCGCCCATGTGCGGCGGCTGGACACGGCCCACTGCGCCGTGCACCATGTGACCGAGAAAGTTCAGGCCATGGGGGAGAAGGGCATGCAAACCGCGTTCGTCATGGTGACCAACGTCTATGTGCGCACGCCACAAGGCTGGCGCATGGTGACCCACCACGCCAGCGCCGGCATGTCGCAAGACCTGCCCGACATCTCCGAGCCCCGCACCACGCTGCACTGACGTGCCAGGCCTTCAGGCAACGAGCCCCCCATGATCGATTACCGTGCTCCCCGCTGGCTGGCCGGCATCGGCGCCGTGGGCGGCAACGTGCAGACCATCTTCCCGGCCTTGTACAGCCGGCCCTGGGCCGCCGCCCCCGCTGGCTGGCCCCAGCCTGGCCCCCATGGGGCACACGCGCCCCACACGCTGGCCGAAGGCCCGGGGCAGAAGGTGCGTTACCAGCGGCGTGAGCGGTGGACGGCGCCGGACGGCGACTTCATCGACCTGGACTTCCTGCCTGCGGCAGCCAGCGCCCCACACACTGCCCGCCACGAGCCCCTGCTGGTGCTCTTCCACGGCTTGGAGGGCTCTTCACAAAGCCACTATTCGCGCGCCTTCGCCCTGTGGGCGCACAGCCAGGGCTGGTCTTATGTGGTGCCGCATTTCCGGGGGTGTTCGGGTGAGTTGAACCTCGCGCCCCGCACTTACCACTCGGGCGACTTCGAAGAGATCGACTGGGTGTTGCAGCGCCTGGCCGCCAGCCATGCGGGCCCGGTGGTTGCGGTGGGGGTTTCGCTGGGCGGCAACATGTTGATGCGTTGGGTGGAAGAAGCCGGCTCGCGCGCGCCACAACTGGTGCGGGCGGCCGTGGCGGTCAGCTCGCCGCTCGACCTCACCGCCTGTGGTGTGGCCATCGGCAGGGGCTTCAACAAGCTCGTGTACACGCGCATGTTCCTGCAAACGCTCAAGCCCAAGGCCCTGGCCAAAATCCGCCAGCACCCGGGCCTGGCCAACGCCGACGCCGTGGCGGCCGCCACCGACATGTACACCTACGACGCCGCTTACACCGCACCACTGCACGGGTTCAGCAGCACCGAAGACTACTGGACCCGTTGCTCGGCCAAGCCGGGCCTGACGGCCATCCGCGATTTGCCGGTGTTGCTGCTCAACGCCCGCAACGACCCGTTCATCCCGGCGGCCAGCTTGCCCACGCGGGCCGATGTGGGGCCCGCCGTCACCTTGTGGCAGCCCCACGAGGGTGGCCACGTGGGCTTCCCGTCCGGCCGTTTCCCGGGCCATGTCGCCACGCTGCCTCAAGCGGTGGGCGCCTGGCTGGCCTCACACCTCTGAACACACCATGGACGACATCGTCAAAGCCGCGCTCAAGAAGTGGCCCAACGTGCCCCATTGCTATGGCTGGCTGGGCCTTGACGCCCGCGGCGACTGGTATTTGCGTGACGCCGCCACCCAGGCCGCCGGGCCCTTCCTGCAAGCCAAGGGCAGCCGGGTGACCCACGACAAGCTGCGCGAGTTCATCTGCCGCAACTACGAGCACGATGACCGCGGCGCCTGGTTCTTCCAGAACGGGCCGCAGCGCGTCTATGTGCAGCTTGAAGCGGCGCCGCTCGTGCTGGGGGTGCGCAAGCTCGCCGAGGGTGGCTATGAGGTCCACACCCACACGGGCCTGCCCGTGACCGCGGTGAGCGCCGCCTGGCTCGACGAGCAAGGCCGCCTGTTCCTGAGCACGCCTGCAGGGCTGGGCGTGGTGCGCTCCCTGGACATGGACGCCGCTGCCGACGCGCTGGAAGCGGGGCTGTGGGGCGAGCCGCAAGAAGCCACGCTGGCCGAGTTGATGTCCCGGCACGCGTATCTGCTTGATCCACAGCCTTGAGTGGCAGCGCTCGGGCCCGTGGCCCAGGCAGAAAAAAACCGGCCCTGGGGCCGGTTGTGCATCGGGGCGGCGCAGCGGCGCGCCCAACCCTTCAGGGTGCCGACGCGGCGGCGGCCGGTGCGGCCGGCTCGCTGAACTTGGCGCCACCGGCGTTGGCCATGTGGACCATGCCGCGGTGGACTTCCAGGTCAGACAGGTCGCCACCGCCTTGAGCGGGCATGGCGTTGAAGCCCTTGAGGGCGTGTTCCAGCAGCAGGTTCTCGCCCTTGGCGATGCGCGGGCCCCAGGCGCCGGCGTCGCCGAACTTGGGGGCGCCCATCATGCCGGACATGTGGCAGTTGGTGCACACGGCCTTGAACACCTCTTCACCCGAGCGGGGAGCGGCGTTGGCCACCACCATCTTCAGTTCCACCGTGCCCACGGGCATGATGCGTTGCGAGACAGCGGCGGCGCTGCCTTGGTCACGGTCGGCCTTGCCCACGTTGGAATAGGCCACGGTGATCAGCAGGCCGATCAGGCTGACGGGCACCAGGAACGCGCCGGCCGTGGCCAGCAGCAGGGCGGCGGGCGAGCTGTTCGCTTGGGTCTGAGGAGCTTGGCTCATGGTGGGATCTGTGATCTGAAGGGGTGAATGCTTTGTGCTGGCAGCAGCGCTCGCGAAAGCCCCTGTTGCCAAAAGGCCTGATTATAAGGCTGCGTCACCTGACCCTGGCAAAACCCCTGAGGTCCGGGCTGCTAGAATGCGCCCGTGCTGCGCCCGTAGCTCAATGGATAGAGTACTGCCCTCCGAAGGCAGGGGTTGCTGGTTCGATCCCAGCCGGGCGCGCCACCTGATTCCCAATGAAATCAAGCCCTTAGCGGAAGCGCTCGGGGCTTTTTTTCTTGCTGGTGGGAAAAAAGTGGGAACTATTGGCCTTTGGCGTGCACTCCATTTGGGGCTGCTGGCGCGAGCGCAGGTCCCGACTGCGTCCCCTGAGTGTCGATTGCCCCCCCGTTGGGGTGTGTCTGTGGGATACACCCGGTTTCCCTAGGTCATGTGATGTTCGGCTCGTTGGGTTGTGGGGTAGGATTAAGTAGCACCATTGACCATCATGAAAATCAAACCGTTACCCAGAGTTCTCTACCGCAACAAC
Source organism: Pseudomonadota bacterium (assembly GCA_041169085.1). Lineage (GTDB taxonomy): Bacteria > Pseudomonadota > Gammaproteobacteria > Burkholderiales > Burkholderiaceae_C > Aquabacterium. Next base: position 4,442 of record JBEEJT010000032.1, on the reverse strand, counting down.
CCGTTGGTTGAGGTCATTGCGCAGGTTCGGTTTCCCACTCAGTTCGGGATGCGTAGTGCCGTTCCTGCGGACTTCCAAGCGGCGTTAGGCGTTGACTACCCGATTGTCTTTGTTGAGCAAATGCGTGGTTTGAACTTCTCGTTTGAGGAGGGGAGTCAAGTCCAGCAAACAAGCGACGTCTTCAATATCTTTCATTTTGATTCTCTCGATAGCGTTTGGAGAGTTTCTCTGTGTCATGAATTTGTTGCTATTACGTGCAAAAAATATAACGATTGGGCCGGATTTGAGGAGCGCTTGCTGGCTGTTCTTGCGCGCTTTATGCGTTGTTATAGCTCCATCGGTGCATATAACCGTTTGGGTTTGCGGTATAGAGATGTTTTGATTCGGGAGAGCCTAGGGCTTGATGGTGTTGCTTGGTCTGAGCTGTTGATGCCTTGGGTTTTGGGTGTGTACGGCGCCAATTCAATGGTTGAAGTTGATGGCGACGGTCTTGGTATCGAGTCGGGCATTGAGATGGCCTTGAACCAGAGTGTTATGGCTTTGCATAATTGCAAGGTTGGGCTCGTTACCGGCTTGGCTTATAACCCTGAAGGTGGTCGAGGCTTCTTGATTGATGCAGATTTTTATACGGAGGGTGTGAATGGCTGGAGCATGGACGGTATTGAACCGGGATTTAAGTCCCTGCACGCAAATGCGGGCCACCTCTTTAACCACTGCATCACTCATAAGTTACGAGAAGCGCTTGAGCCAATCGCCCCTGGTGAGCCCGGCTAAGGCTAAGCATTCTTTTGAGATGACTCACGCAAGTGGTTGCGAGTGGGTCTTGGTGATTGGTGGGCAACCAGAGACGCAGGCTGGTTTTCGGCGTGACGCGTTGGCCGTTGTGCATGAACGCACCGTCACAATTGCCCGTCGAATGGTGAGTCTCTCCGTTGGGGATGTGTCAGTCGCTTCAGTTACGCTTATCGTTCGCATGGTCAACGATAGGCTGCGTGGCGCCCGTTGGGGTTCTTTCTCGCGTGAGTTGGAGGAAGTGGCGATCAACGTAGGTAGCGTGCGTCCCGAGATGGTTATCGCGACCCTGCGTTCGGCGTATCGTTGGCGCAATCGCTTGCCTGGATGGGCGATGCTGCTTGATGTCGCGCGCGAAGATTTTGCGAGGCGTGGCCTACCTGCTGACCGATTGCTTCGGGGGTTGGCTTGAGTGTTGGCGAAAAATTCAAACACCCAGGGGATTGTGGCTATCTTGATGGCGTGCACTTAGGTGTAGCTATTAGTCGAGTCGGTGATGGGCACCATATTGGCCTTCTTTATCGACTTGATGATTCAATCAAGCTTTTGCACTTGGGTTGGCATCGGGACCTCAGGGATGAGCTGGTTCATGCTGGCTTCAAATATCTTTGGGCGCCAATAGGTCTCACGGCGGTGGAGCAGGTGGCGTTGGCCGGTATGGCTGCTGAGGTTTCCGTTAATGTTCGTCTAACTGATTTTAGATACGGACTGGATTGGCAATATGTCGAGGAAGAAGGCCTTTTCGACGAAGATGAAAAGGTCATTATCTATCCGGTGGGAAAGGGTGTGACATGTGCAACCTTTCTATATGGTTTGTTTAAATGGTGGGGGTACAAGTTGGTTGCCCCGGATACTTGGCAGGCTGTTGCTGGCGACCAAGAATGGCAGAGGTGGGTTGTTTCCGTGCTGGGGGCATCCAAGGACGAAGACAGTCGGGCGCAGGCGGAGGCGCTAGCGAAAGATGTTGGCGTGCTGAGGTTGAGGCCGGAGCAGTTGGCGGGGGCTTGTGCAACTGATGTTGAGGCTTGGCCTGTGCTATTTGATGGCGCGTGTGCGCTTGCTGCGGAGGTGGTTGCGCAAGTGGCGAGCGAGACTGCAAGGCGTTTGCCTCCAATTCAAGCTTGATGTCTTCCTGTTGGGTTGAGGTCTGCTGCTTCTGAGTTCAGGCAACAGCGCCAGGGGGGAGATGTGCCCACCAGTTGAAAGACTTGGGGATGGGCTTGCCTTTTGCCATGTAGCGGGCCGCCACCTCTGCAACATGTGTGCGGTTGATGCAGGCGGGGTAGGGTGGCGGCACACCGAAGCGGCCTAGGTACTCGTCGAAGATGCGGTTGTAGTCGGCTTCTGTCATGGTGAATAGCCCCGCTGGTCGTGCGACGCCTGAGGGTGCATCCATGCGCAAGCCACGTGCCTCATGTGCCCTGGAGCGTTCTCGGCCTGGATGATTGGCGCTGCTATGCGACCAAAAATAGCGCAATACGCACAATGCGCATTATCATTGCCAACGGAAAAAGGCCGCAACGCTTCCGCGTGCAGCCATCTGAGACCGGCCTGAGCCGTTCTTTTGCATTGGGTTGAGGTGGAACTCGCTACCAATTTGGTAGAAATGTACCTGATGCGGGGAGCTTGCGCAAGGGCTGGTGTTCACAACTGCCAACACCTGAAGGAAAAACCAGACATGGCAAGCGACACCACAAATATCCCTGGCCCCGTGCTGAATGACACACTGATGCGATTTGATGCCGTATCACAGGCTGTGGGGCTTCGCCGCTCGGCGGTATACGCCCGCATTCGGTCGGGGGCCTTCCCGGCTCCTGTTCGTCTTGGGGCGCGCTGCGTTCGCTGGCGTGCATCGGACATTCAAGCGTTCATCGGCGCGCAGTCGAACTAAGGGGCGCACCATGAAACAAGAGACGAACGGCTTCACGGGGCCGGGCCCTGTCACGCCTGTGCACTTGTCGCGTTTTGTCGCGGTGAGCAATGTACTTGTCGCGCGACACGACAAACCTGTCGCGCCCTGTGGGGTTGGCGGGCGAGGCCGGGACACTGAGGCCGCGCTTCTGCGGGTACTGCTGAAGCAGCCGGGTGCAAGCCTGTCAACGGTCGAACTTCGTGCGTTGGTGGGTGCCTCGAACCTGTCGGGCCTTGTCATCCGAACACGCGACCGCTACGCCGTGGGCATCGATATGGTCATGATGCCGTGCATCGACCGACGCGGCCGTGCCACCTGCCTAGGGCACTACTCCATCCAGCCCGGCTCGGCTGCTGAACACGCGCGGGCGGTGCTGGCTCGGCTTGAGGGGCTTGGCGCGTGAGCGCGGGGCATTTCCTTCGCATTGAGCGCATCGGGGCAAAGAAGGGCGTGGGGGTGAAGGCCGCGCGCCTTGCCGCGTGTCACAACCTCCGCACCATCCAGGCTGAGCTTGGGTGCGACAGTCACATTGACGCCAGCCGTGTGCACCTCAATGAGGTGTTGCATGGCGCCAGCGACCCGGATGGCGTAGCGGCGGCCTGGGCATGCATCACGACCCTGCGCGGGGTCACGAGCTATCGTAAAAACGCGTGCTCGGTGATTGAGGCTGTGTTCAGCTTGCCGAGGGGGCACGCCATCGACGCCGGGGCCTACTTTCGCGACTGCTTGCGTTGGTTGGCTGCGCGCTTCGGCGGCATGGACAACGTCATCAGTGCCGTGGTTCACAACGACGAGGCCCAGCCGCACATGCACATGTTGGTGGTGCCGCTACTTGAAGTGCCGGGGCGTGGCTGGAAGCTTTGCGCAAACGACATGCTCGGCGACCTTGCCGCCGTCAAGTCGATGCAATCGGCTTTCGGTCGGGAGGTGGCGGAGCGATATGGGCTCAAGCGGGTGGGGCCTTTGCGTGGCGAGGCGAAGCGTGGTGCTGTGGCGTTGGTGCTGGGCCATCTGCGGCATGAGAGCGACCCGGTCATGCAGAGTGCCGTGTGGGCTCAGGTGCGCGCCAGCATTGAGGCAGACCCGGCCCCGTTCGTGGATGCGCTCGGCCTCGAAGCCCCGGCCCCCAAGGCGAAGAAGCTGCGCTCAATGGATGCCATTTTCACCAGTCCAGGCAAGGGGCCGAAGTACGAGCGGGAGGCGATGGCAAACCCCTATTAGGGGTTGCGGATGGCCCGTCCTGCGGGGCTGGGGTGCCAAACCCCCATTAGGGATTGAGCCCCAAAAAGGCAAACCCCTATCCTGTGTATAGGGGTTTTGCTTCTCAGTGGGTGTTTGGTGGCCTTGATGTGGGCTCCCGGCTGGCGGGGCGAGGTGGCAGCATCAGTCGGGGCCGGGTCGTGGCGTTCGCTCGCTTGTCTCGCTGCCGCTGCAACCCCGTCGCGCAAAGTAGCGTTTTGGGCGTCCTTGGTGGCGCGTCGGGGAAACCTGTCACGCGCTGTCACGCGCTCGGTGAGAGTTGTAGTGCGGCGCAGTGCGGGGAAGGGTGGCCCTTCGGATTCATGCGGGCGCAGCCGGGGCGGCTTGCCTGCGTCACCTCGTCACTGCTTGGATGGGGCTGGGATGGGTGCTTGGGGTGCAGTGTCGGCCGCAAGGCAAAGGGCGGTCATGGGCTGCGATGAGCCCTGAGTGAACATTTCGACCGTGATGGCCTTCTTCGCGGTCACACACGCGGCCT
>JBEEJT010000031.1:0-2658 GCA_041169085.1 Pseudomonadota bacterium | reverse complement strand
CGGCGCTTGAGACTCTGGGCGTCAGCAGAGTCTGCCCGGAGGGCAGCAAACGGATGCGCTTGGGCCAGTCACGCAGCGGAATCTGATCGCTGCTTTCGCCCAGCTTCCGATCGGCCTCGTTGAAATAGGGCTGCAACGCCTGTGCGACGGCACCAGGCAACAAGCCGCGCAGGTTCTGCCCCAGCAGATTGAAGCTCAACACCTCCGGCCAGCCCATGCCCGGCAGCGACACGACCGGCGCGTCCTGCGGCCATCGCCAGCCGTAGGGCTTGCTGCGGTCGTCGCACTCCACACCGTAGGTCTGCGCCAGCCATTCCAGATCACGCTGCACGGTTCTCACGGTGACCTTGTAGCCCTGCGCACTCAAGCGATCACGCACCTGCTGGGTCGTGAGCTTGCTGCCGCGCCTCAGCGCATTCATCGTGGTGAGCATGCGCTGGAAGGAAGAAAAAATTTCACTCATGAAGTCAATCCTTGATCAGACACGACAAAAGTCGTCGTTTGCTGGTGCCATACTCCCTGCCCTCCCCGCCAACTCCCCCACAGGAGCTCCCATGCAGGAACTGCGCTTCGTCAACACCACGACCTTGTTGCCGGTCGGAACCGAGTTCAAGGACTTCCACCGCCAACATACCTACCACCTGCTGGTTGACACTGCCATCGAGAACGGCCACGGCGGCTTGACCCGGCCGCCGCTGGACGTGCTGTTCGTCGACCGGACCGAGATCGATCAGGACATCGTCCGGGAACGGGCCGAACAGGCTGCGATCGACAACGGCGCGCGTCCGCACGAACTGTACGAGTTGCGCCGCCGCGCCGACCGCCGCGAACGCCCCGCGCACGCCGAGGCGGCCGACTGGGGTGGCGAACGCAGCCCGCCGATGGACGTGCTCGGACTCTACCTGCCCCACGACCTGCGCCGCCACCAGCGCACCATCAAGGTCTGCCCCGAGAAGGTGCTGCAAGCCAGCGTGACGCTGATCCGCAACGGCCGCGTCGCCGCCGACCTGCCGCTGCGCGATCTGTACTGGCTGCTGCTCAGCGCCGTGGTGACGCACGAGGTGGCGCACGCGCTGATGGACTCGGGCCATGACGGCTGCGACCCGGATGAGTCGAACGGCTGGCTGTACAAGCAGGCGCTGGAGGCGGACGACTACGCCCGCTTCGAGCGCGAACTGGCAGATCATGACCCCTACCGGCACTACTGCTGCCGCCGGCCGTGGCGCCGCCACAACCGCCGCCGCATCACGCCCACCGTGCGCCAGCGCCTGCACCTGATCGAGGAAAGCCTGGCCAACGCGATGGTGCTGAAGCAGAAGTACAGCGACGAGCAGCGCCAGATCCTGACCGACTTCATGCTGCAGCAGCCGCCCGGCTACCGCCACGCAACGCTGTGGACCGGAACCTTCGAGGACGTCTTCTTCAGCGCCACCCAGTGGGGCGAATTCAAGTCCGGGCCGCTGGAGCGGGCCATCAGCCATGCGCTGAACCTGCCCGGCAACATGCTGGAAGCCATCAGCCAGATGCTGCTGGACGGCGAAAGCATCATCCAGGTTCACTTCGTCCAGAACTTCTTCGAGCGCTGCCGCCAGCAACTGCCGGTCTGGCAAGCGGCCTTGGAGCAGGATCGCAGCGACACCGAACTGGACAAGTTCCTCAACGGCACGCTTGGCGTCTACATGGACCTGTGGAAGCGCGAGGACTACGGCTTCAGCCTGCAAGAACGCTTCAAGCTGCTGGCCCAGTGCGCCGCCAACGGCAGTGAGGAAGCCGCCGACACGTGGCTGAGCGCCCAGAGCCGCATGTACGCCGACATGGGCGAACTGCGCCGCGCGCTGTTGCTCCAGATCAAGCGCCAACCCGGATCCGTGAACCAACAATGGAACAGCCGACGCATCAAGGATGACCTTGAAAAGCTGCTCCAAAGCGCCCCAGATCTGCCCGTCCGTCTGACCCGACTGGCCCAGACTCGCATCAGCGAGCTGGAACAGATGGCGCAGTGATGCCAGTCACAAGATTCAAGGAGAGAGCATGACCAGCCAGACCACGTACAACGTCTTCAACAAGATCGCCAACCCGGCCACCACCCTGGACGATCTGAAGAACATCCGTGCCAACGCCGCAGCAGCCAAGCGTGAGGACGTGATCGCCGCCGCCACCCAGGAACTCAATCGCCGCATGTTGACCGCGCAGCGCCCCTTGGCGTCGCGCTACCAAGAACTGGCCGAGTTGCTGCAAAACGTGCTGGACGAACTGGCACGCCAGGGCATCCCCCTCGATGAAAACCTGAACAAGAGCACTGTCAAGACGGGCGGCGCCCAGCGCCAAGGCAGCCAGCGCGAGGAAAGTGCCTACCGCTGGATCTACATCTCCTACAAGGCAACCGACCGTCGGGACAAGACCCTCAAGCGCGTTCTGCTCGGCATCATCCAGGACACCAATACGTCCGCCCCCGAAGTGATCTTCTCGATCAACGACTTCAGCGAACCGAATGAAGTCACGCACGAGGATAACTTCTCGATTCACCAATTCGCTCTCGCCAAAAACAAGTTCATCAACGAAGTGAAGGCGATGATCGCGTATCACTGATAGATTTTGTTTAAAGCAAGGCTCTGGAGCACATAGTCATGAGAGCCCGTTTGGAAACACATCTGCCCA
>JBEEJT010000030.1:0-6086 GCA_041169085.1 Pseudomonadota bacterium | reverse complement strand
AAGAAGGCGGCTTTCATCCGGCAAGTGGCCGGGCAGCTTGGCTTGCCCAACCTCCACGCCGCGCACAGCCGGGTCGAGCAGTTGAAAGGCCCGCCCTTCCAGCTCATCACCTCGCGCGCCTTCGCGTCGCTGGCGGATTTCACGGCGCTCACGGCGCCGCTGCTCGCGCCGGGTGGTGTGTGGATGGCCATGAAGGGCAAGCGCCCCGACGACGAACAAGCCGCCCTGCCGGCCGCCGTGGAGGTGTTTCACGTGGAACCATTGCAGGTGCCGGGCCTGGAAGCCGAGCGTTGCCTGGTCTGGATGAGGCCTGCCGCATGAAGCTTGCAGGCCTTCGCTTCGGATTGGCGGCCTGGTCACTGGCCGCAGGACTGGCCGCCTCGGTGGCGCCGGTGTCTGCGCAGACCCATAGCCCGGCAGCACCACTCGCCGCCTTGCCCAGCCTGGACGTGCCGGCCTACATGGGCACTTGGTATCAGGTGGCCTGGTTTCCCAACCGCTTTCAGTCTCAGTGTGTGGCCGACACGGCGGCCACCTACCGCCAGCTGGACGGCGGCCGGGTGGACGTGGTCAACCGCTGCCGCCGGGCCGACGGCCAGATCGAAGACATCACAGGCGTGGCGCGCCCAGCGGGTTCGGTGCTGAAGGGCAACCGGCTGGAGCCCGCGCAGCTGGAAGTGAGCTTCCTGCCCGCCGCCTTGCGCTGGCTGCCCATCTGGGGCCGGTACTGGGTCGTCGACCTGGCCAGCGACGGCCGCTACGCCGTGGTCAGCGAACCACAGCGCGAGTACCTCTGGGTGCTGGCCAGGGCGCCGCGGCTCTCGGCGGACGATGAACTTGCGATACGCTCCCTGCTGACCCGGCTGGGCTTCGACCTGAGCCGCTGGCAAGCACACCCCCACAGCGCCGTGCCCTGACCTGCCCCGGGTCGGGCCCGCGCAGCCTGCAACCACAAGGAGCTGCCGCATGCTCGGCATTGCCGATTTCGGCGCCTTCTGCACCACCATCCTGCTGTTCCTGGCCCTGCCGGGCCCGGGCACCTTTGCCCTGCTCACGTCCACGGCCAAGGGCGGTTTCCGCGCGGGCGCGGCGGCCACGCTGGGCGTGATCGTGGGCGACCAGGTGCTGCTGTGGCTGGCCGTGGCCGGCGTGGCCGCCCTGCTGGCCGCCAACCCGCTGGTCTTCAAGGCCGTGCAGTACGCCGGCGCGGCCTACCTGGGTTGGATTGGTCTGAAGCTGATCTTCGCCAAGCCGGGCGGCGCGTCGCCCATCCGCATCGAGCCGCACCATTACTTCCGGCAGGCCGTGTTCATCACCCTGCTCAACCCCAAGGCCATCGTGTTCTACATGGCCTTCTTCCCGCTGTTCATCGATCCCGCCCAGCACCGCGGCATGGTCACCTTTGGCGCCATGGCGCTGACCATCGCCACCATCACGGCGCTTTACTGCCTGCTGCTGTGTGCCTTTGCCGGCGCGGTCAGCGCCAAGGTGCGCGCCCACCAGCGCCTGGCGCGTGCCCTGGAAAAACTGGCCGGCGTCTTCCTGGTGGGCTTTGGCATCAAGCTGGGTGTGAACTGAGCATGCGCATCTTCTGCATCGCCAACCAGAAAGGCGGCGTCGGCAAGACCACCACCACCGTGAACCTGGCGGCCGGGCTGGCGCAAGTGGGCAAGCGCGTCCTGCTGGTGGACCTGGACCCGCAGGGCAACGCCACCATGGGTTCGGGCATCGACAAGCGCGCCCTGCCCGCCAGCGTCTACGATGTGCTCTTGGAGTCCGCCACCGTGGCCGATGCCAGCCAGCCCAGCCCGCATGGCGGCTACCACGTGCTGGGTGCCAACCGCGAACTGGCCGGCGCTGAAGTGGAACTGGTGGAACTGGAGCGCCGTGAGCGCCGCCTGAAGGGCGCGCTGGCAGCGGTGAAGGACGGCTACGACTTCGTGCTGGTCGACTGTCCACCCAGCCTGAGCCTGCTGACGCTGAACGGCTTGTGTGCCGCACACGGCGTCATCGTGCCCATGCAGTGCGAGTACTTTGCGCTGGAAGGCCTGTCGGACCTGGTCAACACCATCAAACAGGTGCACGCCAACCTCAACTCGGACCTGGCCATCATCGGCCTGCTGCGTGTGATGTTCGACCCACGCATCACCCTGCAGCAACAGGTCAGCGACCAGCTCAAGGCGCACTTCGGCGACAAGGTGTTCAACACCGTCATCCCGCGCAACGTGCGCCTGGCCGAAGCGCCCAGCTACGGGCAGCCTGGTGTCAGTTTTGACCCCACCTCTAAAGGGGCTGTAGCCTTTGTCGATTTCGCCAAGGAAATGGTGGCTCGCCTTGGCTGACCTGTGTGGGGCTTTCAGCTTGGAGCTGATGTCGCGCGTGGAAGACGCTGGCCTCAACGCCAGCGCGCCTCCTCAGCAGCGCTGGCTGGACGGTTGGTTGGTGCGCTACCTGCCGGGCAAGGCGCGACGTGCGCGGTGCATCAACGCGCTTGCTATTGGAATATTGGATCTGGATAAAAAGTTAGCACTTGCAAACCAGATTTATTCTGACGCCAGTCTGCCCATGATCTTTCGGCTGCACCGGTTCACACAACCGGCCAACCTGGACGCGCAACTGGCCATGCGGGGCTTCCGAAAGGTCGACGAAACCCAAGTCATGGTCTGCGCTCAGATGCCACATCTCAAGCCCGTGCGTTTGTTGCCGGCGGGCATATCCATGCAGCATTTGCATTCGGCCGCATTTGCTGAGGCTGTGGGGGCTTTGCGCAATTCACCAATCGAGCACCGCGAGAGCCACGCCCTGCGTCTGCTGCACTCTCCCGTTCAGGGTCGGGGCTACGTGCTGCGTCGCGATGCCGACGGCCAACTGCTGGCCGCAGGTCAGTACGTGCGCGAAGGCGAACTGGTGGGTCTGTACGACGTGATCACCTGCCCTAACGCCCGCGGGGAGGGCCACGCGAGTCGTTTATGCGCCCAACTGATGGCCATGGCAGCCCAAGACGGCGCGCAGCTGGCGTATCTGCAGGTTGATTCGCTCAACCACCCGGCGCGCCATGTGTACCAATCACTGGGGTTTGCCGACGCCTACCGCTATCACTACCGCGAACCCTCTGACGCCTGATGCCAGTCAATAAGCGTGGACGGCGATCACATGGAACACGGCGCACAACACCATGATGAACACAAAGGGCACATGCGCCAGGTGCCAGAGGGCAAAGAGCCGGGTGTAGGCACCAAACTGAGAGACGCGCTTGGTGGCAGTCACATACTCGTCAACCATCTTGAGCCCGCGCTTCAGGCGTTGGCGTCTGGTGTCGTCATCCCACTGACCCTTGCGGGCTGCGTGCTTGATGGCGTGGCTGACGTCCTGCCGGGCACGGTACCTGACTTTCATTGCATCAAACGGCAACACGAACAGGCGAATGAGGTGAAGCCGCAAGGGATCCTGTGGCTGGCCCACCCGTGTGTCCAGGTGCCGCAACAGGGCTTCAGCACGGGGTGCGAAGTTGAGCTGTGAGTGGGCGGCCGCCTCATCAAAGCCGACCGCAGTGCGAACCACCTTGTAGTTCTGCAACTCAGTTCCCAGGCCCCTGTGGATGCGCAGATAGATGAACCGGCCCGCGATACCGCTGGCTGCCACGATCAACATGCTGTAAAGGGCCACCCCTGCGTTGAGCGAGCCGACCTTGAAGGTGGAGTGGGCCAGTACCAACACCGGCCCCAAGATGCCCAGGGCCATGTGCACCACGAACCAGTTTTTCGCCTTGCCCACGTTGGCCAGCACGTTCCAACGTTTGCGCATCGGATACAAAAACAGCAGAAGCGTCATCACACCTCCGACGACGCCCATCCAATAGCCTGTGTCGGAATACGAGGTGTACCAACCAACCTGGCTGATCTGGTATGTGCCTCCTATCAGCAGAGCCAGCACCAGATAACCAATGAATTCGCCGCTGCGGAGAACGCGGGCGCGCTCGCGACGAGGCCGCGATGGCCGCTCGGCGGATGCTGGTGGGGTCTGGGGCGTCATGCTGAGATACGAAGTGATGCAGTGCCTGGCCGACGAGGTAAGACAATCGTCCGCAAGGCGGAACTCGTAGCATGCATCAGCTTCTCCTCCTTAGGCTGAGGAAAGGGTGCTGCCGAAACAAGGTGAAGCAATCCTGAGCCTGGCCTTAAATTTTGCCTCGTATTGACACTCAATCCGGACTTGACAGTGCTAGACAACATTTGGATTTACCTGCTGGTTGCCGTACTTTCCTTCGCCATCTACCTGGGCACACGAAAGCGGCGCGAGCAGGCCTCTATCGCCGCTCACGAGGAATCGGTGGCGCAGGGTATGAACGAACCGCCGTCCTTGCACCCGGTGGTCGACCCCGTACGGTGCATTGGATCGGGTGGTTGCGCGCATGCTTGTCCTGAAGGTGCGTTGGGGGTGGTCGCGGGAAAGGCCGTGCTCATCAATGGTGCGGCTTGCATCGGCCATGGGGCTTGCTTGGTCGCCTGCCCCGTTGAGGCCATCAAGCTGGTTTTCGGCACGGAGCGGCGCGGAATTGACATCCCAAGTGTGTCTCAAGAGTTTGAGTCGAACGTTCCGGGTGTTTTTATCGCCGGTGAGCTGGGTGGCATGGGCCTCATTCGCAAGGCCGCGCAGCAGGGGAAACAGGCCATCGAGTCGATAGCCAAGCGCAAGGAAGGCGAAGCCGACCACGACGTGGTCATCGTCGGCGCGGGCCCGGCGGGCATTTCCGCAGGGCTGTCCTCCATCGAAAAGAAGCTGCGTTACCGCCTGATCGAGCAGGAGGACTCCCTGGGTGGAGCGGTGTACCACTATCCGCGGCACAAGATCGCCATGACGGCACCGGTGCAACTGGCGTTGGTCGGCAAGGTGCGCATGGGCGAAATTCAAAAGGAGCGCCTGCTGGAGTTCTGGCACGGCGTGGTCAAGAAGACGGGTTTGCAAATCCACTACAACGAGCGCATGGAGGCCATTGAGCGAAGGGGCGAGACCTTTGTCGTGAAGACCAATCAAGGCGAGTTGCACACACGGTCGGTGCTGTTGGCCATTGGGCGGCGTGGATCACCGCGCAAGCTCGAGGTACCCGGCGAGGAAACCCCCAAGGTGGTTTACCGCTTGGTCGACGCCGAGCAGTACAAAGGGCAGCATGTCTTGGTGGTGGGTGGCGGCGACAGCGCGCTGGAAGCCGCCATCGCCCTGGCCGAGCAACCAGGAACCACCGTGACTCTGTCCTACCGCAGCGAAGCGTTCTCGCGGGTCAAGGAACCCAACCGCCGCAGGGTGCAGGAGTTGTCCGATGCTGGGCAGCTGAACGTGATGCTGAAGTCGACCGTCAAGAGAATTGACGAAAAAGAGGCGCTGATGAAAACAGAAGCGGGTGAGCAGACACTCCCCAACGATTGGGTGGTGGTCTGTGCTGGCGGTGTCTTGCCGACGCCGCTGCTTCAGAAGGTAGGTATCGAGTTCGCCACCAAGTTCGGAACAGCCTGAGTCTGTTCAGAAAGCGTACCAGGGGCCGTTGACGGCCAGCGGTTGCTCCCAGATGGACGTGAACACGGTGCGACCGTAAAAGAACGGCAGGCCCCACACAAACGCACCGGGGTTGGCGCTACCGGTGGAGCCGGCCAATGTGGCAAAAGCCACGTTGGTGGTGGCAAACAGGGCGTTGGCACTCACCACCTCAAGGTTGACGCTCGCGGTGGTGCCATCGGCGCCCGTCAGGGTCGCCAAGCGCGACTGTTGAGTGGACGGACAGAACCACTGCCCTTCGCCGCCGACGGCCACCGCGCACAAACTCATGCCCGCAGGGTCATCAAAGAACAGCCCATTGGACCCCGAGTCAATGTAGGTGCTGGGAAAGTCGGTCTGACCCACGCGCGTGCTGACATAGAGGTAGTTGCTCAGCAATGGGTTGGTCTCGACCGGCAGTACCCGCGCTGCCGGCGGCAACTGGTTGTTGGCCTTGGTGCCGATGCCCAGCACCAGGCGGCCCCTGACCTTGGCGGCACCCAAGGCCGGCAAGGCGGGCAGGAGGACAGCGGTGCCGTTGTTGTCTTCCGCAAACC
>JBEEJT010000029.1:0-4889 GCA_041169085.1 Pseudomonadota bacterium | reverse complement strand
GTCCGTCCTCAGGGCAGCAGCTGCAGCTTGACGAAAATCACCCAGGCCACATTGCACAACAGGTAAGCGCCCAGGCAAGCCTGAAACAAGCGCTTGCTGCGAACCTGTTTCGCGAGCAAATCTGGCCCAACCACCATGGACACGGATCCCAGGACGGGGCGACCGGAGATTTCCTTGAGTTGGCGGATGTCAACGGCCGTGGGAAACACTTGGGTGAGCCCGAACGACACGCCGGCGCCGAGCAGCAGGCCCACGATGCCGGTCAGGATGGCGACGAGCAGTCGGCTGGGCTGAACGGGCGATGGGGACACCCGGGGGGGCTCGATCACACGGAATTCGGCCACCTTGGTGGTGCGGTCGATTTCCTCGCCGAGCGAGGCCGATTCGCGGCGGCTCACCAGCTGCTCGTAGTTTTTTCGCACGATTTCGTAATCGCGGTTCAACTGAGCCAGCTCGGCTTCAACCTCGGGCAACTTGCCGGCCTGTGCCCGCGCTTGCCCCAATTGGCCGCGCTCGGCGCCCAACTGGCCGCGCAATGACGCCACCTTGGCTTCAGCTTCGGCCAGGGCCACCCGGATCTTTTGAAAAACCGGGCTGGTGGGGGCTTCTCGCTTGTCGCCGCGCAACCGGGCGTCGTTGTCGCGTGCCTTTTGTTGCTCCAGGGTCGCGATCGTGCGCTTGACCGCCAACACGTCGGGGTGTTCGTCGGTGTAGCGGTGGCTCAGGTCATCCAGGAGCTTGCGCGCGGCTTCCAGTCGCTGTTCGACTTCATTGGGCGCCTGAGGCAGCTCAGAAGGGATGGAGGGGTGTTCCTGGGCGAGTTCTCGCTTGAGCGCATCGCGCGCTTGCTCGGCCGCCCGCAATTCCACTTCCAGGTGGTTCACCGCCGCAGACGATTCCGACATCCTGGCGAAATAATCCTGATTGGACGTGCCAGTCAGGCCAAAGTTGCGGACTTTGAATTCCTTGAGGCGGTTTTCGGCGGCAGCCAACTTGGCCTCGTAGGCCTTGATCTGCTCATCGAGGAACTGGCGGGCTTCTTCCGAGTCGCGCTGCTTGTCGACCGTGCCCGAGTTGACGAACAGGTGAACCAGGTCTTCCACCAGCTTCTTGGCCCTGTCCGGGTTGATGTCCCTGTATGTGATGGCGAACAGGTTGGGGTCACCGCTCGACGCCATCTTGATTTCTTTGAGCAGGCGGTCGATGACCTTTTCCCGGTCGCGTTCAGAGAGGTTGTCAAACCCGACGCGAGGCGAGGCAATCAGGCGCTCCACACTGGGGCGGCTGATCAAGGTGCGGGCCAACATGCGCACCTGTTGGTCCACATCGGGCTGGAAAGCCAGCCCGGTCATGAGCGGCTTGAGCACGGTCTGCGTGTCGACGAAGATGCGCGCAGAGGCTTCGTACCGGTCTCGCATCACGAAGACGCCTGTCGCCCCCAGCAAGAAAACCAGCCAGGCGGTCAGCAGTCCAAACCATCGGCGCCGCCAAGCGGCGATCATCATCGTGGCGGCTTGACGGTAAATGTCATCCATAGGGTGTCGACGGAGATGTTCAGAACCAGCTTTGCGGCACGATGACGATGTCGCCGGGCTTCATGTCGATGTTGGCTGAAATGTCGCCACGCTTGACCAGATCCTTGATGCGCAGCGAGAACTGCTTGCCCCCTTCGGAGCCGCGGACCAGCACGGCGGCATTGCCATCGGCGAAGTCGGTGAGCCCGCCCACCTGGATCATCACGTCCAGCAGGGTCAGGTTTTGTCGAAACGGCACGGCCTGCGGTTTGGCTGCTTCACCCACGATGCGGATTTGGTCGGTGATCACGCCTTGGAAGCCGCCCACGATCACGCTGACCACCGGCTCGCGGATGAATTTCGACAACTGCTTCTCAATTTCGCGAGACAACTCGGCGGGAGAGCGCCCCACGGCACTCACGTCGTCCACCAGCGGCAGCGAAATGCGGCCGTCAGGTCGCACCGTGATGGTGGAACTCAAATCCGGGTTGCGCCACACCACCACATTGAGTTGGTCCAGCGGGCCGATCTTGTAGAGCTGATCCGGGGTCGATGCCGTTGCCGGAGCGGGAGGGTAGTTGTGGCCACAGCCGGCGACGCCAATGACCAGAAGCACGCAGAGCAACCATTGCCAGAACAGGCGGGGTTTGAAGGACAGGGCGGTCATGGCTCCTCGATTCAATTTCGGTGCATTTCAATCCAAAGGATTGAACTGATTGTGACAATTGTTGTGCACTGCAAGCATAGTGCCAAGTCAAGCTTGCTAAGTTCCCCGCGCCCAACAAAATCGTTGAGGCAGGGGGGGCTCAAGGCAAATCGTTGGTCCAGCGACGCAGCCTGGGGGTGAGCCGACCAAACAGCTTGGGCTTGCGTTCAGCCAGTGCGGTCAAGACTTCGGCATCCTTGCGGGTCCAGGCTTGCAGCCAGATGGTCATGGTCAGGAATGCGCCCAGGTAGACTAAGCCACTGGCCAATTGAGCGGCCACGTGGTGGCCCAGCAGCCACAACAAGCCCCAACTCAAGGCGCCTGCGACAACGGCGGAAGCCAGCAGTCGCAACAGTTGCGCATAAGGGAAACTGGTCTGGAGGGCCCGGCGGATGGCCGCACCCGTGATCAGCAGGATCACGAAGCGGGTGATGGCCACCGACCAGAGCGCCCCGGTCAAGCCTTGGGTGGGCACGAGGATGATCGCGCTGGCTGCGCTGATGACCGCAGACAGGCCCACGATGGTCGCGCGCAGCTTCTGATGGTCCGTGGTGGACAGGAGTGCGCCGAAAGCACCCTCCGGCAAGGTCAGCCCGCCGACAATCACCATCGCCTGCAGGGCGGGGATGACGGCGTCGTAGCGGTGGCCATACAGCAGCAAAACCCCTGGCTCCGCCCACAGCACGCCAATGCCGCCAATGACCAGGCCGAAGAACAGGAAGTAGCGCACCGAATCGCGCAGGATGATGTTGACGCGCTGGACGCCCCCTTCTCCATAGGCATGGGCCATCATGGGCATCAGCATGGCGGTCAGCGCCGACGACAGCACGTCGATGCCGCCCTTGGTGAGCGTGGCTGCGATCGTGAAATAGCCCACCTCTGCCGGGCCGATCCAGGTGCCCAGGATGAAGGTCTCCAGTGTCTTGTTGCTCAAGGTGCCTACGGCCACCAGCACCACCGTCCAGGCCAGGTGAGGCTTGATGCGCTCGATCACTTCGGGCGGACATGCTTGCTTGTCCGCCTGGATGCCATGGTTTCGCATCAAGAGGCGGACCATGATGATGTGGAGGAAGCTGACCACGCCAAAACCAATCGCAAAACTGCTGAGATCGGCGTTCAGCCAAGCCATCATCGCCACGCTGGCCGCGTAGATGAGGCTCATGGTGGAGTTGGTGATCGCTTCGATCTTGAAGAGCTTGTGCCCCTTGGCGATGGACACGTCAAACAGGTATGCCGCCTTGGCGCCGACACCGAACAAGATCACGCCAAGCATCAAGGGGCGTTGCGTTTCCCAGCCAGCCAATGGCATGTACCAGCACGTTGCA
This sequence comes from Pseudomonadota bacterium, assembly GCA_041169085.1. Classification (GTDB taxonomy): domain Bacteria; phylum Pseudomonadota; class Gammaproteobacteria; order Burkholderiales; family Burkholderiaceae_C; genus Aquabacterium. Next base: position 1,344 of record JBEEJT010000029.1, on the reverse strand, counting down.
GAGAACAGCGCCAGCACGGCCACGGTGCTGACGCCTTGCCAATGCAGCAGCCAGCCGTGGATGCGTCGGGCGACGTCTGCCTGTCCGCGCCCCAGGTATTCCGAGACGAAACGGATGCCTGAAATGCCCAGCCCATGGTTGCTGCAAGTGACCAGGAGGCCTGACAGCCAGACCAGGTAGGCGTATTTGCCGTAGGTTTCGGGGCCCAGGCTCCGGGCGGCCATGGTGCTCACCAACAGCCCCAACCCGGTGGTCAGGTAGGTGGCAGCCGTGATGAAAACGGCGTCGCGCAGAGATGCGAGCCGACTGGCGGACGATGCATTCGTCACAAGCTCATCCCTGGCGTTGATTTCTGCAAGGCAGACGGCTTGCGGCGAGTGCTCACAGTCAAGTTTGGGGGGGATGGGCGTGGATGCCTAGTGTAACATCGGCGTTTCTGTGTACTTGGTGGATCCATCTGCCCAGCCCATGATGCTGCTGTTTGCGCTCTTGCTGCTCACCCTGCTTGGTGGGGTGGCCTTTTTGGCATTGGAAGCGCGCAGGAAGAACATGCACCTGTGGCTGGGGGCCTACCTGCGCAACGACTGGCGTGCGCCTGTGCCGCCCCAGACCACGCGGCACCTGCTGTTCTGTTTCGTCGACCACTACGAGCCCCAGTGGCTGAAGCCGACCTACGAAGTGGAGTGCGCTCGCGTGGCGCGCTGGCGTCAGGACTACCCCAAGCTTTGCGCCAACCACCGAGACGCCGATGGCCGTCCGCCGGTGCATTCCTTCTTCTACCCGGAAGAGGAATATCGACGCGAACACCTCGATGCCATCGTCGAGTTGTGCCAGATGGGGTTGGGTGAGATCGACATCCACCTGCACCACGACAAGGACACCGAAGCCGGCTTGCGCGAAAAGCTGCGCCGCTTCACCGACACCCTGCTGCGTGAACACGGCGCCTTGCCGCGCCACCCTGTGACGGGGCAGCCCCAGTGGGCCTTCATCCATGGCAACTGGGCGCTCGACAACAGCCACCCCCATGGCTTTGGATGCGGGGTCAACAACGAGTTGATCGTCCTGCGCGAAGAGGGCTGCTACGTGGACTACACCTTGCCCGCGGCCCCGGACCCTTGCCAGACCAGCACCATCAACAGCATCTATTACGCCAAGGACGACCCGCACAAGCCCAAGTCGCACGACAGGGGCACCCGCGTTCGTGTGGGCGGCCAGCAAGAGGGTGATTTGATGATCATCCAGGGCCCCTTGGGCTTCATGTCCGGCAGCCGCAAGTTCGGCATCTTGCCCCGCATCGAAAACGCCGACGTGCGCACCAGCAGCCCGCCGCGACCAGACCGCATC
>JBEEJT010000028.1:0-5921 GCA_041169085.1 Pseudomonadota bacterium | reverse complement strand
CGCCAGCATGTTGGTCTGGAACGCGATGTCTTCGATCATGCTGACGATCTCGCGCATGCTTTGCGAGCCGGATTCGATCTGCAACATGCTTTGCTCGGCCCTGGGCATGGCCTCCTGGCCTTCTGTGGCCATTTCCTGCAGCCTGTCCACCCGCTCCAGCAGTTCGTTGGCCGCCGTCTGGTTGTCAGACATGGCGTGCCGGATGTGTCGCAAGCCGTCGGCGGTTTCGGTGAGTTTGCGCGACTGCGCTTCGGTGCGTTGCGCCAGGGCCATGGCCCCGTCCCCCAGTTGCTTGGAGCCATTGGCCACCAGCACGGCGTTGGAGCGAATCGTGGCCACGATGCTGGAGATGCGGCCCGCCATGGCGTTGACCCCATGGCCCACGTGAGCGATCTCGTCCTGGCCCACCACCTCCATGCGACGGGTGAGGTCGCCCTGGCTGACGTTGTCGATGGTGTTGGTCATGGCCGCCATGGAGCTGGTCAAGGCCGTGTGCATGGCCATCATGAGGTAGCCCATGATGAGCATGGTGAAGGCCGCAGCCACCACGTGCGCGAGGATCTCGATCTGCTGAAACTGGCGGCGCTCGTTCAGGTTCTGCAGCAAGCGCTCTCTCACCGAATGCGAGAAGGCCAGGGCCGAATCCAGCACCACCCCGCCGCGCTTGTAAGCCTCCTGGCGCTCCGCCGCGTCCGAGCTGGCGCTCATCTGCCGTTCAATCAAATTCTCGAAGTTCGCAAACTGGCCCGCGGTCGACGTCCACGCGCTGGAGCCGGCCTTGCCGGCCCGCTGCAAGGCGCCAAAGGCCATGGCCACGTCTTCGGACTGGCTGCGCAACAGACGGCGCAGGCTGTGCAGTTCGGCCATGCGATCGGGGTTGGGCGCCTGCGCGCCCACCGGCTCCAGCGTCAAGTCGCGCAGGCGAGCCAGCGTGTCCGCCAAAGGCGGCAAGCGATCGACCACCACCAGCATCAGCGCGAACGCCTCGAGGTCGGGGTCCAAGAGCAGGGTCGATGTTTCCCCCACGAGCCACGACAGCTTGCGCAAGGCCGCCACCTGTGCCGACAGGTCCAGCCCCGCGCCACCCTGGGCCACTGGCTGCTGCAAGGCCCGGTTGAGGTCGGTGTGCAGGACCCCCCAGACGGCCTTGAGTTCGGCCCGTGACTGCACCATGGGCTGTGCTTCCACCGCCTGCACGGCTTGTTGCAGCGCCTGGCGCGACTTCTGCAAGGCTTCGCCCTGGCTGGGCCAGGCGCCCAGCTGGACTTGGCGGGCAGCCAGCTGGAAGTCGTGCATGTCGTGGTTCAGCTGGTTGAGGGCCTCGGCGGCGCCCACCCCTTCGATCTCCAAGCGGGTGCTGCGCCACCCGCTCACCGCCCCCAGCCCACCATAGACCGCCAGCACGATGACCATGGCGCTGGCGACGCCGCTGATCCAGGCGAAGCGGGTGGACAGCGTCCAGCGACGCATCAGCAACACGCCGGGCGCCAAGATCCGGTTGAGCAACGAGGAGTTCATCTCTGGGGTCCTGGTCCTGGGTCAGGCCTCAATGGGTGGCAGACACGCTCTGACGCGCCGCGCTCATGAGCCATTCCGGCATGTCGTCCAGCGAGACGATGTGCTGGGCCGCACCGAGCTTGACCGCCTCTTTCGGCATGCCGTAAACGACGCAGCTGGCCTCGTCCTGGGCTGCGGTCTGGGCACCGGCTTGCAGCATCTCCTTGAGGCCACGTGCGCCGTCGTCGCCCATGCCGGTCATCACCACGCCAATGGCGTTCGCGCCTGCGCATTGGGCGACCGACTTCATCAACACGTCCGCATTCGGGCGGTGGTGGTTGACCAGCGGCCCATCGAACACCTCCACCACGTACTGGGCGCCGCTGCGCTTGAGCCGCATGTGGCGGCCGCCGGGTGCGATGAGCACGCGGCCGTTGATCACCCGGTCGCCGTCTTTGGCTTCGAGCACGTCGAGGTCACACATGCTGGACAACCTGGTGGCCAGCGAAGCCGTGAAATTGGGCGGCATGTGCTGCACGACGACCATGCCCGGCACCGTGCGCGGCAAGCGCTTGAGCACGGCTTCGATGGTTTGCACCCCACCGGTCGACACCGCCACCGCGATGACGCGGTCCGTGGTCTCGGCCATGGCGGTCTGCGGGCTGGCGTTGCGTGCGCCGGCGCCAGCCATGGGCGACACCGGCCTCAGACCCGTCGCATTGCCCGTGGGCAGCGCGCGACGCAGCGCACCCATGTTGGCGCGCGCCGCGGCCTTCACCGCGCTCACGATGCCATTGCTGTCGCCGTCAAGGAAATCTCGCAACCCCAGCTTGGGCTTGGTGATGAAGCTGACGGCACCGCAAGCCAAGGCCTGCATGGTGGTCTGGCTGCCCTTTTCCGTCAGCGTGGAACACATGACGACCGGCGTCGGCCGCTCGCTCATGATTTTCTTGAGGAAGGAGATGCCGTCCATGCGTGGCATCTCGACGTCCAGCACGAACACATCAGGCCATTGGGTCTGAAGTTTGTGCAGGGCAAACAGTGGGTCGGCCGCCGCTTCCACTTCCATGCCCGCCTTGAGCAGCATGTCTCCCAAGTGCTTGCGCACCACAGCGGAGTCGTCCACCAACATGACCTTGAGGGGTTCGCTCACATCAGGCTCCTTGGCGGGCGTGGGGGTGCCCACGCCGCAAGCTGACCTGGCCCGAGCTCAGGTCTATGGCCACGTGTCGGGGCTCGTTGCCCCCCACGTCGACACACTGCAACTGAAAGCCATGCTGATCGATCAGCTCCCAGGCCTTCTCCACGTTGCGTTCGCCAATGGCAAATTTGACCTTGGCGTCCTCGGGCATGGTGTCTGCGCCACCATACAAATGAACTTCGTAATCCTGTGCGCGTGTTCGGGTGCGCTTGATCTCGTTGACCATCAAGGTCACGGCCTCGTCGCCAAAGCGGCCATCGAGTGAGCCATCCGAGGCGCGCGGCCGCGTGGGCAGCAAAAAGTGGCACATGCCACCGATGCCCTTGACCGGGTGCCACAAGGTGACGGCGATGCACGAGCCCAACAGCGTCTTGACCGTGGCCCCGGTCGCACCGAAGTACCACTGACCAGGCAGCAGAAAGACGGTCTCACCGGTGTGGCGGCGGGCCTTGAACTTGGGGGTTTGGTCAAGTTCGAGCATAGATGGCAGGCTGAACATGGGCCAGCCCTGGCGGCAGCTGGCTCAAGGATTCGGAATGACCCGTGAACAGGAAGCCGCCCTTCTTGATGAGCGGCGCCACACGGCCCACGATTTCCTGCTTGGATGGCGGGTCGAAGTAAATCAACACGTTGCGCAGGAAGACCACATCGAAGGACCCGAGGTCGGGCAGCTTTTGCATGAGGTTGGCCTGCATGAAGTGCACGTTGGCGCGCAAGGCTTTGTCCACCAACAGTTGCCCTTCGTAGGGCCCTTGGCCGCGCAAGCAAAAGCGCTTGAGGTAACTGGCCGGCATGTCGCGGGCCCGCTCCATGGGGTACAGGGCCTTCTGGGCGGACTGCAACACGGCTGTGGACAAATCGGTGCCGATGATCTCCCAGCCCGTCTTGCCCAGTTTGTCAGCGAGCAGCATGGCGATGCTGTAGGCCTCTTCCCCGGATGAACTGGCCGCACTCCACACGCGGAAGGGGCCCGAGCCCGCCGGCCGGTTGGCCAGGATCTGGGCCAGGTAATCGAAGTGCGCCGGCTCGCGAAAGAAGTAGGTTTCGTTGGTGGTCAGGCGGTCGATGACGCGCGTCAACTCCTTCTGGTCCCCACCACGGATGACCTGTTCAACGTATTCGTCCAGGCTGGCCACCCCACGCTCGCCCGCCAGGCGCTGCAAGCGACCGATGACCATCTGGCGCTTGGAGTCGCCCAGGCGTATGCCTGACACCCTGTGAAAAGTGTCGGCCAAGGTGGCAAAGGCCCGGTCCGAGATGTGCAATTGCATGGCTCGCCTGCGCTTTCTGATCAGTGGCGCTCGCCTTCCAGCGAGGCGGCATGGGTGGGCATCGCTTCGCCCAGGTGGCCGCCGATCAACGACGCCAGGGCCTCGCGGTCCAACACCCTGTCCATGTCGAGGATCGACAGCAACGCCCCCTTGACCTTGGCCATGCCCTGGATGAACTCACGCGGGATGCGTGTGCCCAGTGGTGGCACCGGCTCGATGTCCTGGAAGGGCACGTCCAGCACCTCGGAGACGCCATCGACCAGGGTGCCCACCACCAGCGTGCCCTCCTGATCGTGGTGACAGGTCTCGACGATGACGATGGCGCTGCGGCGCCCCATCTCTGCAGGCGGCTCTCCGAAGCGAGCGCGGATGTCGATCACGGGCACCACCGCGCCGCGCAGGTTCATCACGCCCCGCACGAAAGAAGGCGTCAGGGGCAGCGGGGTCAGTCGCCCCACTTCCAGGATCTCGCGCACCATGTCGATGCCGATGCCATAGGTCTCCTGGCCTACGGCCAGACACAGCACCTGGCGGCCGGCCACCAGGTCGCTGCCCAGCTCGCCCGATGAAGCCGATCTGGCCGAGGTGTCGGGGGTTGCGAGTACGGCGCTCATGGGCACGCTCCCGGATCAAAAGTGAGCAAAGTGCGACTCGTCCACGGCGTCGGTGTGACCGTGGGCGTGCGCCAGGTTGGGCGTGGAGCCCGCTGCGTTTCGGCTCGGGGCCTGAGCCTGGGCGAATGAGGGCCTGGCCGGTGCCGCTGCACGGTGAGCCGGACGGCTGGCCGGCGCAGCCATGGGCGTGCTCTGAGGCGAGTGGCCCGGGCCATCGGCTTCACGCAGCTTGAAGAAGGCCATGATGCCTTGCAGCTGGGTGGCCTGCGCCGACAGTTCCTCGGAAGTGGCCGACAACTGTTCGGCCGCAGACGCGTTTTGCTGCGTGGCGCCGTTGAGGTGCTCCATGGCGCCCGTGATCTGGCTGACGCCATCGGACTGCTCGCCCGACGCCGCAGCGATCTCCTGCACCAGTTCGCTGGTCCGGTGAATCGACGGCACCATGTGGGTGAGCAGCTCACCCGCACGCTCCGCCAGGCTCACGCTGGTGCCGGCAAGCTGACCGATCTCTTGCGCGGCCACCTGGCTGCGCTCTGCCAGCTTGCGCACCTCAGCGGCCACCACCGCGAAGCCGCGGCCGTGTTCGCCGGCCCGAGCGGCTTCGATGGCCGCGTTCAGGGCCAACAGGTTGGTCTGGTAAGCGATGTCATCGATGATGGAAATCTTGGTCGCGATGTCCTTCATGGCTTGCACGGTGCGGGTCACGGCCTCGCCGCCTTCCATCGCTTCCTTGGCGGCCTTGGTGGCCATGCCGTCGGTGACGTTGGCGTTGTCGGCGTTCTGCTTGACCGACGACGTCATTTCCTGCAGCGAAGCGCTGGTCTGCTCGACGCTGGCGGCCTGGCTGGCGGCCGATTGCGACAGGGACTGCGAGGTCTCGGACACCTGGTTGGCGGCCGACGTCAGCTCGCCAGCGGCAATGCGCACTTCGACGATGGTTTTGCTCACCGTCTCGATCAGCTCGTTGAACTTGGTCGACAGGGTTTGGTAGAAGGGCTCGCTGGAATCGAGCGCCAGGCGGCGAGAGAAGTCGCCCTGGGCCGCGCCGTCGACCAAGCCGGCAATCTCGGACTCTGCGCGGGCTTCCGCCGTGCGGTCGCGCCATTCCACCACCGAGCCCAGGGCCTTGCCTTGGGCGTCAACGATGGCGTTGGCCGACAGGGAGAAGCTGAGGCCACCCACCTTGATCTTGGTGGCATGGGTGCCACGCAATGCGGCGAGCAAGCTGCGTTGGTGGCCGGGGTTGCGGTGGAACTGATCGAAGTTGGAGCCCACGATCGCCGAGGCATTGAAGGACGGCAGGACCTTGCGCAACTCGGCCTCGTTGCGACGCAGCAT
>JBEEJT010000027.1:0-3393 GCA_041169085.1 Pseudomonadota bacterium | reverse complement strand
AAGCGGGGTCCGCTCGATTCTGCCCGACCGTTGGGCTCAAGCCACCTGAACTGCCTTGCGGCTGGCCATCACCTCCGACCAAGGGATGACCTCCAGGCGGCCATCCGCTTGCTCCACGAGGGCCGTGAGGCTCTCAACCCAGTCGCCGTCGTTGGCGTACAAGATGCCATCCACCATGCGCATCTCGGCGTGGTGGATGTGTCCACACACCACGCCCGCCACGCCGCGCTTGCGGGCCTCGCGGGCCAAGGCCATCTCGAAGTCACCGACGTAGCTCACGGCGCGCTTGACCTTGAGCTTGAGGTACTTGGACAGGGACCAATAGGGCAAACCGACCCTTGCGCGCCATGAATTCAAGTGTCGGTTGAGCTTGAGCGTGAACTCATACAAGGTATCGCCCAGCAAGGCCAGCCAACGCGCCACCTGGATCACGCCGTCGTACAAGTCTCCGTGCGTGACCCACAGCTGGCGGCCATCGGCCGTGGTGTGGATCCACTCTGCTGCCACTTCCACGCCTCCGAAGTTGTGGCCCAGGAAGCCGCGGGCGAACTCGTCGTGGTTGCCAGGGATGTAGATCACCCGGGTGCCTTTGCGAGCTTTGCGCAGCAGTTTCTGCACGACGTCGTTGTGCGACTGAGGCCAGTACCAGGTCCGCTTGAGCTGCCAGCCGTCGATGATGTCGCCCACCAGGAACAAGGTGTCGCACTCCACATGCTTGAGGAAGTCGAGCAGGGCATGGGCCTGGCAGCCGGGTGTGCCCAAGTGGATGTCGGAAAGCCAGACGGTGCGAACCCGCATGGCGCCATGCGCCCCATCGTCTCCGGAGGCCTCTGCCGTGTCCGCCTCCTTGGACACCGGTGGCAAAGCCTGCCAGGGGGCCTGAGCCAGGCGTGCGCGCATCATAGGGGCTTGGATCCAGTTCCGCATGGCGCCCATGCTGAGCATGGTGTGTGACGCCGCAGCGACAAGCGGGTGACAGGCCCGTGAGCCCGATTCAAGGCAAACTCACGCTCAATCCAGTCCCATACCGCCGTGCCGTGACGCCCCATTTCCGTTTGTCGAACCGCACCTTTCAGGTGGCCAGTGCCGTCATCGATTTGTCGGCCCACCCACCCACGCTCGACATCGAAACCGTGGGGGTGGATGTCGACGGCGAGCGCTGGGCGCCTTACCTCTATCACCATGGCCTGGTCCTGGGCACCTTGGCGCCCGACGAGTTGCAGGGCAGCAGCCATGTCTTGGCCGCGCCCGAAGGTGGCTGCCCCCCGCAGCAGGACAGTGGCTACCTCTACGTGTTCGGTCACGAAGAATGGACACACGCCGCGCTGCATTTCGGGCGTCTATCGGGTGACCAGATCGAGCTCTACATCCAGGGCGCGGCCGATGTCCTGTGGGACGACACCTTTGGTGCGGCGGTGCCGTTCGAATGCGTGTGCCTGGCCACCGTCATCCCGGCTTGAGTTGAAGGGCCCAGGCATGCGTCGCAGCCGCTACACGCTGGTGCTCTGGGTTGTCGCGACCGTGGGGATGGGGCTGGCCTCCCGAGCGTTCCCCTGGCTGTTCCCCTCGGTGCTGGAGAAATACCCAGGCGACGCCTTGTGGGCTCAAATGGTTTATTGGCTGGTGGCTTGGTGTGCGCCAGCCATGGGCGTCGCCCAGGTCGCGCTGGCGGCGTTCGCTTTCGCATGTGCCGACGAATTCAGCCAGTTGTACCAAGCCCCCTGGCTCAACCAGGTGCGCGCCACCACCCTGGGCCACCTGGTGTTGGGCGCTCACTTTTCCTGGTGGGACCTGCTGGCCTATGCCTGCGGCATCCTGATCGTCTTGCCGATCGATCGGCTCTGCCTGCGCCGCTCGCCTTCGGTCGATTCAGTCCACTGATGGCGGCGGCAGGTCTGGCTCGCGGTTTTCAGGCTGTGGGGTGGCGGGCGTGGGGGTCAACCACGCAGGAATGGCCTTGTCCAACATGTTCAGCAAGGCCTGGAAGTGGGGCAGCGCCTCGGTTTGTCCAGCCACGCTGAGGCGTCCTTGCGCATAGCTGTAGTGGCCTTGCAGGCCTTCGGCGGTGGCGCGGAAGTAGCCTGAGGCCAAGGCCGAGTCGTGCAGGGTAGGGGGCAACACGTCGCCCTGAATCGACAACTCACCTTGTGAGACCAAGCTTTCAACGAGGTGCAATGGGCCGGTGGCCGGGCTGGGCAACAAGCCCAATGACCAGCGCCCCTGGACGCGGCCCACCTGGCCCGACCGCCCGTTGATGTGTCCGGCCACCTGGCTGACGTCGAGCTTCAGGCCATGGCTCAACACCCTGCGCCATGCGGCGAGCCAGCGTTGGGCATCTCGGTCCGCCAAGCGCTCCAGGCGGCAGGACTGGCTGAAAAGGCCGGCCAGGGTGGCGCTGCCAGCTTGATCGATTTCACGCAGCGCGAAGTCGAGTTGCAAGTCACGCAAGCCCCACTCACGCCATTGCAGCCGTTGAACACGTTGACGCCACTTTGTGCTCAAGTGCGCACCTTGGCGCCTGATTTGCGTGTCCACGCTCAGGCCCTGCAGCTGCCAGTCGTCGCCCCGCAAGTCGGCCAACTGCAAGCTCAAATCACCCAAGCTGTTGGGGGCCATGGGCAAGTTCAAGCTCAGGGACAGGCTGCGGCCTGTGATGGCCCCATCGCCGTGTTGTGCACGCCATTGACCGACTTTGGCCTGGAGCTTCAGGCCGTCTTCGTTCCAATGCAATTCACCGTGAGAAGGGGCGCCGCGCCAATGCGATTGGGCCGCTTCCAGCCGCCACGCGGGCAAGTGAAAGCTGCTGTGCAAGCTGCGGTCCCAACCCAGCGTTCCTTCGCCAGTGGCGGGCAGTGTGGTGCCCAGCAAGCGGCGGATCAGTTGGCCTTGGGCGGAATCGGCAGGGCGCAATTGCCAGCTGAACTGGCTGGCGCTCTGCCAAGTTGGCCAGTGCAACAGCGCGTAGTTCAAACGCAGCACACCGCCTTGGCGCAAGGCAGGATCGGGGCTGCAGCGGGCGCGAACCACCAACTCCACGCTGCCCTGGGAGCGCAGCCACCCGCGTTCATGCACCAGTTGGCGCCACACCCACTCACCATCGGGGTCGGAAGCCCGCACCCAGCTTTGCAGCCGAGCCTCGATGGCGCGGGCGCACCACCAGGGCCAGGCCACGGCCACCAGCGTGGTCAGCGACACAACCACACCCAGCACCCAAGCCCAGGCGCGGTGAGGACGGGTCCGGGCGGTACTGCTGCCCATCGGGTCGGGTCGTTGGCGCCGCCGCGATCAGGTCGACGGCCGCGTGCGGTAGAACTGGATGGGGGCAGCCGGCACCTGCTTGAGCACCGACTTCTTGATCTTGCCCACCACGTGCATCTCGCAAGGCTTGCAGTC
>JBEEJT010000026.1:0-5059 GCA_041169085.1 Pseudomonadota bacterium | reverse complement strand
CGCTGTGGGCGGTCACCTGCGCACACGCCCAAGTGGGCTTCAGCCCGTCTTCGTCGGAGTACTACTGGTCGACCACGGTGGCCCAGCTGCACCTCAAGGGCGTGCAAAGCCGGGGCATCTTGGGCGAAGGCGTGAAAGTCGCTTTGCTCGACACCGGCCTCAACCTGGCCAACCCCGAGTTCAAGGGCAACCCCCGCGTGGTGGCCACGTACAACGCCGTCGATGGCTCGTCAGACGTGACCGACGCCATCAACCATGGCACCCATGTGGCAGGCGTGGTGATGGCCGGCGCCAACGGCAGCGGCATGTATGGCGTGGCGCCCTTGGCCAGCCTCTTGATGGTGAAGGTCTTCAACGGGGGCACCGCTTCTTCGAGCAACATCACCCGCGGGCTGGATTACGCCTTGGGCCAGGGCGCCCGCGTCATCAACATGAGTTTCGGCACCACCACCCCCCTGGCAGACAGCGGCTTGCGGCGCGCCGCAGCCCGCAACCAGGCCGTGCTGGGGGTGGCCGCAGGCAACGAAGGCTGGCGCTCGCCCAATTGGCCCGGGCGTTACGCGCGAGAAGGCTGGGCCAACGGCACCATGCTGGTGGTGGGCGCGGTCGATGGCAGCAACCGCCTGGCCAACTTCTCGAACAAGGCCGGTGAGGTGGCGAACTTCTACCTCGTGGCGCCTGGCGTGAACATCCTGTCGTCTTACGGCACGGGTTATGGCTACATGAGCGGCACCTCCATGGCCGCGCCTGCGGTGTCTGGCGCGGCGGCTTTGGTCACGGGCTATTGGCCTTACCTCAAGGCCAACCAGGTGGCGGCCATCTTGTTGAACACGGCCGACGACCTGGGGGCCCCCGGCGTGGACGCCGTCTACGGCCACGGCCTGCTCAATGTGACCAACGCCTTGTCGCCGGTGGGCCGCTACACCTACCGGGCGGCCAGCGGCCGGACCGTGACCGTGCCGCTGAGCACCCAAGGCCAGGCGACACGGCAGCCGGCTGCTGTGTCGCCTTCGGCCTTTGGCGGCCTGCAGACCGAGGTGTTCGACGACTTTGGGCGCAATTTCAGCAGTGCCGAGGGCCAGGCGTTGCAAGCCCGCACGGTGTTGACCAGCGACATGGTGATGGGCCGCACCGACCTCGATTGGCAAGCCGGCGAACAGCGCGGCGGCCAAGGCAGCCTGTGGCGGCACGTGATGGCCGCCCCTCGCGTGTCCGCCATGCGCGCCGCCCCGCTGGGAGTCATGAGCCCCTTGAGCGCCGGCCGACGCCCCCAGGACGGTGAGCCTTGGGCCGCGCCCTTCACGGCAGGCGCCACGCAATGGCAATCGGGCACGGGCTGGGGCTTCGCGCTGGGCCACGGCGGCCTGTCGGCCACCAGCCTGGGCCTGGCCGGCACCGAAGAGGGGCAAGCCCTGGTGGGCGAAGCCACCAGCCTGGTGAGCAACCCGCTGACCGCGCTGTCGCCCGCCCACCGCTTTGCGGCCCTGCACTGGAGCGGCCCGACTCAAAGCGACTCAGACGGCTGGCGTTGGCACGGCCGCCTGGCCAGCCTGCGCCCCCAATTGCCCACCGGGGTGACAGCGGCCCAGGGCCATGTGGCCATGGGCGAGATGGGCTTGAGCTCGCCACACGCCGCGCTGCACCTCAGCGTGGGGCAACTCGACGAACGGGGCCTGCTGGGTGGCTACGCGAGCCCCGCCCTGGCCCTGGGGGAGCGCCACCGCACCCTGGGCACCACCTTGAGCGCCGCCTGGCGGTGGCACCCGCGCTGGTCGGCCGTGGCTTCCTGGAGCTCGACGACCACAGCCGCGCCCACGGCCAGCGGCTTGCTCGAAGCCGGCACGGCGGTGCGCGCCAACGCCATGGGCGTGGGGCTGCAAGGTCGATCGGTCTGGTTGTCGGGCGACCGTGTGAGCTTGTCCTGGCAAGCGCCCCTGAAAGTGCAGAGCGGCAGCTACCGCTACAGCGTGGTCACGGGCGTGGACGCAGGCGGCCAGCCGGTGTTTGGCCAGCACACGGTGAACCTGGGCGAAGGCGCCCGCGAATGGCAGGCCGACGCCCGCTATGGCTGGCGCACAGGCGCCGGCGAGCAGGCTGGCCAATGGAGCGCGGCCTTGACCTGGCGCCTGCACCCTGACCACGACGCCACCGCGCCACAGCAGTGGGCAGGCGGTGTGCGCTACCAGCAAGGCTTCTGAAGCGGCGCTGGCGGCCAAGCAGACGGCCAAGCAGACGGCCAGCCCCAAAAAACAAAACCCGCCGGGCAGACAAGCCACCGGGCGGGTTTTGCTGTTGCCAGCACCTGGGCGCGAACCCAGGCACAGGCAAGATCGATCAGCGCTTGCTGAACTGCTTCCGACGACGAGCGCCGTGCAGACCGACCTTCTTACGCTCGACTTCGCGGGCGTCGCGGGTCACGTAACCAGCGCGGCTCAGTTCGGGCTTCAGGGTGGCGTCGAAATCGATCAGGGCGCGGGTCACACCGTGACGGACGGCACCGGCTTGACCGGATTCGCCACCACCGTGGACGTTGACCTTGATGTCAAAGGCTTCGGCATTGTTCGTCAGCACCAGGGGTTGCTTGACGATCATGATCGAGGTTTGACGACCAAAATATTGTTCAACGGGCTTGCCGTTGACGATGATCTGGCCAGTGCCCTTCTTGATGAAGACGCGGGCCACGGACGACTTGCGACGGCCGGTGCCGTAGTTCCAGTTACCGATCATGGATGCGCTCCTCAGATTTCCAGGGCTTTGGGCTGCTGAGCGGCGTGCGGATGCTCGCCACCAGCGTAGACCTTCAGCTTCTTGATCATGGCGTAGCCCAGGGGACCCTTGGGCAGCATGCCCTTGACGGCCTTTTCGATGGCGCGGCCAGGGTGCTTGGCTTGCATGTCCTTGAAGCGGGTCGCGTAGATGCCGCCGGGGAAGCCAGAGTGACGGTAGTAGATCTTGTCGTTGGCCTTGGTGCCGGTGACACGGATCTTGTCGGCGTTCACGATGATGATGAAATCACCGGTGTCCACGTGAGGCGTGTAAATGGCCTTGTGCTTGCCGCGCAGACGGAGTGCCACTTCGCTGGCGACACGTCCGAGCACCTTATCGGTGGCGTCGATCACAAACCACTCGTGCGTCACCTCGGCCGGCTTGGCGCTGAAGGTCTTCATGAGATGTTCCTAAAGGAAAAAACTGGCTGACTGCCGCCCTTGGCGCCACTTCTTGGGCTTCTGAAAGAAGCTGGTGACCTCGCAGGCAACGGGCCCATTCGGCTTGTTCGCGCCTAGAAAAACGGCGCGCCATGGATCGAACAGCCCACACTTCCAAGAACCACCCACACTGGGCGCCCCATGGACGTGCTCCCGGCAACCATGTCGGGAACCCGCGATTCTATCCCTGTTTTCGCCATGCTGGCAAGACGGCCCGCTTTGCGTGACAAGTTTGACTTGCGGCAGGATTTTCTGGCCTTGACGCGCACCCAGGGCGTTGCGGCACTGCACAAATTTCACTTAAAGTGCCAAACATTGGTAATAACCCTGAATCGCCAAAGCGATTGACTTTCAGGCACATTGCGCGGAGCCGACACAACCGGCGACCTCGCGCACAGGACGGGCCCACCGGCCCTGCCGCCGCGCCCAGAAAGGGCCCACCATGACCCGCATGACCCCCATCGACCCCAAAGCGGGCAGCAGCCAGAGCCACGACAAGTTCGGCCTGCCCATCCCGCTGGAACACGCACAACGGCCCCAGGCCAGCGCCGAGGCACCTGAACAGGCTGCACATGGCCACGCCTCCGGCAAGCGCCGCGCCGCGCCGGACGGCTGGGTGCCCATCCGCGACCTGCACGCACGCCACCGCAGCCGCATCGTTGACCACCTGCTGCAGCTCGACGAACGCGACCGCTTCCTGCGCTTTGGCAGCCAGGTGAGCGCCGACCAGATGCGCCGCTACGTGGCATCGATCGACTTCCACCGCGACGAGGTGTTCGGCATCTTCAACAACCGCCTGCAATTGGTGGCCGTGGCCCACCTGGCGGCCCTGCCCGTGCGCGGCCCGGGCGGGCAAGGCCGTGCGATGGAGTTCGGGGTGTCGGTGTTGCCCTCTGGCCGTGGCCTGGGCCTGGGCAGCCGCCTGTTCAAGCACGCCATGGTGCACGCGCGCAACCAGCACGCCAGCCACATGATGATCCACGCCTTGACGGAAAACGCCCCGATGCTGCACATCGCGGCCAAGGCCGGCGCGGTGATCGAACGAGACGGTCCGGATGCCGAAGCCTGGCTCAAGCTGCCGCCCGACAACCTGGCCACGCATTTCGACAGCTCCGTGCAGTCGCTGGCCGCCGAAGCGCTTTACTGCGTGAAATACCGGGTGATGCACATCAGCGCCTGGCTGCGCAGCCTCTCCAGCGTGGGCTGAAGGCGCCAAACGCGCCCTGCTTTTCCCATGGTGGAAGGCGCTCCCCTCCCGCAGGGGATTGTCTGTGTGACATTTGTCCGTAACATCCCCCTTGCGGCGTTTTGCGCCGAGGCTTAGACGTTCGGCGTCGAGCCGGCGTCCTGCTCCAGGGCGCCCACACGGGTCAAGACATAGGGGGGTGCATGGCGACCGTGCCGCTGTTCTGGGTGATGTTGCTCACTGCGCTGTTGGTGGGCGGCGGGCTGGGCGCCTTCTGGCACGCTCAGTACACGCGCGCCCAACGCCGCCACTGGCCTCGCCAATGGAACCTCACCGGCCGCCCGGTGTTCACCGCCCACGAACGCGCGCTCTACCGCGATTTGCGCCACGCCCTGCCCAACCACGTGGTTCTGGCCAAGGTGGGGGTGCTGCGCTTTTGCCAATCGGCCGACCAGCGCGACGCCCGCGAGTGGTACGACCGGCTCCAGTCGCTCAACGTGTCGTTTGCCGTGTGCACCCCGCAAGGCGTGGTGGTGTCGGTGGTGGACATGGTGCCCCACGACGAACGCAAAGGCAGCCGCAGCCAGAAGGTCAAGGAAGCCGCGCTGCTGGCCTGCCGGGTGCGCTATGTGCGCTGCCTGCCCGGGCAGTGGCCGCAGCCCAGCCT
>JBEEJT010000025.1:0-2996 GCA_041169085.1 Pseudomonadota bacterium | reverse complement strand
CACAGCTTGTGCATGCATCGATGGCAAGCAGGTAGGCCGGCGATCAGGGTTCACACCCCATCGGCGTCTACTGAGGGTCACTAGGGTTCCGACCGGTTTGTGCCGGTGTCTGGTCCGAGAGTGGCCCGGCCTCGGCAACGGGGCTCCACGGAGGGACAAAAGCCCGGGAGAGCGACGTTGATGCGTCTCCTCCTGCCCTTTTGTCACCCCAACTTGCTGGAGCCTTGTGTATGCGCCGTGTCCGTCCGAACCCTGCTGCCGTGTCTGCCTCCCTTGTGTGCCCATCCGCCGGTCGCCGCGATGTGGTGCACAAGGCGGGAAGCCTGCTGGCTGCCGGTGCATGCGCCCTGATGCTGGGCATGGGCAGCCCCGCCGCACAGGCCGCGGGCGCCGTCACCAACGTCAAGATCGGCACGGTCAACTGGATCGGCTATGCGCCCTTCTACGTGGCCGAAAAGCTCGACCTCTTCAAGAAGTACAAGCTCAAGGTCACGCTGCAGATGTTCAGCGACCCGGCGCTCATCCCCCCCGCGCTGGAAAGCGGTGCGCTCAGCGGCGCCATGCTCACCTATGACCAGGTCGTGGGCCGTGTGGCCGCCGGCAAGGCCCTCAAGGTCGTGATGCCCATCGATTACTCCAACGGGGGCGATGCCATCGTGGCGAGCACCGCCATCACCAAGATCACCGATTTCAAGGGCAAGAAGGTGGGCTACAACCCCCTGTCGCCCTCTGATTTCCTGCTGGCCTATGCGCTCAAGAAGAACGGCCTGAGCGACAAGGACATCACCTCGGTCAGCCTCACCCCCGAGGCCGTGCCGGCGGCCATGGCCTCGGGCCAGTTGCCGATTGGCGTGACCTACGAGCCCAGCCTGTCTCAGGTGCTGGGCCAGGGCGGCGGCAAGAAGTTCCACGTCGTGTTCTCGTCGAAAGACGCCCCGGGCCTGATCGCCGACGTGCTGGTCTACGACGACAAGGCCATTGCCACCAAGCCCGAAGAGATCAAGGGCGTGATCCAGGGTTACCTCGACGGCATGGCCTACATCAAGGCCAAGCCCGATGAGGCCTACGCCATCGTGGGCAAGGCCATGGGCATCAGTGCCAAGGAGGCCAAGGAACAGGTCGCCGGCGTCTACAACATCCCGCTGGCCGAGATGCCCAAGGCCTTCGTCAAGGGCCCGGACACCACGTCCTACTTTGCCAGCGGCGAGGTGATCGGCACCCTGCTCAAGGCCAAGGGCCAGATCAGCAAGCTGCCCGCCACCGAAGCGACCATCGACGCCCGCTTCGTCAAGGCCCTGGCCGGTCAGTGAGGCGGCCATGTCGGCGCCCGCCTTGCCCGCATCCGGTCTGAGGCAGGCGTTTCGCCATGCCGATGGCCTCTGGCCCAACGCCCTGGCCCTGGGCTTCACCCTCCTGGGCTGGCCCCTGGGCGTCTGGGCGCTCACGGCTTCGGCCTGGGTGCTCAACGCCCTGGGCGTGGCCCTGGTCGCGCTCAGCCTGACCTGGTCGGCCTACTTCATCCACGAGTTCAGCCACCAGGCCATCTTCAGGCGCCCCGAGGTGAACGCCCGCTGGGCCACGGCCATGGCCTGGCTCAACGGCGCCTGCTACGCCCGTTTCGACGACTTGCGCCGCAAGCACATGCGCCACCACGTGGAACGGGCCGACGTGATCACCTTCGAGGTGCGCGCCTGGCTGCTGCAGGCACCGGCCTGGGTGCGGCGCACCGTGCTGGCGCTGGAGTGGGCCTACATCCCGGCGGTGGAGTTCATCATGCGCGCCGTGGTCGTGGGCCTGCCCTTCGTGGACCCCGGCCGGCATGGGCAGCGGGGCCGCATCCTGGCCATCGCCGCCGTGCGCACCACAGGTTGGGCGCTGCTGGCCTGGGTCTCGTCCAAGGCGTTGGCGCTGTACCTGCTGGCCTACCTGGTCTTCGTGACCCTGCTGCGGTTTGCCGACTGCTTCCAGCACACCTACGATGCCTTCCCCATCGCCAGCAACGCCCCCATCCCCCAGGACAAGCTGCGCGACAAGGCCTACGAGCAGGACAACACCTACAGCGATGTGGTGGGCGTTGACGCCCGCTGGCTCAACCTGATCTGGCTGAACTTCGGCTTCCACAACGCCCACCACGAAAAGCCCATCGCCCCCTGGTACCGCCTGCCGGCCCTGCACCGCGAGCTGTTCGACGACGACGACCCCCAGGTCGTCACCGTGGGCGAGTTGCTGCGCAGCTTCCATGTGAACCGCGTGCGCCGCATCCTTGCGGCCGACTATGGCGTGGTCCACCCGCCGGGCACGCCGGGCCGGGCCGATGGCTTCGTGGGTGCGGTGGGCGTGTCCTTCCTCACCGCCATCTGAGCGAGGGAGGCCGCCGGTGTCACCCCTCGCCCACATGCCCAAGCCCCAGGCCGCCCAACCCCATGCAGCCCAGCTGTGCGAGGGCTGGGTGCCCGCGCACAGCGCCCTCGTCGTGATCGACATGCAGCGCGACTTCTGCGAGCCCGGGGGCTATGCCGCCCAGGCCGGCCTCGATGTGGCCCGACTGGCCCAGCCCATGGCCCACATCCACCAGCTGCTGCAGGCCGCCCGCGCCGCCGGCTGGCTGGTGGTCCACACCCGCGAAGGCCACCGCCCGGACCTGTCGGACTGCCCGCCGACCAAGATGGCGCGCAGCATCGCCGCCGGTGCGCCCATCGGCAGCCCGGGGCCCCTGGGGCGCCTGCTGGTGCGCGGCGAACCCGGGCATGACACGGTGCCCTTGCTTTACCCCGAGCCTGGCGAGATCATGGTGGACAAACCAGGCTACAGCGCCTTTCACCAGACGGACCTGTCGCAGATCCTGTCCAACCGCCGAGTCCAGCACCTGCTGCTGTGCGGCGTCACGACCGAAGTCTGTGTACAGTCCACGCTGCGCGACGCCGTGGACCGGGGTTTCGACTGTGTGACCGTGGGCGACGCCTGTGCCGCCAGCGATCCGGCCCTGCAGGCGCCTG
>JBEEJT010000024.1:0-3297 GCA_041169085.1 Pseudomonadota bacterium | reverse complement strand
GCGTGCAAGGCATCGGGTCCGATCAGCGCCCCACCACTGGAATGCCAGGCGCTGCCGCGGTCACCGTCGAACGATTGGTAGCTGGCCCAATCGGCCAGTTGGTTGACCAAGGCCAGCTCGTGTTCCACCTGCGTGCGGATCAGGCCCTGGAGGCGTTGCCCCGTCACCTGCAAGGCCTGGCGCTCTCGGTGCTGTTCGGCCCAGAAGACCACGCTGACCGCCAGCGACGTCAGGCACAGCCCGGTCAACAAGATGCTCGTGACGGCGCGACGCACAGTGATGCGGCCCATCCAGCGCTCCAGCCTGCCCATCACATTGAGCACAGCGTCTGGCAAGTCAACCTGACCGTCTGCTCGCGACATCGCCGTCTCCAGGTGTCTGTGGCGCCCTGATTCGTGTTCTTCTGGGGGGGGCCAGCTGGCCCAATCAGGTGGTCAAGCCGGCCATGCCTTCCACCCGGTCGATCAGCTCCAGCGGGCTGAACGGCTTGACCAGGTAGGCATCGCAGCCCGCCCCTTGACCGGCATCGATGTCGCTGGCCTGTCCACGGGCGGTCAACATGATGACCTTGATGTGCTTGAGGTCAGGGTCTTGCTTGATGCGGGCGCACACCTGGTAGCCATCGAGCAGGCCGGGCATCATCACGTCCAGCAGCATCACGTGTGGCCGCATGGCACGGGCCAGGTTCAAGCCGGACTCACCATCGTGCGCTTCGTGGATCTCGAAGTCGCTGAACTCCAGCGTCATGCGGATCAGCTTGCAGATGTCTGGCTGGTCTTCGACGATGAGGATGCGTTGGGTCATCTCGGTCTCCTGTCTGGCTGAGCGCGTTCAGCTCAGGCTGTTTTGACGGGTGGGCTGCCAGGGGCGCCCCCTGGCGCCTGGGCCGCGTTGCCTTGGGCCCGTTTGGCCATGCTGCGGGCCATGAGCTGGGCCATGTCGTGGGCGTAGCGCTGAGCCTGCTCCACGCTCAACTGCGCGTCTTGCGAAGCCGGTGCCCCAGCGGGGATCTCCATCACGAAGTCGACGGAATCGAACTCGTCTTCGATGCGCACCGAACCGCCATGCTGCTCCAGGATGCGTTGAGCCAGCGCCAGGCCAATGCCGCGGCGCGTGTCCACACCCTGCGGGCCATCGCCCACACCGAAAGGCACAAAGGCATTGCGGCGTTCGTGGTTGGAGACGAACAGGCCCTGGTTGCGGGCCCGCACCATGACGCGCGTGCCCGACGTCTGGATCGACAGCTGGATCACCCCACCGGCCTGGGCGCTGCGCACCGACTGGTCGAGGTATTCCGACATCGCCTTGGACAGCCAATGCACCGAGCCGTACACCGCTGGCAGCTCGGCGTCGTTGCCGTCCACCGCGAAGGTGACGTTGCGCGCCTTGGCTTGCGGCATGACCTCGGCCAGGGCCTGGCGCAGCAGGTCAGGCAACATGATCCGTTCGTCGCGGTGGATGGCGCTTTCGCCAAACACCTCCACGAGGTCCCGCAACTTGCCCAACTTGGTCGACAGGGCCGACGCATCGGCCACCATGGCCTGCAGCTCACCCATGGCGCCCTGCTCCTGCAGCAGCTTGGCGGTTTGCGGCAGCTTGTCGGTCAGCGCTTCGATGGGCATCGCCATCTCGGCCTCGATGTAGCCGATGAGGTTTTCCAGGGCCTGTGAATACCAACGTTCTTGCGAGACGTTGTTCATCACCACCATGAGGTCCTGCCCCACTGGCGCCGGGATCACCACGGCCCGGATCGCGTCGGGGTGGGCTTCCTGGGTGGTCAGCTCGAACTGAAACGGCAGCTTGAGCATGTCCTTGCCCGCCGCCAACACGGTGCGCTCGGCCACCGGGTCAAGCAGGTTCTGGCCCAGCATCACCGGGGTCATCTGCACCGCAGCTTTGTTGGCGTAGCGAACCACGCCATTGCGCTGCACCCAGATCACGCCGCTCCTGACCTGGTCGAACAGCATCCGGAAGGCATCATTCATGGCCGCACTCCTGTCTCAAGAGGCCCGCTGGCCCAGCAACCAGCGCCCCACCCGCACGGCCACCGATTCGGCCGTGACAGGCAGTCGCATCACTTCGGCCGCCAGAGGCAGGCCGCCGCGCCGGGCGATCTCGTGTTCGTCCTGCGAAGCCAGCACCAGGATGCGCAGGTGGTTGATGGATTCGCAACGCTCCAGCGTGCGCAGCATCGCCATGCCGTCCATGCCGGGCAACTCCAGATCGGTGATCAGCAAGTCGGGCGCCTTCTGGCCAATTTGCAGCAAGGCGAGGTAGCCGGTCTCCGCGTAGCGCAGGCTCACGGCCCCGCCATAAGGCGCCATGGCCTCGGCACACCGCTGCTGCCAGGCCATGCTGTCAGACACCAGCAGCACGTCGAGCGGGCGGGCCGCCAGGGTGCCGGTGTCGTGGCCGACAGGCTTGGCGGCCTCCTTGGGCGCCGACACTGGGGTGGCCAAAGCTTCGCTGGCCTGAGGGCGCGACACGGGCTCGCCGCCCAGCCCTGTGCTCAGGGCGAGCGCCTCCACGGCGTTGTACGGGATGCGTCGGTGGCCACCTGGCGTGCGTGCCGCCGGCAAGATGTCGGCCTCCACCCACAGCTGCACAGTGCGCAACGACACGCCCAGCCTCATGGCAGCTTCGCGTGTCGTCAACATGCGTGCGGCCGGGCCCAGGGGGATCACTTGCGACATCATTCACCTCGCATTGAAATCAGTGCTGACAACAGCTTGCCTGCCTTATCGGCAGCTCGATTTCATTTTTTCGAGATCCTTTTCACTTTCAGCGCCTGGGTGATCACAAAACCGGTGCAAGCGTGAAAATCTCGCAGGCCACCTTTTGGGCACAATCGCGCGTCATGAGCAAGGCATTCACCCGCGAGTCCAGCGAATCCGACGACGAAGACGACTTCGGTCTGCCGCCCTTGCCCGCTGGCGGCAAAAACTACATCACGCCCCAGGGCTACGCCCGGCTGCGCGCCGAACTGCTGTCGCTGATCGACGACGAACGGCCCAAGGTGGTCGAAGTCGTGCACTGGGCCGCCTCCAACGGCGACCGCTCGGAAAATGGGGACTACCTCTACGGCAAGAAGCGTCTGCGCGAAATCGATCGGCGCATCCGCTTCCTGACCAAGCGCCTGGACATCGCCGAGGTGGCCGACCCCAGCCTGCACCACGGCAAGGACCAGGTTTTCTTCGGCGCCACCGTCACCTACGCCAACCAGGCGGGCGTCGAGCGCACCATCACCATCAGGGGCATCGACGAGGTCGACAGCCTGCAAGGTGAAGTCAGCTGGGT